>JAABUA010000012.1 GCA_011389515.1 Desulfobacteraceae bacterium
AGCGGAAGCCGATGCGCCGGCAGGGAGATCCCTGAATTTTCTTCTCCAGGAATTTTTAAGGGAATTCAATACCATGGGGTCCAAAGCCGGCAATGCCGACATTTCCCATATTATTGTATCGGCAAAAACAGAGCTTGAAAAAATCAGGGAACAGATTCAAAACGTTGAATAGTGCTGAACCCATCTCAAAAGTTGACCTGCCCTCACCAAAAGGAGTTAAAAATGAATTACAACTTACTCAATGTCGGATTCGGAAGCACCATTGTCGCCGATGAAGTGATCGCCATTCTTGCACCAAACTCCGCCCCCATGAGACGACTCAAGGACGAGGCCAAGGAGGAACAGCGCCTTATTGATGCCACCCACGGCCGCCGCACCCGCTCCATCATCATCACAAAGACCAATCATATCGTTTTATCCTCCATACAGTCCGAAACCCTTTCGCAACGGTTCATAACGCTCCGGGAAAAGGAACCCTCAAGAACAAAGGACCAGGGATAATGTCACCGGAGGGACGATGTCTGACCTGATGGCTGATCCTATGTCTGATGCACCGCAGAAAGGAGCGCTTTTTATCGTATCCGCACCCTCCGGCGCAGGCAAAACAACGCTTTGCAATGCATTGCAAAGCCGTTTCAAATCCCTTGCTTATTCCGTGTCTCATACGACAAGGTCACCCCGTGAAAACGAAGTGAACGGGCAGGATTACTTTTTTATTTCAAAGGAAATGTTCGAGGATAAAATCAGAAACGGAAAGTGGGCGGAGTGGGCGAAGGTGCATGACAACTACTACGGCACCTGTGCGGAAAAGCTGAACGAAATGCTTTCTTCAGGCCGGCACATCCTCCTCGACATCGATGTGGCCGGGGCGGCCCAGATAAAAAGCCGTTTTCCGGAAAGCATCGCCATCTTTATCATGCCCCCTTCCATTGAAATCCTGGAATCTCGTTTGCGGTCCAGGGGCACGGACAAAGAGGAAGAAATCCTGAAAAGGATCGCGCATGCCCACAAAGAAATTGCCGGCAGCGATTTTTACGACCACATTGTTGTCAACGACCGGCTCGATGACGCAATCAAGGCGCTTTCCGGGCTGATCCGCAAGTATACGGGTGATGATGAAAAACACGTTTGAAATCATATCCGGCATCCATTCCGTCGAAGAAGCGCTGCATGCAGGCAGGCGTGAATTTTATGAGCTATATGCCGGGCGACCGCTGCCGGAGGGCATCGCCGATGCGGCACGGGAAAAAAATATTCCCGTGCACCAGAAATCGGCGGATGAACTGGGGAGGCTCGCCCGAACCGACCAGCATCAACAGATTGCCGCAAAAGTGACACCTTTTATGCCGGAAAGCCTTTTCACCCTGTTCAAACAGAATGGCACAGGAACTTCCAGCCCTTTATACGTCATTATTGACAGCGTTGAAGACCCCCGCAACCTGGGCGCGCTGATCCGCACATCGGCATGCGCGGGCGTTACCGGCGTTATCGTACCAAAGGACCGGTGCGCACCTTTATCACCATCCGTTTCGCGGGCTTCGGCCGGCGCAATGGAGCATTGCAGAATATGCCGGGTGACAAACCTTGTCAGTACAATGAAAGAACTGAAAAAAAGCAATGCGTGGATTACCGGACTTGACCGCAAGGGGCATTTATCGGTATACGATGTGGATATGACCGGCGCCTGCGCCATTGTCGTTGGCGGTGAACATACGGGAATCCGGCGACTTGTTGCCCAAAACTGCGACCATCTCTGCCATATTCCTCAATTCGGGGCGGTGAACTCCCTGAATGCTTCGGTTGCAGGCGCGATCGCCATATATGAAGCCGTTCGCCAGCGAAGTCGTGAAAAACGAAAAACCAACTGTTGAAAGGAACCCGGAAAGCACATGGATCAACCTGGAAAAATAACAAAAAACAGCAGCGGAGAGCTTATTGTGCCGGATCATGTCATCATCCCCTTTATCGAGGGAGACGGGATCGGACCCGATATCTGGCGGGCCACCAAGGCCGTCATCGATGGCGCAGTAAATATTGCGTACCCCGGAGAAAGAAAGATCTTCTGGCACGAATTGTTTGTGGGTGAAAAGGGGTTTAAAAAAGACGGCCAGTGGTTGTCCGACGAGGCGTTGGGGGAAATAAAAGACCACATGGTAGCCATAAAGGGGCCGCTTACCACGCCCGTGGGCGAAGGTATCCGGAGCCTCAACGTAACCATCCGTCAAAAACTGGACCTTTTCGCCTGTATTCGCCCCGTCAAATACGTCGATTCCGTCCCTTCCCCCATGAAAAATCCCCAAAAGATCGACATGGTCATTTTCAGGGAAAATACGGAGGATGTCTATGCAGGCATTGAGTGGGCATCCGGGAGCCCCGGCGCCGAAAAAGTCTCCGCTTTTTTACGGGACGTGATGGGTGCTGACCTTCCAGAAAATTCAGGCATCGGAATCAAGCCCATCAGCCCCGGAAACACGAAGCGGCTCGTGGCCAAGGCCATTGAACATGCCATTGAAAACGAATATCCCAGCGTGACCCTGATGCACAAGGGCAATATCATGAAATTCACGGAAGGCGCGTTTCGAAACTGGGGTTACGAGGTGGCCATCGAAAAGTTCCGGGACAAGATCATTACCGAAGAAGAGCTGTATGACAACTATGACGGATCTCCGCCGGAAGGAAAAATCGTTATTAAAGACCGGATCGCAGATATGATGTTCCAGCAGGTGCTGCTCCGGCCCGAAGAATTCAGCGTCATCGCAACCCCGAATTTGAACGGAGATTACATATCCGATGCGCTTGCAGCCCAGGTGGGTGGGCTTGGAATGGCACCAGGTGCCAATATCAGCAATGAATGTGGGGTGTTTGAAGCAACCCACGGCACGGCGCCAAAGTATGCGGGGCTTGACAAGGTAAACCCCAGTTCCCTGATTCTTTCAGGCGCCATGATGCTTGACCACATTGGATGGAACGTCGCAGCGGAGCTGATCCGCAGCAGTCTCCAGGCAACGGTGAAATCCGGCACGGTAACATATGACCTTGCCCGCCAGATACCAGGAGCAAAGGAAATAAACTGCTCTGCATTTGGAAATGAGATCGTCCGGCACATGAAATGATGTCGAGGAGTTGCTTTCCTGTGGCTGGCTGGAAACAGATTCTTCAGGGGATACGGCAGGGTATATCCAGCGGCCTTTTTCCCGATATATGCTTTTGCTGCAATGAATTTATTGAGCGGGCAAATTACGCGGGTGCAGAAGAACGCCCTGCAGCCGGAAACAGCCTTGTAAATGAAACGGCTGAACAGATCTTTGCCGAAATAATGGCGCCATGCCTGTGCAGCGGATGCATTGACGGCTACTTGCCGGTGACGCCGCCCTTCTGTACCCGCTGCGGAGAACAGTTTATCAGCAGATCGGTTGAAAACCACCTTTGCGGCCAGTGTATTTCAGCTGATATAGCGGGGAAAAAGCGCTTTGTTTCCGCACGGGCTTGCGGGCAGTATTCCGGTACACTGAAAAAACTCGTACACACCTATAAATATCATGGAAAAACCGGACTCGGACGCCCCCTTGGCGCCCTTTTGCATATTCATCTGCTGAAGCATTATGACAACGGAAAAATCGATTTGATCCTCCCCGTCCCGCTGCATCGTCAAAAACTCGTAAAAAGAGGGTTTGACCAGGTCATGGGGATGCTTTGCAACTGGCCGTGGTCTGCCCAAGGCCGGGATAAACTTCTGGAAAACGGTATGGTTTTATGCGAAAATGTACTGATACGCGTAAAAAACACCGACACCCAGACCGGCCTTGACAGGAAGCAGCGGGGAAAAAATGTGAAAAACGCTTTTGCCGTAACCGATAAAGACCGGATCAAAAACAAACGCATCCTCGTAATCGACGATGTATACACCACCGGCGCTACACTGGAGGAATGTTCCTCCGCATTATACCGTGCCGGTGCCTCACAGGTCTGCTTTCTGACGCTGGCAAGGGCCATGTAATGCGATTTCGCGAAAAAAACGGCATCCTGTATGCAACCTTTGACATCCTGGATCAATTTCCGGATCTCAGCCACGGGGTTTTCACCCGACAAGGCGGATGCAGCGGGGGCTCTTTTGCGTCCCTGAATGTCGGGAAAAACAACGGCGACGACCTTTCAGCGGTTTTTCACAACCGCCGTAAGATCGCCGGATGCTTTGGCGGAAGGGCGTTGTTTTTTCTGTCCCAAGTGCATGGAACCCGCATCATTGTAAGCGAGGATATGGAAAGCCAAGATATGGATGCCGCCGTGGACGAACAAGACGCCCCTTGTGAAGCCGATGGCGTGGTTTCCGGCAAGCCGGGGAAGATGCTTGCCGTACAGGTGGCTGACTGCCAGTCGGTGATGCTTTATGACCCCATTCAAAAAGTAGTTGCAAACATTCATGCAGGGTGGCGCGGCAGCATCGGCAATATCATCGGCAGCTGCATCGAAACCATGAAAGGCCGTTTCAACGCCGATCCGAAAAGGATTGTCGCCGGCATCGGACCCTCTTTGGGCCCATGCTGTGCGGAATTCATCAACTACAAAACGGAAATTCCAGTAACCTTCTGGAAATACAGGGATGAGCAAAACCGATTTAACTTCTGGCAGGCCAGCCATGACCAACTGAAAGCGTGCGGCGTTTGCGCCGGAAACATCCAATGGGCAAATATCTGCACCCGCTGCAATACACACCTGTTCTTTTCATACCGGCACGCAAACACCACCGGGCGGTTTGCATCCGTCATCGGAATGATATAATCCGGCATGTACCAATAGGCCATATGCAAGGAAACAACCGAATGCCCCAGGAAACATCAACCATACTTTACCATCACAAAATCAAGAACGGTTATCACAAAATCGGCCTTTCATGCGACTTGTCATATGCCGAAGCCTCTGCCGGCCAGTTCGTAACACTGAAAGCCAGGGGGCATTTAGATCCCCTGCTGCGCCGCCCGTTTTCCATCCACCGGATCATCAAAGACAAAAACAAGGTCTCCGGACTGGAAATCCTTTACCGGGTGGTGGGCGGTTTTACCGAACGTCTTTCTGAAATGGCGCCAAATGAGACCATTGATCTTTTGGGTCCCCTGGGGCATGGTTTTACCCTGACTGCCGGATTAAAAAAACCGGTACTTGTGGCCGGCGGCATCGGTGTGGCCCCCATTGTCTTTCTGGCGGAATCCTTGGGAGAACAGGGAATCGATCTTTCCGGCGTTCCCGTGTTTCTCGGGGGGAAAACAGTCTCCGATATATTGTGCGAAAAGGATTTTTCCGAACGCGGCATGAGCGTAAACATCACCACGGAAGACGGCAGTTGCGGACAAAAGGGAATGATCACCGAACCTCTTGCGGTGTATCTGGCAACCCACAAACCGGACATCATTTATTCCTGCGGCCCGCAGGGCCTTTTGCACGCCGTGGCGGATATTGCCGCAGCGCACCAGATTCGCTGCGAAGTCTCCATTGAGACCATTATGGCCTGCGGTCTTGGCGTATGCATGGGATGCGCGGTCAAAACAAAGGATTATTCTGACGGCTATCGTCATATCTGCAAAGATGGCCCGGTTTTCGACGCGTCCGTGGTGGTTTTTTAAGCGGCACGCCGGAGGATATGAAAAAAAAGGAAACCCTGAAATGTCTGACGAATACCGGCTCACCCAGAAAACAAAAGCCTCCGGCTGAGCCGCCAAGCTGGGTCCGGGGGTCCTGGACCGCGTGGTGGCAAATCTGCCCATAAAAAAAGACCCGCGCCTGTTGGTTGGCGTGGAGAGCTCCGATGATGCCGGCGTATATCTTTTAAACGAAGATACGGCCCTTATCCAGACGCTCGATTTTTTTACGCCGATTGTAGACAGCCCGTATGATTTCGGGCGCATCGCCGCAGCCAATGCATTGAGCGATGTGTATGCCATGGGGGGGCGCCCCGTAACGGCAATGAACATCGTGTGTTTTCCCGCAGGCGATCTGCCGGAGTCGGTCCTCCGGGAAACGCTGGAAGGCGGACTGGAAAAAATCCATGAATCCGGGGCGGTGCTCGCAGGGGGACATAGTGTGGATGACGCGGAATTCAAGTACGGTCTTTCCGTTACAGGCATCGTCCATCCGCAAAAGCTTTTGACCAATGCCGGATCACGAATCGGCGACCGGCTGATCCTGAGCAAGGCCATCGGCACCGGCATCCTGGCTACGGCCGTAAAGGGAAACATTGCCGATCAGAAGATTGCCGACTTGTTGGTCCGGGTCACGTCCACGCTCAACCGGCAGGCTGCGGAAACGGTACAGGCTTTTTCGCCGACCGCGTGCACGGACATTACCGGATTCGGCCTGGCCGGGCACCTTTTTGAAATGGCCCGGGCTTCGGGAAAACAATTGCAGATCGACACCAGCAGCATCCCGATCCTTGAATCGGCGATACAATTTGGTGAAATGGGCCTTTTTCCGGCAGGCGCATATGCCAACAAAAAGCACTTCAGCGGACCGGTCACGGTTGATCCGCGCATCAACGATATCCTGGCGGATATCCTGTTCGATCCCCAGACCTCAGGGGGACTTGTCCATTCCCTTCCCGCATCAAAGGCCGCCGAATGCCTGGCAGCGCTCCGGGACAAGGGTGTTGATGCCCACCTGATCGGCGAAGTTGCTGGAGACGATGCCTGCGGAAAAGTGGTTTTCATGTAAGGGGTTCCGTAACGCCTGCGTACGGGATCATTGGTCCGGCCACGGAATGTCAGGGGTGGTCCCATATGACATACTGCGGCCGCGTAATATACAACCGCGAATCTTCCAAGCCCTGTTCCCTGTACTGGCTTGCTTCGAGGTATTCCTTGTCCTTTATCATGCTGAAAAAAGCGGATCGGGAGGGATACTGCACCAAAAGCACGGCATCCCATGCATCCTCCCCGATAAAGGTCTTGGCATCCGATCCGTAATATATCACGTGGGCGCCGATTTTGCTTAACATCGGCATGATCAGCTGGGAATATTTTTCATAAAACGCCTCTCCCCCTTTCGGCTTGAAGCGAAGCATGTTAACCATCACCAATGGGCCATCATTGGAAATGGCTTGCAGATCCTCCAGCTGCTCCTTTGTCGGCAATATTGTCGTCATGACTCCTCCGTTTGCGTCGTTTTATATCAAAAATGCGTCTTTATTCCGGACAGCGCATTTTCAATTTCACTTTTCAACCCATCGTCGCATTTTCCGACCTGATTTTGAAGCGCCTTTTCCGCCTTTTTGCCACCGATGCGGCCCAGCGCCCATGCACACATCTTCCTTACCCGTTCATCGGCGTTTTGCACCATCTCCTTTTCCAGATCCGGCACATAAACTGCATCAAGTGTGTTTCCCATGGCCCGGGCCGCATTCATATGCCATCGCCATAAGTCCGATGACGGCATGTAAAACATGTGCGGCTGGATGTGCGCTTCGTAATAGGCCACGTCCATGTGAAGCAGTGCGGGCAGAGAAAAAGAAGGCGCCATTTTCACGACCTTCTCATTGATCGGGAGAAACTTTGACCGGGCCATCCAGGCGCGGTTCCTGGGGCAGACGTTCTGGCAGTGGTCGCAACCGTAAACCCACAATCCCATGGGCTCCCGGAGTTCTTCCGGCGTGATATCCTCTCCGAAGTAAGTCAAATACGAAATGCACCGACGGGGATCGATTTTTCGGGGTCCTTTCAAGGCGCCGGTGGGGCATGCGGAAATACAGGCGTTTTTGCACCAGTCCGGACAACCGACCGTCAGCGTGGGCGCATCCGGTTCGAATTCTGCATCGACGACCACGGCAATGGGAAGGGTCCATGAGCCGCCCGCGACGGCACGGTCGGCGTAAAACAGGCAGTTTTTGCCGAAAGTGCCGAGGCCGGCGCGCGCCGCGGCCACCCGGTGGGGCAGGTTAAAAGGGATTTTGGTCTGTATCCCCTGATCCCGTAAAAAAGAACGAAACGCCTTGATTTTCCGTGTCAGCCCATCCTTTGTAAGACGGTCGTCATCCAGGTAGCAGCGGCCGAAATGATTCTCCATCTCCGGGGGGAAGGACCGGTCGAAATAATGGCCAAGCAAAACGATAATCGATTTTGCACCCGGCAGTATCGCAGACGGATCGGTCCCCGTGGAAAGCTCCAGGCCCAATTTGTACGCCCAGTCATAATATTGCTTTCGCTCCTCTAAAATTTTCAAGTGTTCCGTGAAAGGGGACGCATCACAGATGCCGATATCGGCAAACCCCAGTTCAAATGCCTTGTCAATAATCAACTGCCGGGTCAGCATGTCTCATCTCCTTTGCAATGCAGTTCAGTCGTTGAAATTTGCAACTGTATTGTTACTAAAAAAACGCGAAAATGTATAGAGGATTACGCCCGGGTTCTTTTTTTATATTGACCCGGAAATCTACTTGTGATAGTGATTGCCTTTTTTAAATGTTGCGTATTCCGGTATAAAGAAGACGGATGGAAAAAAAGCCGAAATCAGCGTTCCGGGAGTTGGCTTACTACAGCGGCATTGGACTTTCGGTGGCCTTCTCCATATTCATTGGACTGTTCATCGGGGTGGCGCTGGATCGGCACTTTGATACGGTGCCGGTTTTTACGCTGATCTTTCTCGCCTTTGGCGTCGGCGCCGGCTTTTCGAACATTATCCGGGCGATCAAACGAACCCAGGATCTTTGACTTCCGGTTGGTGCAACGATTTCTAAAAACGGATCATGCATGGGCATTCAGGAACGAATTATAAAATTCATCATGTGGTCAAATTGGGCTCTCTTTGCCGCTTTTATGGCTATCGGTATTTTAATGGCCGCCCCCACAGCGCAACTGGCCGGACTTCTGGCCGGCGGATTGATCGCTACCGTGAATTTTCACCTGCTGTACAGAGGGCTCCGGCGATCTTTGCTCGAGCCTGAAGAACCGTCTCATACATCCAGAATACTCGGCAAATACTACGTCCGCTTCATCATCAGCGGTATCATTATATTTATACTATTATCCGGCAGTTATGTTCATCCTGTCGGTCTGTTGATCGGTTTGTCGATCGTTGTGGCAAGCATTTTACTGGCAACGATACGGGAAGTTACAATACTCATAAACAAGGAGGCGATCTGAAGTGGAACATCCCTTTCTATACTTTGTATACCTGTTTGAATTGATCGGGCTGGGTCATTTTGCCCATGTATATCCCCATGTCCTGTATTCATGGGTTGTCATGGCGTTCATGATAATCTCCGGCGCATTGATGGCAAAAACAATCAGCATGGTCCCTGCCATGCCGCAGAACGTTCTGGAAACGATCGTTTCCAGCATTGAAGACTTTGTCGTCCAGACGGCTGGAGAAGAAGGCCGTTTTTTCTTCCCACTGGCAGCCACGCTGTTCCTCTACATTTTTATCTGCAACTTGGTCGGCCTTTTTCCCGGTTTTTACCCGCCGACTGCGGAGCTGCCAACAACGCTCAGCCTTGCCATCATCGTCTTTTTCTTTACCCATTATGTCGGCGTAAGGCATTCCGGCATGGCATATTTCAAGCACTTTTTAGGGCCGATCTGGTGGATGGGCCCGCTGATCGCTCCCCTTGAAATCATCGGACATTTCGCCCGGGTGCTGTCACTATCCTTTCGTCTTTTCGGCAACATGATGGGGAAGGAATTCATTCTGTTTATTCTTTTCATGCTGGCCGGCGCATTTTTCGCACCGCTGCCGATGATGATGCTGGGCGTTTTCGTCTCCTTGATACAGGCATTTGTATTCTTCCTGCTCGCCATCATGTATTTCAGCCTTGCCATGGAAGATGCGCACTGATTTAAACAAAACCTTTTGCTTACATATAGCCCGTTATTTTTTGGAAGAAGCCGTTAATTTTTATTCACTTAAAGGAGGTTGAAACATGGAATTCCAGATGGAAGCTGTACAATTTTTTACCCGGATCGTCACTGTTGCAAGTCTCGGGTTGGCAATCGCTGCCGCCGGATGCGGCCTTGCCATGGGATTTAGCATCAGGGGCGCTGTTGAAGGCATCGCCCGCAACCCGGAATCCTCCGGCAAGGTAACCGTGAGCATGCTCATCGGTCTGGCCCTTATTGAGGCGCTTGTCATTTACGTTTTGGTTATTTCGCTGATCTTGATTTATGCGACACCGATGGTAGGAACGGTTACCGAACTGCTGCAGGCCATGTAGCAACAGAACGCATACCGTTCAGACATTTTATAAAAAAAGCCGCCCGGTATTCCGGTGCGGCTTTTTTTATATGGGGATACGGTTCAATTTCATCTACGGGGGGCGGAATTGCCCTGGCAACTACAGGAGAACGCTGATATCTCTATGGCTTGCTTCGACGCGCCCTGTGATGAACAGCTAAGCCACAGGGCGCTTATCTGCGCTTCGCCAAGAGCTATCAGCAACCCCCTGCAATTGTTGCTGCGGGCAATACCGCCCCCCTTTTAAATGAAATTGATCATTTTACAATTCTTTGCATGTATCAATAGACATGATGATCAGGAGGACCTCGTAGAGGCACCCCTTGCGGGCTTTATCGTGTCTATACAAAAATCCAAAAATTAGTATGCATGCCAAAACCGATTTCGATTTCGAAAAAACAAAATTTAAATGGACGCCAATGATGCGATATATAAACGGTCCAATTTCATTTGGGGATGGGGGTTGCTGCCCGTGGGCGACATTGGGAGTGATTGTCGATCGCTCTTGGCGAAACAAGCCATAGAGCGATCCCAATCGCTCACAGTCGCCAAGGGAAGCAATTCCCATCCCCAAATGAAATTGGTCATTTTATCCCGCAGCTTTGCCGGAACGGGGTTGGGACAGGTCGTCATGGGGCAAAACGTCCTTTAAAAATCGACCCGTATGGGAGGCTGTCACTTCTGCTATTTGTTCGGGAGTTCCCGCTGCAACAATGTACCCGCCTTTGTCCCCCCCTTCAGGGCCAAGATCAATAACATGATCCGCATACTTGACCACATCCAGGTTATGTTCGATCACGATGACGGTATTTCCGGATTCAACGAGCCGGTTCAGCACGACCAGCAATTTTTTGATATCATCCATGTGAAGCCCTGTGGTCGGCTCATCAAGGATGTACACGGTGCTGCCGGTATCCCGCCTGGCAAGCTCTTTTGACAGCTTTATCCGCTGGGCCTCCCCGCCGGAAAGAGTCGTTGCCGGCTGTCCCAGACGGATATAGCCAAGCCCGACATCCACCAGGGTCTGCAGCCGCGTCCGAATGCTGGAAATGTTTCTGAAAAATTCCATGGCCTGATTGACCGTCATATCCAGGACCTCGGAGATGTTTTTCCCCTTGTACCGGACTTCCAGGGTTTCCCGGTTGTACCGCTTGCCATGGCAGACATCGCAGGTAACGAACACGTCCGGAAGGAAATGCATCTCGATCTTGATAATACCGTCTCCCCGGCAGGCCTCGCAGCGCCCCCCCTTCACGTTGAAGGAAAACCGCCCCACCTTGTATCCCCTGGTCCTGGCATCCGGCGTTGCCGCAAACAACTCCCGGATAAAGGTAAAAACGCCTGTATACGTGCCCGGATTCGATCGAGGTGTCCGGCCGATAGGGGACTGGTTGATGTTGATGACCTTGTCTGCGTGTTCATAACCGGTCACAGTCTGATGTTTCCCGGGCGGCGTTCTCAGGCGATGAAACCGGCGCGCGAGCACCCTGTAGAGGACCTCAAGCACCAGGGTCGATTTTCCGGAGCCGGAAACGCCCGTCACACAGGTAAAGCAACCCAGGGGAAAATCGACATCGATGTTTTTCAGGTTGTTTTCCGCAGCTCCCTTTACGGACACCATTTTTTGGGGATCAAAAGTCCGCCTTGTCTCTGGAATCCGTATTTCCCGGCGCCCCGCCAGGTAATCCCCGGTAAGTGATTCCGGTGCATCGACAATGTTTTCCGGCGGACCGGAATACACGACGTACCCGCCCTTTACACCCGCTGCCGGCCCCATGTCCACCACGTGGTCGGATGACCGTATTGTTTCTTCATCATGCTCGACCACAAGAACGGTGTTGCCAAGATCGCGCATCTCCAGCAGCGTGTTCAAAAGCCTCCGGTTGTCCCGCTGATGCAGGCCGATACTCGGTTCATCCAGGACGTAGAGAACACCGGTCAGCTTGGAGCCGATCTGGGTCGCCAGCCGGATGCGCTGGCTTTCGCCCCCCGAAAGCGTTACTGCGCTTCGGTCCATGGTAAGATAGGAAAGCCCGACATTTTCCAGAAATGCCAGCCGATCATTGATCTCCTTTAAAATCCGTTCGGCGATGGCCGCATTTTTCCCTTCAAGGGGCATGTCCCGAAAAAAACGGCCCGCCTTTTCCACGGACAGCGCGGTCACCTCGGAAATATTTTTGGTGTTGATTTTCACGGCCAGGCTCACCGGATTAAGCCTTGCCCCCCCACACGCGGGGCAGGGCCGAAAATTCATATACTGCTTGACCTCCTCCCGGATAACACTGGAGTCGGTTTCCATGTAGCGGCGATTGAGATGCGGAATGACCCCTTCAAAAGGCCGGGTAAAATTGACCCGTCGATGCCTGTGAAAGGATTGAAATGGTATTTTTTCCTCTCCCGAACCGTAGAGCAAAACCTCTTTGAATTTTTCCGGGAGATTTCCGTAGGAGGTATAGATATCTGTGCCGTAATGGGCGGTAAGTGCCTCCAGAAACTCTGCAAACTGCACAGAACTCCGGTTCGCCCAGGGCGATATGGCCCCTTCCCGAAGCGAAAGCTCCGTATCCGGAACGATAAGATCAGGGTCGAACTCCGTGGCGGTACCCAGACCGTCGCAGTGGGGGCACGCCCCCTGGGGGGAATTAAAGGAAAAGCTGGCCGGCGTCAATTCCGGAAAGCCGATGCCGCAGTGGACGCACGCCATTTTTTCGGAAAAGAGGATGGGCGGCCCGTTTCCCTTCCCCTGGGCATCCATGACCTCGACCGCAGCAAGGCCTTCGGAATGGGAAATGGCCAGTTCCATGGAATCGGCCAGGCGGTTGCGGATATTCTCCTTGACCACCAGCCGGTCAACCACCACTTCAATGGTATGCTTCCGGTTCTTGTCCAGGTTGCCGGCGGAATCGATCTCCACGATATCACCGTCCACCTTGACCCGTGCGAAGCCCTCCTTTTTCAGGCGGGCAAAAAGACGCTCGTGGGTGCCTTTCTGTGCGCTTACCAGCGGTGCAAGAATGATGATCCGGGTCCCTTCCGGCATGGACATGACCTGATCCACCATCTGGTCGATGGACTGGAATGTTATGGGCTTGCCGCACTGGTAACAGTGAGGCGTACCAACCCTGGCAAAAAGAAGGCGCAGGTAGTCGTATATTTCCGTAACCGTTCCCACGGTGGAGCGGGGATTGTGGCTCGCCGATTTCTGCTCGATTGAAATGGCCGGAGAAAGCCCCTCAATGGCGTCCACATCCGGCTTTTCCATTCTTTCGAGAAACTGGCGGGCGTACGCGGAGAGCGATTCCACGTACCTGCGCTGCCCCTCCGCATACAGCGTGTCAAATGCCAGGGAGCTTTTGCCGGAACCGGACAGTCCCGTAACGACGATAAACCGGTTGCGGGGAAGCGAAATATCTATATTTTTCAGGTTGTGCTGACGGGCGCCCCTGATCGTGATAGTGCCTGATGTCATGATTGATTGCTTTTGTTTTTGTCCAATAATATGTGAAAATTCATGAAATGCCCTCCAGGAAATTTCACGTTTCCAGCCTCGTTTTCTCACGGCAGCGTGCCTGTTCGGCAGCCATTTCCAGGGCCGCCAGCAGGCTTCCGGGGTCCGCCCTTCCCTGCCCGGCAATATCATAGGCAGTGCCATGATCCACCGACGTCCGAATAATCGGAAGCCCAAGGGTCGTATTGACCCCGTCTGCAAAGTGAATCATTTTAAACGGGATCAACCCCTGATCGTGATACATGCAGACCACCGCATCATACCTGCCGGATGCGGCATGATAAAACAACGTATCCGGCGGGAGCGGGCCCACAGCCTCTATTCCACGGTCAACCGCGTTCGAGACCGCCGGCCGGATGATTTCGGATTCTTCGGATCCGAACATATCTTCTTCTCCTGCGTGGGGATTGAATCCTGCAACCGCAATATTCGGACGGGCAATACCGAAAAGGGTTTTCAATGAATGGTCCGTAAGCGCAATGACGGTTTCTATGTTCTGGACCGTAAGCGTCCGGGAAACCGCTTCCAGCGGCATATGGATGGTAACAAGAACCACCCTGAGCCGCGGACCGGCCATCATCATGGCATAAACTTCCGCACCCGTCCTTGCGGCGAGCAGTTCCGTATGCCCATGGAAGTTGCTTTGCGCGAGTTTCATGGCGGCCTTGTTGATGGGGCACGTGGCAATCGCATCGATTTTTCCCGCCAGTGCCAGATCCGTCGCCATGTTGATATAATCGATCATGGATCTTCCGGTTTCCCGCGTCGGCTTTCCCCATTGAATGGATTTTGCCTCCATCCGGGAAACCGCTATCACGTCGATTCGGCCATGTTCAAAAGCGCCCTGGTCAGGCGCATCAATCCCCGAAAGTGAAATGGTCACGCCCTGCAGATCCGCCGCTTTTTCCAGCACGGAGATGTCTCCGATGACCACCGGTCTGAGATGTTTACATATATCCGGCCTGTTCAGGGCCATGCAGATGATTTCAGGTCCGATCCCTACGGGATCTCCCATGGTGATGCCGACAATGGGCCGATACAATTCTTTCATGATTTTCCCCTAAAGATGTCAAACAATAATCATTCCCTTCCAATATTCAAAATAAATTCCCGGAAACATTTTCTTTTTCACCCCGCACCGGCCAGAGCGAAAATTCCGGGTTTTCCTTGAATCCTACGCCGATAGCACCGTCTTGCATGTAAAAGGCCCACACGTATCGAATCTCAAGCATGCTCGTTGTGAAAGACCAGTAAAAATCGGAAACATTTGAGAACGGATGATCCGGCGGAAGCGCCGGGGAGTAGTGCCCGAGGTCAGCCAGGCTCTCAAGCTCACGAATAGAAGGTATCCGCCAGTCGGAGAAGCCGTGCATATTTTCGCGGTTCATCGAGGAGATCTTCTCATGGGCGTCCTTCCAGGTGACAAGTAGATGCTCCCCGTAACGGGCTTCCCGGGTCCATGTCAAACCGGTCAGGCGATCCAGAACCGTGGCATCCTGGGCATGAAAACGGGGTTCCGGCCACTTTATCCCTGCGGCCAGCGCCATATGCTGCAAGGGATGTTTTTCGCATGACGCAGCCTGCCCCTTTTCATCATAGCACCAGGTCTGCCCCGTGGAAAAAATGTTCGGCGGCGGGGATGTCGTTTCTCTGACCGGCCAGACCATATTTGACGCGTGTTTCATCCCCCTGTATACCTTTGCCCCGCCGAAATGAACATACCACGCCTCTCCGGGAAGCCTTGCACAGGTGTTTGCCGTCCAGTAATACCCGTGAAATACGTTCGTGAAGGGATGGTCTTCAGATAAGGAGGGGTTTACGCGGCTGTGACTGACCAGGGAAAAAATTTCCCGCCGATTGGGCAGCCGCCAGTTTGAATACCCCGCATATCGATTCCGGTTCATGTCGTCAACAAAGGAAAAAGCTTCCTTCCATGTCAGCGGAAATTCGGACAATCCTGCATCCCTTACCCACATCCGCCCAGTTTTCCTGTCCGTCACCGTCCATTCAGACGAATCAAACCGCTTTTCCAAAACCGTATTCTTTCCTTTTTTGCTTTCCCGTTTCGCCAATTTTTTTCCGAAAAACCCATCGCAACGTTCGGATTTCGCTCATCGATCACGGCATCGTCTTGTTTCAAACCGCAGACATACGCATGTATTTATATCGTTTGAAAAAAAGACGCCCGCATAGAGATCGGGTCGAAAGGCAATTTTGAGATGGACTTTACTATACCCTTCATATGCTGTAGTGGCAAGACCGATCACGGGTCACCGATCACGGGTCACCGATCAAGGATGAGTCCCCGGACTGTGCAAAAAAGAATGCGGTTCAATTTCATTTAAAGGGGGGCGGAATTGCCCTATCAACTGCAGGAGAACGCTGATATCTCTATGGCTTGCTTCGACGCGCCCTGTGATGAACAGCTAAGCCACAGGGCGCTTATCTGCGCTTCGCCAAGAGCTATCAGCAACCCCCTGCAATTGTTGCTGCAGGCAAAACCGCCCCCCCTTTTAAATGAAATTAATCATTTTGATATAATCCTTGATCGATATAAAAGCACGAGGTCTGGATTCGTGTTTTGTCCGTCGCTGCATGGGCACGGCGCGCAGTGCCCGCACGGGTCGTACATATTATGAAACAGCTTACATGCACCCATGATATCAAAATGACCAATTTCCTTTGGGGGATGGGTGTTGCTCCCCGTGGGCGACATTGGGAGTGATTGTCGATCGCTCTTGGCGAAGTGGAGCAAAACATCTTGCATTGGTTTTGATTGCAGGATGTTGCGAAACGAGCCGTAGAGGGATCCCAATCACTCACAGTCGCCAAGGGAAGCAATGCCCACCAACAAATGAAATTGAACCTTATCCATACGCATCCCCATTCTCCTTCCTTGCTGCCACTATCTGTTGACATTTTCTATGGCGTGTAATAATTAGTTCGTATACAAAGGATATGTACATAATGAAAAAATTACCCGATGATCTGCCCGAATGCCTGGTGTTCCTGCTTGGAAAAGCGTATCAGAAAGCCCATGGCGATTTCAAAAAACGCCTGAAACCTTACGGGCTTACCAATATGCAGCACCTCGTGCTGGAAGGGTTATGGTACTGCAACGGCATGACCGCCACGGAAATATCGAAACTGCTGCGGCTCGACAAGGCAACCCTGTCCGGCGTGCTCGAGCGGATGATCGAGACCGGTTGGATCATACGGGAGCCGCACCCGGAAGACGGCCGCGTACACTGCATTTTTACCGCTGAAAAAGCGGACAGTTTAAAAGAAATCCTCATCGAAGAACGGAAAAAAGCAAACAAGAAAATCCTGGCCCGATTTTCGCCGGAAGAAAGGGAAATGCTCCGGCGTCTTTTGTGGGAGCTTATATAGGCCGGGCCCCAATCAAAAAAAGGAGAACCAGCATGCTGCTCAACCCCAAAAAAGAGACCTTTGAACACCTGGACCCGCGATCCGCTGAAATCATGAAAAAAACCATCGAATATTTTGAGTCGCGCGGAAAAAAACAGCTTAAAGACGATTTCCATGAAAAACGGTGGTATTCCGACTTCTTGGCATTTGTGAAAGAAAATGAAATCTTTGCCACCCTTTTGACGCCGACCAAATATGCCGAAGACGGGGACTCGGAAAAGCGCTGGGATACCTTCCGCATCTGCGATATGAACGAAATCCTCGCATTTTACAACCTGTCCCACTGGTATACCTGGCAGGTCAGTATCCTGGGCCTTGGGCCGATTTTCATGGGGAACAACGAAAATGTAAAGAAAACCACCGCAAAAATGCTCAAGGAAGGCGGCATTTTCGCCTTTGGACTTTCCGAGCGCACCCATGGGGCGGATTTGTATTCCTCCGACATGTCGGTGACCCCTCTGGGGGACGGAAAATATGTTGCCGACGGCGGCAAATACTATATCGGCAACGCCAATGAAGCATCCCTGGTGTCCACATTCGCCAAGGATACGGAAACCGATGAATATGTCTGGTTTGTTGCAGACCCGAAGCATGAAAACTACGACCTGGTCAAAAACGTCGTGGACTGGGAAGGATACGTGGCCGAATATGCCCTGAACAGCTACCCGCTGACGGACAGCGAAATTCTTTCCTATGGCCGTGAGGCATGGGACAGCGCCCTGAACACCGTCAACGTCGGCAAATTCAACCTGGGATGGGGAGCCATCGGCATTGCAACCCATGCTTTTTACGAGGCCCTCAACCATGCCAGCCACAGAAACCTGTATGGCAGATATGTGACGGACTTCCCCCATATCAAACAGCTTTTTACAGATGCGTATGCCCGGCTTGTGGCCATGAAAATTTTTTCGCAGCGGGCGACGGACTACATGCGCAGCGCATCGGAAAATGACCGGCGCTACCTGTTGTACAACCCCATCACAAAGATGAAGGTTCCCACCCAGGGGGAAGAAGTCATCAACCTGCTGTGGGATGTGATTGCAGCAAGGGGCTTTGAAAAAGACGTCTATTTCGAGATGGCGGCCACCGATATACGATCCCTTCCCAAGCTGGAAGGAACCGTTCATGTCAACATGGCCCTGATCATCAAGTTCATTGCCAATTATTTTTTCAACCCGGGCGAATTTCCGGAAATTTCCAAGAGAAATGATCCCGCAGACGATGAATTCCTTTTCCGCCAGGGACCCACAAAAGGCCTGGGAAAAATCCAGTTCCACGATTACAACCTTGCCTACAATGGCGTAGATCTCCCCAATGTCTCAATTTTCAAGGAGCAGATCGGCGTATTCAAGGACTTGCTGATCAATGCATCGCCCGGACCCGAGCAGGCCAAAAACATCGATTTTCTGCTGGGTGTTGGTGAAATATTCACCCTGGTGGCATATGGCCAGTTGATCCTTGAAAAATACAAAATGGAAAAATTCGAAGACGACCTGCTCGAGCAGATCTTTGATTTCATGGTCCGCGATTTTTCCCGCTACGCCCTTCAGCTTTACTCCAAGCAGGACACCACGGAAAAACAGGGCGAATATTGCCTGAAAATGATCCGGAAGCCCGTTGACGCGCCCGAGCGGTTCAACCGTTTCTGGAATGAAAACGTCTACAGCTTGAGGGACACCTACGAAATGAATCCCTAGAATTTTTCAGAATGAAACGATATGGGCACAGTACGCCGTGCCCATATCCTGCAATGCATAGCATCCATCTCAACATTCGCATTTCGCCCATCCGCTCGTTTGCATTTCGTTTTTTCGAAATCGAAATCGGTTTTTTTAAATGTTATATGAACATCGACACCCGGCAGTCGGGCCAGCAATACATGGTTTTCATATTCTTGCGGACAAGGCCGCGTATGGGGCCATCCTGCGAAATGACAAATCCGATGCTGTCCGAACATTTGCCGACAAAATCGATCATGGAATTATGGCGGGTTCCCAGCAGCTGGTGATCGAAGACCCGGTCTCCGCCGTTGTACCCGTCGGGACCTTCAAATACCTTTCCTTTCCACCGGGGGGCATTGAGGGTCGCACCGAAGGAGATAATACGGAAAGTGGCGCTCAATACAAGCGCCCCGTCCACCGCTGCCAGCTGGGCGAGCACCTGCAGGCGCTCGGCGATTTTCCGGTTGTAGCTCAACCGCTGCATGACCGCATCAACCGACGGATCTTCAATAGTGAGCGACTCGCAAATCAGTTCCTGTATCTTGAGATTTTCACGAAAGATATACTTGGCCGTAAAATGATCCCTGTATAAAGGGAGCCTGTGTTCCGGTATGATCAGCACCGACCCGCCGTGGCTCCGGTAGGATATTTCGGACAACAGGTAATCGAGGCTGTGTATGAAGACCTTCCATGTTGACCGGTCTTTGGCCATTGATCCGGCATCCCGCTTGATCTTGTTATAAAGAAAACCGCCCATGGCTTTGGCGTAAAAGGGAGAGGGCGTGGCTTTGATGAATTTACCCGCCACAAAACGGCCGATTTGCGTATCGCCTTTGGAAACGATCAATGATCCCGGCGTAACAGATGTGATCATGAACACATTCGGTCTCCGAAAAACCTCGCCGCTCCTGCCTCCGGGAATGTCGTCGAAGTAGTTGGGGAGCGTGTTGAAAAACATGGCCCCCCATATTTCATAGCGTTTTTTGCTTTCGTCCGTCGGGGGGGCCACGACAAACGAGGTGAACCGGGGATCAAACGCCGGGGCAACCTTGGACAGGCTGTCCACCGTCAACGGGAAACTCTGCTCAAACGTCATGATCAGCTGTTTCCGGTCAGGATCACCAAAAGCCCTTGCAGCTCTTCGCTTGCTTAAAAACACCAGGCTGAACGTTATGGGATGGTCTTCCTCCTTTTTCAGGCTTGCCAGAAAAGCCGTTTCCACGAGGAACTCGATATCTTCCGGTGAAAATGGGGAGGCAGGGGACACGGTCTCTTTGGAATCCACCGGATCAGCTATCCATGAATCCATTATTTTCTGGATAATTGCCTTGTCAAACATGGTATGGTATATTTCCTTCTTATAAAAAGCAGCCGCAGCGCGCAGTTCTGAACGGCCTTACGGATTTCCCCCGCAAAATGACGCGTCAGGGATATATGTAAAGGATATGTGAGGGGATTGGCAACCGGAAAAATAATGATTATAACATTGATGGCACCGTAAAAAGTCCAATATCTGCGTTACGCGCAATTTCTCAGAATTTTATGTACGGCTAAGTACCCTACATTCTTCGAAATTGTGCAAGCCTTGATCTTGAACTTTTTCCGGCGCCATCTGAAATCAGACTTTTACGAGTTCATCAACAGTAAGAACGCAAAGAAGAAATAGATTGCTCAGAAACCGGGCGGAGAAAACAAAGCACGCAGAAAGGGTATGGCACCATGGGAATAAAAATCTTCAGGATCATCGCACTGGCCGCAGCCGGGATGCTTTTTTTTGCATTTCCGGCATACAGTCAGGAGCTGAACGTCTTTGTAAGCATTGCCCCCCAGAAGTACTTTGTGGAAAAAATCGGGGGAGAGCGTGTCCATGTTCACGTCATGGTTCCTTCCGGGGCAAGCCCGCACACGTATGAGCCTTTGCCCGGGCAGATGAAGGCATTGTCCGGCGCAAAAGCGTATTTTACTGTCGGCGTAACCTTTGAAAAAGCATGGCTCAGCAAAATACGCGCTGCCAATCCGGGTGTGATGTTTGTGGAGACCGCCCGGCACATTGAAAAGCGTGCTTCGGACCATCACCACCATGATCAGGATGGTCACGCCCACGGCGATGCAGACCCCCATATCTGGCTGTCTCCCCCCCTTGTTATGCTTCAGGCAAGGAGTGTACTCGACGGGCTGGCAGCCATCGATCCGGACAACCGTGGGTTTTATGAATCCCGGTATGCAGCGTTTATTGCCGAAATCGTCGATTTGGACATCGAGCTGAGAAACATGCTGACGCCGGGCACGGATTTCATGGTATACCACCCCTCCTGGGGATATTTTGCCGATGCGTACGGCCTTCGGCAAATTCCCGTGGAGGTTGACGGAAAAGCCCCGAAAGCCAGGCAGATGAGAAAAGTGATAGAAGATGCCCGGGAAAAAGGGATCCGTTTTGTAATGGTCCAGCCGCAAATTTCCACGCGTGATGCGGAAATGATCGCACGCGAAATCGGGGGTCGAACGGTTATCGCCGATCCTATAGCCGAAGACTGGGCGCAAAATCTCAGAAATATCGCCCGTTTGATTGGAGGCCGGCAGAACGGATGACAGAAAACGACCCCATCATCCAGGTGCGCGATTTGGCCTTCTCCTACAACGGGGAGCCGACGCTTGTCAATGTGTCCTTTGACATCGCAGAAAAAGAGTTTTTAGCCATCATCGGCCCCAACGGCGGGGGGAAATCAACCCTTGTCCGCTTGATGCTGGGGCTGCTCGACCCGGTTCAAGGACGAATCCTTGTTCATGGGCGCTCCCCAAAAAAAATGGCACACTGCTTCGGCTATGTCCCCCAGGATGTCAACATCAACATTCATTTTCCCATTTCTGTCATCGACGTCATTCTGATGGGACGCATGCGATATCAGGGCCGCCGCCGGATCAGTACGGAAGACCGGCAAAAAGCAATGGAGTCGATGGGAATGATGGGAATTTCCGGTTTTGAGAATCGCAGAATCAAAGATCTTTCCGCAGGTCAGCGTGAACGGGTGTTTATTGCCCGGGCACTGGCTACGGATCCGGAAATCCTCATTCTGGATGAACCTACCGCCGGCGTGGACTCGAGCGGTAAAACAGAGCTCTATCACCTGTTGAAACAACTCAATGAATCCAAAACCATTATCGTGGTGAGTCACGATCTGATGATCGTTTCAAGCTATGTAAAAAGCGTCGCCTGTGTCAACCGGCACGTCCATTACCATCCCAGCAATGAAATCACCGATGCCATGATGGATATGGGCTACCAATGCCCGGTGGAACTCGTTGCGCATGGCCAACCGCACCGGATACTTAAAATCCATGGGGATTTTTAGCGTGATTGACGCACTGCAATTTGAATTTATGAGAAACGCGGTCGTCGCCGCTCTTTTTGCAAGCATGATCTGCGGCATTATCGGATCGTTCGTGGTTGTCAACCGTCTGGTTTTCCTGGCCGGAGGCATCGCCCATGCCGCTTACGGCGGTATCGGGATCGCTTTTTTCTTCGGCATCCCCTATATCTACGGAACCATCGGCGTTTCTCTGGCAGCGGCGTTTCTCATGACGGCCGTCGCGGTGAGGGCAAAGAATCGTTCGGACACCTTTATCGGGGTCTTATGGGCCGTGGGGATGGCCATGGGGGTCATTCTGCTCGATCTGACCCCGGGATATCATGCGGATCTCATGAGCTACCTGTTCGGCAGCATCCTTGCCGTTCCCTCAGCAGATATATGGTGGATGTCCGGCCTTGGCGCCGTGACGCTGGCGGTAACCATCTTTTATTACCGCGACATCCTGGCGATCTCCTATGATGCCGAGTTCGCAAAACTGCGGGGTGTGCCGGTAAACCTGCTGTACTTTGTTTTTATCGCACTGGTAGCGGTTTCCATTGTCTTTATCATCCGGGTAGTGGGATTGATCCTCGTTATCGCACTGCTTACCATCCCTCCGTATATCGCTGAAAAATACGTGCGCTCACTGATGATGATGATGATCCTGTCTGTTATTCTCTCCATGCTGTTCAACATGACCGGCCTGTGGGTATCCTATAATTACAACCTGACATCCGGCGCGACCATCATCATGGTTGCTGCAACCGGTTTTTTTCTGTCTCTTGGTGTTGACATGATCCGCTCTTTTTACCGGAAAACCGCAAAATGATGTATATACCCTTTTTTCACCGTGCTGCATCTTTTCAACGCATATTGTTTGTTTTTCTGCTGACAGCTGCGGCCGTCATGATTGCGGGGTGCGCTTCCCGTCACATCGGCGGAGAACCGCAAACCGCAATGACCGGCCCGATCGAATTCTACCGCGGGCCCCTGAACCATTTGGAAGCCGTCCGGGAGGGTACCTGCCCCATGCATCCATCCTGCTCCGCTTACGCAATGGAGGCCTTGAAAATTCACGGGCCCGTTACAGGATCGGTCATGACCTTCGACAGGCTGATCCGCTGCGGAAGAAATGAAACCGATTCCGCGAGGGAAATCTACATCAACCGCAACTGGCGATACCATGATCCGGTGCGGCAAAATGATTTCTGGTGGCATGAAAAACGCCAAATTCCGATCACCTTCGGAGACCCTTCTCAATAACTCCCAAGGATCTTCAAATACTCGACGCTGCCTTCCAACTGCATCCGTATTTCACCAAAATCCGGTGCTTCCACGTCCGCTTCCAGATCCACGTAGAACATGTATTCCCAGGGTTTTCCGTGAATCGGCCGGGATTCGAGCTTGACCAGGTTGACATTGCTGTCGGCAAAAATCTTCAATACCCGGAAAAGCGAACCGGGCTGATTTCCGGTTGAAAATATAATGGAAGATTTCTTCCTGTCACCGTTTCTCATGGACTCCCGCCCGATGATGACAAAACGGGTGAAGTTTTTCGGGTTGGTTTCAATGCTCTCCTCCAAGAGCGTCATTCCGAAAAGCGCCGCTGCATCTTTGCCTGCAATTGCCGCTTCTGCTGCGTCACCCTTCTCCTTGATATGCCTTACCGCCCTGGCGGTGTCCGTCACCGACACCAGGTCCCAGTTGCCATGGCGTTCGAGAAACTGGCGGCACTGCTGAAATACCTGGGGATGGGAATAAATACGACGGATATCATCAACCCGTGCCCCTGGATGACCGATGAGGTTGTGCCTGATCCGCAGGGTAATTTCACCGACAATACGCAGATCGTATTCCAGCAGAAGGTCATAATTTTCATGGACGCTTCCGGCAAGGGAATTTTCAAGGGGAACAATTCCGAAATCACAGGCTTCGGATTTTACCGCCTCGAACAGCCCCCGGAAGGATTCAACCGGCAGCGGCTCGACCTGGTCTCCGAAAAACTGTTCACACGCTTTGTGACTGAAGCTGCCCACATCTCCTAAAAAAGCGGCTCTCCGCCCTTTTCCGCCGGCTGCCCTGGCCATCCCCTCAACGGTCTTTGCCTTGTCCAGGTAGCCGAAATCAACCTGCTTGTCCACCACAGGTGCAATGACATATAGGTCCCGCATGAGATGGCCGAACTGTTCCGGATAAAGGCTCTGTGCGCCATCGGATGTTGCCTGGTCCGGATCGTTGTGGACTTCTATCATAAGACCGTCCGCACCTGCGGCAACAGCCGCGCGCGCCATAGGGCTGACCTTTTCCCGGCTGCCTGTTGCGTGGCTGGGATCGATGATCACCGGGAGATGGGTCAGTTTCTTGATGACCGGAATGGCCGACAGATCAAGGGTATTTCTGGTATACGGCTCGAATGTCCGAATACCCCGCTCGCACAGAATCACGTTTTCATTCCCTTCCGCCAGTATGTATTCCGCAGACATGAGCCATTCCTCGATGGTAGCCGAAAGGCCCCGCTTCAGCAGCACCGGTTTTCCCAGCCGCCCCACCGATTTGAGCAGTTCGAAATTCTGCATGTTCCGGGCCCCGATCTGAACCACGTCCACGTACTTCATCACCAGGTCCGCCTGTGCCGGGGAGGTAATCTCGGTTACGACCGGCATGCCGAAGACCTGCTTGACCTCGGCAAGAATTTTCAGCCCGTCTTCTCCCATCCCCTGGAAGGAATAGGGCGACGTCCGGGGCTTAAATGCCCCTCCCCGGAACAGCACCGCACCGTATCGCCTAACCTCACGGGCAATCGCCATCACCTGATCGCGGCTTTCCACCGCGCAGGGGCCGGCAATGACAACGATTCTCTCGCCGCCGACCAGAACATCGCCCACCTTTACCCGGCTGTCTTCCGGATGCAATTGCCGGCTGACCAGTTTGAACGCGGTATCCACCGGCACGACGCGATCTACGCCGGGGAGCAACCGAAAATATGACAGATCATGCCCCGCGGTTCCAGTGGCGCCAATGATGCTTTGCCCCGCATCGGTGATCTCGCGGAACATGGCGTTCCCTTCCCGTAAAACACTCAATATGGCATTTTTCTGCTGGGGCGTGATGTCCTTGGTAAGAACAATCAACATGGCCGTTTTCCTCCTGTAAATGATGTTTGGCATCGTCCTGCAAAAAAAGCCCCGGCGGTTTTCCCGCCCGGGGCTTTTTTCAGGGACAAAAAAACCCCGGGTGGACATCTTGTCCACCCGGGGTTATCAGATCATCGTTTTCTCAAATCTCACAACACCGAATGGACGCTCCTAAAGAAAAAAAAGAAGCGTCTGAAGCGGAAAAAATACATGCAGCCTGCATTATCCGATGTCATCTGAAAAACCGTCCTTTTGAATTACGGTAATCACACAGCATTTCGTATCCAGGTAATCTATTCTTTTTTTTTCGATTTCGATTATTCAAAAAAGATTGACCGGTATGATTCTCCCTTACAACCTGCAACACAGACCTGTCAAGTTTTCTTTTAGGGCATTACGCAGCCCCGTCGGAATATTCTTGCTGGCCATGCCCCTCAGAAAATTCGATTTCCATTCGGTTCCGGCCTTTTGCTTTTGCCCTGTAGAGTGCGTTGTCGGCCCGGTAAATTAAATCATCGATATTTTCAACAGAGCGATAGGCGGTGATTCCGGTTGAAATCGTAACCTGGAATGTATCCGGAAATCCGGTGAATTTCAAGCTGTAAAGATTCCGGTGAATCCGTTGGGCGCAATCGACGGCGCCGGCAATCTCCGTGCTGGGCATGATGACGATAAATTCCTCACCTCCATAACGGGCCAGTACATCGCTCTCCCGGAGTACGCCGGCAACTGCCCGGGCGACCCGTTTTAATACATCGTCGCCTTTCTGGTGCCCAAACAGATCATTGACCCGTTTGAAATGATCGAGGTCGAAAATGGCAATGGAAAACGGAATCCCGCTTCGATCGGCGAGGCTCTTTACCTGTTGAAGCACCTTGAACATATGCCGGCGGTTGTAGACCTGTGTCAAATCGTCGTGGGTGGCAAGGGCTTCAATGGTCATGATCGCATGACTCAGTTCATGGTTGCTTGCGGAAAGCCTGTTTCTTAAGGAACTGATGTAACTGCCGATAATGGAAAACCAGAACAAAACAGTGCCGAATATGAGAAGCTGCAGAATCTCAATGCCGGCATCAACGGTTTCCGGATGATGGTAAAAAAGCATCAAAACGACCAGGGAATACGAAAGAAGGGTGAAAAGGGCGAAACTGAAATACTGTCTGGTATTGAACCGGAAAACCCCGAATATAAATGTCATGAAATAAATCAGCAGCATCAGTGCCCGAATTTCATCGGTGAAATAAATAACGACCATTGTCCCGATTGTTGCTGCCACCATCTGCGGGACGGTCAGGCTCGGATCGGCAAATTTTCGGTTCAACCCGCTGCGCAGCAGAGCATAGATTGCAATATTGACGACAATGAAGATGCTGTATAAGAAACCGGTCTGCCAGATCGTGAGTCGGATGAAATCCAGGTAATGACAATAGACGATCAGGACCAACCAGATCATATAGGCGGTAAAGGCGATAAAAAACCGCCGGATGCGAACAGCCTGGGAAGGATCGTCTCTGGGTATCATTGTCATGAATAGACGCTTCCTGATCTGGTTTGGCAATGAAAAAAAATTGGGAGTTTTCTTACATTACCATGCATTATGATCAAATGCTATTTTTTTATTGACCGCTCATTCCCTTCTGAAACATCGTTTTTTCCTGCCTGCCGCTGCAGACCACGGCATCCTGGAAGGAAGCATTCATTGCCTCGATGGCATCGAGATATTCCCGGGATTGCCCGAGGTAAAAGGCAAGCGGCCGCGAAAAATTCCGCCCGGCGATGCCTTCGATGAACATCTGGCTGATTTCACGCTCCATCGTAAGAATTTTCTGGGCCCGGATGATAACGCATCTTTCGTCCGGCGGCATTTCCTTCAGAAGATTTCGAAAGGCCGTTCGGGCCCGTGGCTGGTACATCCAGAAATAAAGCAGGTCCAGGGAATTGATGATCATAATTCGGATCAGATCCTTGGATGGTTGATCCGAGGATTCGAACCACTTTTTGGGCGCATCAAGAAGATCATACACATCCCGCTGCGGAAACAGCATCTCCAGTCTGGCATAAACGCCGAAAAACTGGTCAAGCCGATGCCGGTAGTCATTCATGCGGTTCTTGATATTCCTGGCCCGGTCAACCGCTCCTTCTATGAAACCGGCAACCAGATCAGACGCAAGCTTTGAAATGACAGCCGCTCCGCTCTGCAGCATCACGGCCGCATTTACCACACCGACCAAGCCCAGAAATCCGCCGATACCGGCATTCAATGCGAATGCAACGGGGATGGACAGGGCGCTGCGGAAAAAATTGGCGAATGCCGCTTCTTTGGGCAGTCCGCGAAAAATGTTGTGACTGGTCAGGTAGATACCGTTGACAAGCGCTATCACAGAATAGAGGATAACCGGTCCGGTTTCCGTAGTAACGGAAAAGCCCCGATCCAGCACGACGGTTTTGACCAGGTAATCAAGCAGAGGGACAGAAAATCCCGTGAACATGAGCGAATCCGCGAGTCTGTCCCAGCTTATGAAATCATTCCATTTGAGCAGGGAGGATCGATGGATGCCTCCGCCCGCCACTACCGCCTGGACGATGTTTCTGAGCCCCGTGATGCCGAACCAGATAAACGCACCGAAAAACATCAGCATCCCTCCGTCATGGGACCATAAAAATGTTAAAAACGCGGGCACGAACCCTGCCAGCACCTTCAGCAGATTTTTCCACCGGGTCTGGAGATAGCGCCATGAATACCGTACACGATGCGGTTTTTCGTCCGGGGGTATCAGAAAGAAGCCGTTTGATCTTTCTTTTTTAATCCCCCCAAGCGTTGCAATATTGCCCTGGTCCACCATACGGATGGAATCAACCCGTGCCACCCATTCCTTCCGGCAGGGAACGCCGATGTGCGAAAGGCCGGGGATCCATCGAAGCCCCTTTATCAAAGAGGAAAACAACCCGTTTTTATGGCTGCCGTTTGCCCCGTAGGTTTTGCGAAATGCCACATCGACATGAAACGGCAGGCGCATGTGGGGCATATAGCGGTCATAAACGATGCGTTGCCGCGATCGTCGCGGCAACGAATCCATAACAGCGAGCCCCATGCCAAAGAGGCTGGGGGAATATCCCGTGGAATCGCTTCCCATACGCGCTTTAAGCGCTTTCACCTTGTACATGTTCTTCAGCGATTCGATGTCCGCAAGAATGCTTCTCATCTTCTGAACACGAAACCGGATGTCCGGATCGGGGCTTTCTTCCAGTCGATCGATGATATCAACAATGATCCGTTTCAGCTTGATGACGTTTCCGGTGTTGATGCACTGTTGAAGCATATGGATTTCCGGAATATGATCAATAAGCCCTTGGGCATTGTCCTTGAGATTGAAGAGCTCCAGCCTTGTAATGCGCCCCTTGCAGTCATAGATGAGCTCCAGAACATCCTCCACCTTCATGTGTGTCAGGTTAAGGGTAATCCTGTAGCCCGACCGGAGCCGATCCAGCCTTTCAAGCAATTGCGGTGCAGTATGTCGCATCAGGGAAGGAATTTCCTGCTCGTCATACCGTTTTCCCGGCGATCTCAGGTAAAGATCATGGATCCGTTCCATGTCGAACCGGTCCATTTCCTTTACCTGCTGTTCAATATGCGACTGGTCCTCTTTGCCGGCATTATTATAACGATTTCGGAGTTCAACCAGTTTCGATTGCATGGCAGGCATCATGCTTCGGTGAATAAATTGCGCCAGGTGCAGCAATGATGCCTGGCCGATGCCCACAAACGCCAAAAACGCGGCTACATGAAGTTCGGGCAAATCAATACCGAATTTTTCCGCAATAAGGGGGCGATGCACCCGGTTGAATTCCTCAAGTATTTCGATAACCTGATTCCGCTGGAAATCCGACACCTCCCCGCCGTCATTCATCAGGGCATCCACTGCGTCATCGGACAAAAACCGGATAAAGTCCTTTGCATCGGCAAACCCTCGCGGAACCCATATGATCTGGACGAAGCCGCCATGAAAGGAAACCGGAAACTCGATACCGATGCGGACTTCGATGCCCATGATGGACGCCGCTTCCATGAGTTCCTCAGCCGTCTCCGGCCGGATAAAATTGTAATATATCACCCGCAGCCGACGGATTCCTTTTATCCAGGCATCCATGATCAGGTGGGTGGCGGATTTTCGCCCCTTTGTGTTGGCATCATGAACATGATCATCGAATGCAAGCTGATTCCATTCTTCCGGCATTTCCAACAGACGGTATTTTTTCAGATAAAAACGAACGATCCGGGGTTTGCCGGACGCCACCAGACGGAAATCATGGGCAAGTTCAAGCTGGCGGGGGTAATGATCCGCCGCACGCACCAGGTCTTTCATGATCTCGATCAGCACCCGGGCGGTATTGATCTGCAGGTCCTGGTCGGTGCTGCACATGACTTCGTCCCGAAGGGCCCTCAGTGCGCAGATGCGATTATCCACCTGCCCTCCCTGCAGGGATTCAAGGAGGTGAATAACGGCGTAAGCGATCCGCAGCCCTTTGGATTCTGCCATCTCCTTTATTCCTCGGGGATGCAGGTGGTGGAAAAACCGTCTCTGGTCATGGAGTACGGACTTATCCCCCTTTATCATCTCATTTACGATCAAAAGGAGATCATGATCCCGCTGGTCAAAAAAGAGCCTCGAATAATGAGATGTACGATCTTTTTTCAACAATCATTTCCCTGAATATAAATAGTTGTCTTTTGCCAATCGCGCTTTCATACGACGGGCGAATGGTTATCCTATCAAGTCCCCATGCAGGGAGCAACTGCCTTTACGACGTTTGCGGTGGATTGAAGGGCTTGCCAAACGGCGATGCATCCGTGTTTCCTCTTGAAAAAATTTCACACAAGCGCTAAAATCCTGCAAAATACATTTTATATTGTTTTTATTATAACGTTTTCAGGTATTTCGCAACGATTTAACCGTAGATAACCAGAACCCATCTCAACAAAAAGCGTAACAGGTGAATGGACCCATGATTAACCGCTTGATCGTCATATCGTGGTTCACTTTCGTATCCGTCACGTCGGTGCTCTTTTTCATAATCGCCCTCATTTTACGGCTGGTCACCAAACCGTTCGATCCCCGGCTGAAAATACTGCATCAATTCACCTGCTTCTGGGCCGCTCTGTACACCTGGATCATTCCTGCGTGGCGGATCCGTATCAATGGGAAAGAAAATATTATCCCCGGCCGCACCTATGTGGTTGTATCCAATCACCAATCACTGCTCGATATTCTTGTCCTTTTCAATCTGTTTTTCCATTTCAAGTTTGTCTCCAAAATCGAGATTTTCAAAGTTCCCCTCATCGGCTGGAACATGTACCTGAATCAATATATCCGCCTGAAACGCGGAGACCGGAAAAGTGTTGAACAAATGATGGCCGATGCCGAAAAATCATTGTCCGAAGGGAATTCCATCCTCATTTTTCCCGAAGGATCCCGGTCGTCGGACGGGAAAGTCAAGCCATTCAAACCCGGGGCGTTTATTCTTGCCCAAAAAAGGCAGGTACCCATCCTGCCCATCGTCATTTCAGGCACCAACGCCGCCCTGCCCAAGCACAGCATCGATTTCCACGGTTCGCACAATATCGGCATACGCGTATTACCGGAAATCCCCTATGAAACGTTTTCCGCCATGACTGTAGCGGAAACCGCCGACATGGTGCGCCAAACCATTATCAGCGAACTTTCCAGAAACGAAGCGCAGCTTGAAGAAAAAAAAGCGGCCTGAGCCTTCCGCCAATAATGATTGCTTCCTTTTTTTTCTTCAAAAACTTTTTTGATTATTTGATGAATCACGATTACCTTATCTAGTAAAACATGTATCGTGATGGCTTCATCAAAAGCCCAATTCCGATGCTGTCCGCTATATTCTCTTAAACTTGAGCACTTTGAAATGGATGACCCGAAGAAGCGCGCTGAAACACTCCGGAATGAACATAGACATGTGCAGTACGAACGCTGCGATTATGGAAGCAAAGAAAACAATGGCCTTTGCGCCTCCAAGGAAAAACTCCGCCACATTTCCCATAAAACAATGGAAGTCCTGGAAGCGGAACGCAGAATCATCGCAAGGGAAATCCACGACGAAATCGGCGGCAGCCTTGCCGCCATTAAATTCCTTTTGGAAGACCTTCTGACAAGAAACGGGGACAACCACGAGATCGTGGAGCCGTTGACCAAGACCGTTAAATACATTCAGGACACCATCAAGAAGACCAAGCGGATATCCGCCGAACTTCGCCCCACCATGCTGGATGACCTTGGCCTGAAAGCCACGATCGAGTGGTTTTCGCGTAAGCTGCAGCAATCCTTCCCCCGGGTGACCTTCAAGATGACAATCAAGATCAATGAAGCATCGATTGCCGAACCCCAGAAAATCGTTATCTACCGGATCATCCAAAAGGCCATCACAAACGCGGTGCAATGCGGCAAGGCGGATACCATATGGCTGTCTCTCACGCAGGTGAACGACCGTATAGAGTTTCAGATTAAAGACAACGGGCGCGGATTGGACATGAATACGCTTTCGTTTAAAGGCTGCGCGGATGATGCAATGAGCGGACTGACCGGCATAAAGGAGAGGACGGAAATCTGCGGAGGGTCCTTTTTTATCCAGTCAAATGAAACCAGGGGAACCTTTTTATTGATCAATCTCCCCTGCCAGGGTGTCGCTCCCGATTAAGCCCCCGGGAAAAAACGGAAAAAACCTACCCCCCGTATATGGAACACGCCTGTGCCACGAGGCAGGCTTCCTGCAGCGCTTCTGCAAAAGTAGGATGACCGTGGACAATGACGCCGATATCCTCTGCGCTTGCACCGAATTCCATTGCCAGAACAGCTTCTGCGATCATGTCCGAGGCCCTGGGTGAAAGGATGTGGACGCCCAGCACCCGGTCCGTTTCCTGATGGGAAAGCACCTTCACCATGCCGTCCGTCTTTCCCATGCAGCGGGCGCGACCGGCACCGGTCAGCGGGTATGTCCCCTTGCAATAGGGAATGTTCTTTTCCTTGAGGATTTCCTCGGTCATCCCAACGGACGCCGCTTCGGGGAAGGTGTAAACAATATTCGGCATCGCATCATAATTGACGCGGGCATGTTTCCCCGCCATTATTTCCACGGCCGTCCGCCCCTCGGCAGAAGCTTCGTGGGCCAGCATCCAGCCGCCGATCAAATCGCCGATGGCATAGATATTGGACACGCTGGTACGATAGGTCTCGTCAACGACGACATAGCCATTATCGTCGATTTTAACCCCGGCATCTTCCAGCCCCAACCCCTTTGTGTTCGGTTTTCGGCCGACGGATACCAGGACCTTTTCGCAGGCAAGCGCTTCTGAATTTCCTTTTTCATCCTCGATTGTTGCTTTTCCGGTTTTTCCTTTTTTTTCAACACCGGTCACCCGGGTTTTCATCCTGAAATCGATCCCCTGTTTTTTCAGAATCCGCAGCAACTGACGACTCAACTGCCCGTCCATCCGGCCGGCAATGGCCGGCAGCATTTCAACGATCGTCACTTTTGTCCCCAGTCTCGCCCACACGGAACCCAGTTCAAGTCCGATGCTTCCGCCGCCCACCACCACCATTCGCTTTGGAATTTCTTCAAAGGAAAGCGCTTCAGTAGACGATACGACAAAATGTCCGTCAAATTCCATGCCCGGAAGCTCCACAGGACGGCTGCCGGTGGCAAGAAGGATCTTCTGCGCTGCAATCACCTGTTTTTTTGACCCTGTTTCAATTTCAACCTCCGTGGTATTTTTCAGACGGGCACTCCCCTGTATGACATCCACCTTGCCGGCGTCGAGAAGTTTGCGGACATTATCCGTAAGCGCTTCCACCACCGCATCTTTTCTTTTCATCATGACGGACAGGTCAATTTTCAGGCCGCGGATCCCGATTCCGTGCTCCTCAAAATCCTTTTTCGCCGTTTCCACGTGCTCGGAGGAATCGAGAAGCGCTTTGCTTGGTATGCAGCCGATATTCAGACACACACCGCCAAGCCGCTCGTTTTTGTCCACGCAGGCCACCTTCATCCCCAGCTGAGCCGCTCTGGCCGCTGCCACATACCCGCCGGGACCGGCCCCGATAACCACCAGATCGTATGTTTTTTTTTCGGCCATGTCATACCTCCATGATCATGCGTTCCGGATTTTCAATAAACTCCTTGATCCGGCGCAGAAACGTAACAGCATCCTTGCCGTCGACAATGCGGTGATCGTAGCTTACTGCCACGTACATCATGGGGCGGATAACCACCTGCCCGTCAATGGCCACCGGCCGGTCCTCGATTTTATGCATACCAAGAATCGCGCTCTGGGGAATATTTAAAATGGGCGTGCTCAAAAGTGATCCGTAAATGCCGCCGTTGGTAATGGAAAAGGTCCCCCCTTCAAGATCCGACAATGAGAGGCGGTTGTTTTTGACTTTTTCCGCAAATTCGACGATGCGGGCCTCGATCTGTGCGAACCCGAGCCGGTCGGCATGGCGGATGACCGGCACCACCAGCCCCTTTTCCGAACCAATGGCAATGCCGATATGATAGTAATGATGATACACGAAATCACCCTCATCAATTCTGGCATTGACTTCCGGAAATTCCTTTAATGCGCTAACGGCAGCCGCGACGAAAAAAGACATGAAGCCAAGTCTCACCTCATGCCGCTTGTAAAATGCGTCTTTGTATTCCTCCCGGATCGCTTTCACGCGTCCCATGTCGATTTCATTGAACGTGGTCAGCATGGCGGTGTTCTGTTTGGCGTCAAGCAGGCGGGAAGCAATGGTTTTCCGTATCGGGGACATGCGCTTGCGGGTGGTTTCCTCCGGGGCCTTTTCCGGCGCAGGGTCCGGGGAATCCTGGGGAGGCGTTTTCTCCGGTTTGGCTTCTGTTTTGGTTTCCCGTGCTTCTTCTTTTGATTTCAGGTACGAGACGACATCTTCCTTGGTTACCTGCCCCTTTTTACCGGTACCCTCCACCTGCGATATATCGATATCGTGTTCGGCAACCATTCGCCGAACAGATGGCGGGAGCGTTTTTTCTGTTTCAGGGACGTCTTCCTTTTCGGTTTCAGAGGTGTCTTCTTCTTCGCTATCGTCAGCAGATGCTGCGGGGGTTTCCCGGGAAGACTCCTTTTTCCCTTCGGCTTTGCTGGTATCGATTTTTCCGACGACCGCTCCTATTTCAACAGTTTCCCCTTCCTTTACCAAGATTTCAAGCGTGCCGCTTTCAACCGCAGGGACCTCCAGGGTCACCTTGTCGGTTTCAATGACAAATATGGGCTCATCTTTTTCAACAACGTCTCCGTCCTCTTTAAGCCATTCGGCAAGAATCGCCTCCCGGATGGACTCGCCCACTTCAGGGATCTTTATCTCGACTTTCATCACACCTCCTTGGGGAAAAGGTAACAATCAGATCCTTATGCCAGCGTCTTGCGGACCAAAGCGCGCTGCTCCTCTAAAAACACGCGGTGATAGCCGGTGGCCGTACTTGCCGATGCTTTCCTGCCGATATAACGCAATTGAAGGCCAAAACGCTTTTCAAAAAGCGGGGCCATGAAACGCCAAGCCCCCATGTTTTCCGGCTCCTCCTGCGCCCATACCCATTTATCGCAGCTTTTGTATTTCTCCACGATTGCGGAAAGCGCATTTTCGGGAAATGGGTACAACTGCTCCACGCGCACCAGGGCGACATCGTTATGGTTGTTTTCCGCTTTGGCTTTTTCAAGTTCGTAATAGAGCTTCCCGGCGACAAAGACGACTTTTCCGGGATTCTTCACGGCGTCCGGATTATCCATCACTTCCGAAAAAGTTCCCTTTGCGAATTCCCCGATGCCGGATACGGCGGCAGGATGACGCAGCAGACTCTTCGGGGTCATCACCACGAGCGGTTTTAACACATCGTCCATGGCCTGTCTTCGCAGCAGGTGGAAATACTGTGCCGGTGTGGTCGGTAAACAGATGCGCATATTTTCTTCTGCCGCGAGCTGCAGAAAGCGTTCGATCCGGGCGCTGGAATGATCGGGCCCCTGGCCTTCATACCCGTGGGGTAAAAACAGCACCAGACCGCTTTTACGCCCCCATCGATTTTCCCCGCTGGCAATGTAAAGATCGATGACCGACTGGGCGTTGTTGGCAAAATCGCCGAACTGGGCCTCCCATATGGTCAATCCGTTTCTTTTTATCAGCGAGTAGCCGTACTCAAAACCAAGGACGCCGGCTTCGGATAGAAGGCTGTTGATTGCATGAAACGGCGCCTGCGAGTCTTCCACGGCATTTAAGGGAACATAGGGCTCGCTTGTGTTCGTGTCAAAAACCACACTGTGTCGCTGGCTGAAGGTCCCCCTTTGACTGTCCTGCCCGGAAAGCCGAATGGGAATCTTTTCCTGCACGATCGATGCAAACGCCAGGGATTCCGCATTGGCCCAGTCGATGCCGTCGCCTTTTTCAACGGCGTCCCGTCGGCCCGTAAACAGCCTTTCCAGCTTGCGGTGAAGGGCAAAATCCGCCGGCATTTGGTTTATCCGCTGCGCAAGGCGTTTCAACCGGGATGTTTTGACCGCCGTATCCAGCTTCTTTTTCTTACCGGATGCGCTTTTGTTTTTGTCTTTGCCTGTGACGCCCGCCGATTTTTCCGTAACCGCCTGGTCATGGGCCGCCTGGAGGCATTCAAGGATGCCATCGTTGATTTTCTTGAACGAACGGTCATCAACGAGTCCTTCCTCCTTCAACCGGTCGAAGTATATTTCGTGCAATGAGGGCCTTTCCTTGATCCTCGCATACATGAGCGGCTGGGTGAAATAAGGTTCATCCCCTTCGTTGTGGCCGTATCTGCGGTAGCAGACCAGGTCGATGACCACGTCCTTGGCAAAGGCCATACGGTAATCGACGGCCAGTTTGATCATGCCGACCGCGCTCTCCGGATTTTCCCCGTGAATATGGAAAACCGGTACCATCAGCATTTTTGCAATATCCGTAGCGTACCGGGTCGACCTCAGGTCTTCGGGAAGGGCCGTATATCCGATCTGATTGTTAATCACCAAATGGACCGTTCCGCCTGTGCCGTATCCTTCAAGCTGAGACATGTTGAGCGTTTCCGCAACGACCCCCTGGCCGGCGAAAGCGGCATCTCCATGAAGGATCAGCGGCAGGGTGCCGGCTTTCCCGTCTTTTTCCTGGTATGCCCTGGCCATCCCCTCGATAACCGGATTAACCGACTCCAGATGACTCGGGTTGTGGGCCATTATGACATGGACCGGTTTTCCTCCCCGGGTTTTCACCTCGCCGTCAAATCCGGCATGGTACTTGACGTCACCCCCCCCCACTTCGCTGTCTGGATCATGCTGGTTTTCAAATTCACGGAAAATATCTTCGTAGGGTTTGTCCAGTACGTTGACCTGCATGTTGAGGCGCCCCCTGTGGGCCATGGCCATGACGATACGGTTGCATGCATGTTCGTCCCCGGCGTGGCTGGCAAGCGCATCCGTCATTGGAATCATGGCATCGGCCCCCTCACCGGAGAACCGCTTCTGCCCAAGGTATTTTTTGTGTACAAACTGCTCAAACGCATATGATTCGCAAAGTTTCTGAAGAATGCGTGTTTTTTCATCCGTGTCCAGCGGGGGGTGGTTCTGGGTGGATTCCATCCGGTCCATGAGCCATCTTCTCTCCTCAGGATCCTGCAGATGCATGTATTCCACCCCGACATCCCTGCAGTAGGTCCGCTTCAGGTGGCTGATAATATCAGCCAGTTTCATGCTGCGATCTTCTCCCGGAAACCCCCTGAAATAAAACTTTTGGCCCATGTCTTCCTTATCAAGACCGAAAGCCTCCGGTTCTAAAAAAGGATGGCTTGTGGGGCATGCGGCCAGGGGGTCCAGACAGGAAAGCAGGTGCCCGATATCCCGGTACCGGTAAATAAGGGATTCCACCCGCGACTGCTTTATCGCATTCCCTTCCGTCCCGGGCAAAACTTTATCCCCGCGTTGATCGGTACGTCCCAGCTCAAATCCACGAAAAAATGCCTGCCAGTCCTTTTCCACCCCGGCAGTATCCTCTTTCCATCGCTTGTACTGGGACTCAATATACTCGGCGCTCCAGGGGCCCTGGTATGTCATGGGTTATTTATCCTCCGACAGCATTTTGCGCATTACGTATTGAAGAATGCCGCCATGCCGGTAATAATCCATCTCTATTACGGAATCGAGCCGTACGGTGACCCCAAAAATTTTTTCCGTGCCGTCCGGGGCAACCGCTTTGACGTCGAGATTTCCGAAAGGAGAAAGCTTCCTGGCCAGATCTTCGATATAAAAAACCTCTTTGCCGGTCACGCCCAGTGAAGCCGCGTTTTCCCCCGGCGAAAACTCCAGGGGGAGTATGCCCATTGAGACCAGGTTGCTCCGGTGAATGCGCTCGAAACTCTCCGCGATTACCGCGCGTACCCCCAACTGCAGGGTTCCTTTTGCAGCCCAGTCCCTGGAGCTTCCCGAACCGTAGGCCTTGCCGGCAATAACGATAAGGGGAATGCGTTTTTCACAGTATTTGCCCGCCGCATCATAAATGGTCATTACCTCTTCATCCGGCATGTACAGGGTCCATCCACCTTTTTTGCCCGGCACCAGCCGGTTGGCCAACCGCGTATTGGCAAACGTCCCTCGAACCATTACCTCATGATTTCCCCGCCTGGAACCGTAAGAATTGAAATCCGTCGTTTTTACGTCACAATCCAGAAGAAAACGGCCGGCCGGGCTCTCTTCGGGAATGCTTCCTGCGGGGGAAATATGATCGGTGGTAATGTTGTCGCCAAGCACCGCAAGAACCCGTGCCCCGTTGATTTCTTTGACATCGCTTATTGCCGGGGACATGTTCCGAAAAAACGGCGGCGCCTGGATGTATGTCGAGTCTTTGTCCCACGGATACTGCCTGCTTGACGAGACCGGCATGTTCTTCCAGTTTTCATCCCCTTCATAAACGTTTCCGTACTGAGTGATGAACATGCTGGTTTTCACAAAGGCCTTGGCATCATTAATCTGGCTTTGCGTAGGCCATATGTCCTTCAGATACACCGGATCATTGTTCGGATCGTGACGCAATGGATCTTTTTCCATGTTGATGTTTACCGTACCGGCCAGGGCGAACGCGACCACCAGCATGGGCGAAGCCAGGTAATTGGCCCGGGTCAGCGGGTTGATGCGGCCTTCATAATTCCTGTTTCCGCTCAGAACAGAAGCAACAACCAAACCGGTATCTTCAACCATCCTGGCCACATCCGGATAAAGCGGGCCGCTGTTTCCGATGCATGTGGTGCATCCATAGGCCACCAGGTGAAAGCCCAGTGCCTGCAGATAAGGCATGAGGCCTGCGGCCTCGAGATAGTCCACCACCACCTTCGACCCCGGCGCCAGACTGGTTTTTACCCACGGCCGGACCCGAAGCCCTCGCTCAACGGCATTTTTTGCCACAAGCCCCGCGCCCAGGAGCACTCCGGGATTGGAGGTATTGGTGCAGCTCGTAATGGCGGCAATAACAACCGATCCATGCTCGAGATAAAAACTTTCATAGGGGCGGTTCACCGGCACGCCCGATGCGCTGGGCGTTTTACGGCAAACAAATTTTTCCTCAGATGCGGCGGGATCGGCCACGGCGCCTCCTTCCTGCTCCCAATTCTCATCTTTCTGATCTACAGTTGCGCCTTTTTCAAAGATGTTTTCAAATTTTTCAGAAAAATCCTCCTTGAGGTCGGGCAGGGAAATCCGCTCCTGGGGTCGTATGGGGCCGGCCACAGAAGGTTCGACGCTGCCCAGATCCAGGTGCGTGGTATCTGTGAAAACCGGCGTTTTCATGCCTTGGGAATAAAAAAGACCCTGCGCGGTCAGGTATTTTTCAATGCGCCGGACATGGTCTGCAGATCTTCCAGTGAAAAGCAGGTAATCGATGGTTTGTTGATCCACCGGGAAATACGTTGCCGTGGCGCCGAATTCGGGGGTCATGTTGGCGATGGTGGCCCGGTCCGGCAAACTGAGCGATGACAATCCTTCGCCAAAAAATTCAATAAATTTTCCCACCACCCCTTTATCCCGCATCATCTTGGTGATGGTCAGCACCAGGTCCGTGGCGGTGGCGTTTTCAGGCATCCGGCCGGTCAGCTCAACGCCGATGACTTCCGGGGTAAGAAAATAATAAGGCTGTCCAAGCATGACGGCTTCCGCTTCAATGCCGCCGACGCCCCAGCCCAAAACACCGATGCCGTTGATCATGGTCGTGTGGGAATCAAGGCCCAGCAGCGTGTCGGGGAAAAGGTATTTTTTCCCGTTGATCTCTTTTTCTGCAACCACCTGTGCAAGATATTCCAGATTCACCTGGTGACAGATGCCGGTTGCCGGGGGGACGACATTAAAATTTTCAAGGTTCTCCTGTCCCCATTTCAGAAATGCATATCTCTCCCGGTTGCGGGAAAGCTCCATTTGCTCATTAAAGGCAAAAGAATCTTTGGTACCGAACCGGTCCACCTGAACAGAATGGTCGATTACCAGTTCCACGGGTATCTGGGGATTGATCCTGTCCGGGTTTCCTCCCATCGCGACCATGGCGTCCCGCATGGCCGCAAGATCGACCACCGATGGGACCCCGGTAAAATCCTGCATGAGAACACGGGCCGGGAGGAAGGCGACGTCCCTTTTTTCTTTCCCATCAGGAAGCCAACCGGCCAGTGATTCGATATGCTTCCGGGTAACAAGCACGCCGTCTTCATTGCGAAGCATGTTTTCGAGGAGTATGCGGATGGTAATCGGAAGCGCTGTCATATCGATCTGCATGCGGGCCGCAAATTTTGACAGGGAGAAAAAGGAAGCCCGCTCCCCTTCCCTGTCAAATTCCGCCTCGGTGTCAAAAGAATCCCTTGAAATGATCATCTGCACGGTTCCTTACAACTGGTTTCTTCGTTATCGGTAGAGGTCCTTTTCCACATTTACGGCATCATCGTTTATCCATGGGCACAAAGCTGCATTCCGCCGGGCCGCAGTATTCGCCGACATAGTCCGCGGAAGGACGATACAACATGGCTTTGGGCGCAGCTTCGGCAAACTGCTCCTCAATGACATGGGCGATCCAGCCGGAAATTCTTGACAGCGCAAAAACCGGGGTAAACAGATCGACGGGAATTTTCATTAAATAATATACCGCGCCGCTGTAAAAATCGACATTTGCATAGATGCCGGTCTTCCCTTTTTCTTCAAATGCAGCCAGGGCTTTTTTTTCAAGAGTGATTGCAATTTCATACCATGACGGATCCCCGGTCCGCTCCCCCATCTTCTGCACCATGGGCTCAAGTATTTTTGCCCTCGGATCCTTGGTTTTATACACCGAATGCCCCATACCCATGATCTTGCCGTCGCTTTCGAATTTTTTCCGGATATAGTCGTCGATCGCATCCACGCTGCCGATTTCAAGCAGCATTTTCATTACCCTTTCATTGGCCCCGCCATGCAACTCGCCGGAAAGGGAACCCACCGCACCGGATATCGATGCATACATATGCGCCTTGGTGGATGCAATCTGACGGGCGGTAAAGGTAGATGCGTTAAAGGAATGTTCTGCATGGAGCACCAGGCAGATATCAAACATTCTTTCAATTTCCGGGTCCGGAATTTTACCGGTGAGCATATAGAGAAAATTGGCCGCATGACCCAGGTCCGGGTTCGGGTCAACCGGGTCTTTCCCGTTTCGAATCCGATCATAGGCCGCCATGAGGGTAGGCATTTTTGCGATCAGCGCGAGCCCGTTATCCAGCTCATTACCTCGGGTCAGCAACGCGGGATGCGGATGGTGGTTCGCCAGAAACGCAATGCCGCCCTGGAGGATGTCCATCGGCAGCGAGTCGGCCGGGCGGGTTTTCAGTGCTGCCAGCATCTGGGGATCGATCCCCCTTCTTCGTTTCAGTTCCCTGTCGAAATCTTCAAGCTCTTTTCTGCCCGGAAGTTTTTCATACAGCATCAGATAGCAGACTTCTTCAAAAGTGGCGTTTTTTGCCAGATCTTCAATCAGGTATCCCCTGTAAATCAGTTTTCCCTCGCTGCCTGCCACATGGCTGATCCGTGTGGAAGCCACCTTGACTCCCCGTAAACCCGTATCTTTTATTTCGTTTTCACTTTCTGTCATGGTTCCTTATTCCTTTTTTTTGAGATAGCTTGTAGAAATTTCACTTACGCCAGGTACGATATTCCTCAGGATTCGCCGTACAGCGCTTTCTTCAGCAAACCGGCCGGCATGACTTTTTCCCGCATCGCTGCCTCTTCAATATCGATGCCCGACGCATATGCCTTTTTCGCGATTTCCGCGGCCCGGTCATAGCCGATATGCGGCACCAAGCCGGTGATGATCGAGAGGCTTTTCCGGATATTTTCTTCGCACTTCGCCTCATTGGCAACAATGCCGGCAACGCATTTTTCAGCAAGCATCGATGCGCTGCCGGATAAAAGGATAATGGAGGAAAACAGGTTATGGGCAATCAGGGGCTGCATGAGATTGATCTCGAAAAAGCCACCCACCCCGCCGTGCGCAACGGCCGCATCGTTTCCCATCACCTGGGCCGCACACTGGATTGCCGACTCGCAGATAATCGGATTGACTTTTCCGGGCATGATCGATGAACCCGGCGCTATGGCCGGCAGCTGTATTTCCCCGATACCGCAGCGGGGGCCGGATGCAAGCCACCGGATATCGTTGGCAATCTTGGATATGCTGACCGCTATGGCTTTTAACACGCCCATGGTCTCCACTTCCGTATCCATACAGGCCTGGGCTTCAAAATGATTTTCCGCCTCATAAAATGCCGTTCCGGTCTCTTCGGAGATTCCGGCAATCACCCGTGGCGCAAAACGTTTGTGGGCATTGATCCCGCTGCCGACGGCGGTGCCGCCCAGGGGGAGTGCGAGCAGCCTTTGGCGAACCGGCTCGAGCCGCTGCACGGCCATCTGTGCCTGCCTTGCATACCCGGAAAATTCGTCGCCAAGCGTCATGACAACCGCGTCCTGAAGATGCGTCCGGCCGATTTTTTTGATATGGGAAAACGCACGGGCTTTCTTGTCAAGGGCTTCGTGAAGACTTTGGAGTCCTGGCAAAAGCCTGTTGGCAATCAACATAGACGCAGTAATCCGTATGGCCGTTGGAAACACATCGTTGCTGGACTGGCCGAGATTGACATGGTCATTGGGATGAACAGGCGATTTTGTCCGCCGCTTCCCGGTAAGGAGTTCATTGGCCCGGGTGGCGATCACCTCGTTGACATTCATGTTGGTATTGGTGCCTGACCCGCTCTGGTATACATCGAGTAGAAAAGAATCGTCAAAACAACCGTCCATAACCATACAGGCTGCATTATAGATCGCTTCCGCCTTTTTGGCATCGATCAGGCCGAGGGCATTGTTTACCGTTGCGGCATGTTTCTTTATCAATGCGATGTTTGCAATAAAAAAGGATGGAAACCGGGTTCCGGAAAAGGTGAAATGATCAAGGGCGCGCTGCGTCTGGGCGCCGTAATAGGCATCCGCCGGCACCTTGATCGTGCCGAGGCTGTCAGATTCTTCTCTGTGTATCATGGCATTCATGATGAATTTCCGGCTCCTTTGCTGTCAGGTATTTTGGGTGCATCAAATTGCCATTTTCCCCGTAGCCTGAAGTACAAGCTATTTCAAAATAATCTAACACCCTCTGGCGGCGTTGTGAGGCTCTTCAAAATGCTCACATATTACGTATATGTTCCGCTTTTTCATCGCCTCACGTTTTGCCAGCGGGCGCGATCTTTTTTTTGAGATTGCTTGTAGTATGCAGAATTTTTCAAAAAAATTACGGCAAACAATAAATTAAGTCCTGATACCGTTTTCTGCAAAAAAAGATACGGGGAAGGCGGCTGAAAGAAGTTAAACCTTTATGGACTCGTAAAAATTCCCGATTAGACGGCTTTGTTTCCTGCATGCTTTATTATCTATCGTGCCCTGATCTCTCCCTTCAACAACTGCTTCAATCCAGCCAGCGTTCCCTTCCAGGCGGCTTCTTCACCCGCCATAATTGCAACGATGACCTCTTTTTCAACGCTGACTTCAATAACGACCTCTTCTTTGTCGATTGTAAACACGGCTTCGGCCCATCGCCCTGCCGGCACACCGCTTATCTCGCAATCAAAATCGGTTCGCATTTCCCCAGTCATCCGGATTTCACTCATACTAACCCTCCGTGTTTACCGTCCGTGATCTTTTTACAAGCTATCTCAAAAATATCTTTTGCCCCAATATCTTCGTTGGCGGTGAAATTGAAATCCTCGGAATACTGCAGTATGCCTCCGGTTTCAATTTCACCTCCGTCTTGATCTTGAACCAAAATCTTTTTTTTGAAATGGCTTGTCGTACCCACCTCAAAATTCGGATTTGTTCCATCCGCTTGTTTGCATTTCATTTTTTCGAAATCGAAATCGCTATCGAAATCGGTTTTTTCAAATCCACAGAACACGACATCTTGTTTTTGAAATAAGGCAACCAACAAACGTTTCGTGTCCCAGTGACCTGTTCTTTTCTTTCGATTGCATTTGCGATTTCGATTTCGATTGTCCAACAAAAAAATGGGGCCGAAAGACAATTTTATGAGGGGTTATACCAGCCCCAGGGCCAAACAACGATTTTTCCGCCTATGGATTCGCGTTCTTCCCAAGCCACGCACTGACCATAGAGGAGGATGCATTCGAACCGTTGATTGAACGGTTCAACGACCCCTGGGAATATCCTTCAAGATCCATTGTGATATAGATGTACCCTATCTGTTTAAATTCACTGATGACGGCAAGTCTGCGCTCCGGCATCATCAAGCGGGTGAAATCAGCAGGGCGCAGTTCGATTTTTGCCGTCTCTCCATGATGCCTTACCCTGAATCCCTTAAAACCGAGGGCGGCAAGAACGCTTTCGGCTGCTTCAATTCTTTCCAGAGACCCTGTCGTAATCGGCGTGCCATAGGGAATGCGTGAGGCCAGGCATGCAGCCGAAGGCTTGTTCCATGTTGGCAGGCCCATTTGCCTGGAGAGTTCGCGAATATCGCTTTTGGTCATTTCGGCATCGATAAGGGGGGATAAAACATGAAGTTCCTCGGACGCTTTCATTCCCGGACGGAAATCCGCAAGGTCATCGATATTTGCCGCATGAGCGACGTCCGTGATGCCCATGCCTTTTGTCATATTCAGGATATCGCTGAAGATGATCTTTTTACAGACATAGCAGCGATTGTGATCATTCCGGACGAATTCACCGTGGGTCATTTCACGCGTATCCACCCTGTAATGCCTGACACCCAGGCTGCGCGCGACCTTGAAAGCTTCCTGCACCTCCGAAGTCGGTTGAAGCGGCGAAACCGCGGTAACGGCAATTGCGTTGCCGTTTAAAATCCTGGCGGCAACCGCCAAAAGGAGCGTGGAATCGACACCACCTGAATAAGCGATTGCAAGATTTTTACAATCCTTCAGCCTGTCGTGCAAAATTTTCTGTTTTTCTTCGAGGGTAAGACGGTTCATCGTTTTCAGGAAATCTTTCCATATGGGTTATCACCCGCGGGGCGTGCAAAACGTCCGTTATCCGCAGGTTTGGGAAAAAACAGTTTACAAAACCAAGCTTCGGATATAAAATAGTCAGTATACTTTTACCATTATAGAAAAATTATTCATAAATGCCAATTATTTTACCAAAACCGCAAAGGGGTTGTTATGGGAAAAAAAAGCCTGACCAAATCGACAACCAAAAAGAAAGTCAAAAAGAACGTGAAAAAACCAACCGTGGAGGCACCGTCCAAAAGCGCTGAAAAAAAACAGGCACAAACCGCCAAAAAAACATCCGCCACAGACGGCCAACCTGCCACCAAACCGCTTTTCCGGCAATTTGAAGGCTGGACGTCAAAGAAACTCTGGAAACCAAAGCCGGACAAGTCGTTTGAGAAAAATTTCTCCGCCCCTTCCTTTTTTAATGCAAAAGGAAAAGAGGCCCAAAAACTCCGTTCCCTTCTTTTTATAACGTTTGACCTGGATGCTGCAGCAAAGAAAAAGCCCGAAGAGAAACCGACCAAAAAAGCTGCCGTGAAGGCCGATGCCGCCAAGCCGGCCCCGAAACCGGCCGCAAAACCAGAGGAAAAAAAGATGGAAGCGAAACCAAAGGCTGCTCCAAAAAAAAAGATGTCCATCAAAGAACTGATCTCCCAGTCTTTTGATTTATGGAAGCCAGAAAATCCCTATACCCCCACTTCAGCCGGCGAGAATGAAAAACATTTCAAATCCCCTCCCGCTTTTGAAGGGATCGATAAAGCCGTTCTGCTGAAACAATTTGACCTGAGCGTGCCCGACGCACCCAAACCGGAAACGCCGACGGAAACTGCGATTGAATCCCCGGAGATGAAGGCTCCCGAAACGGAAGCTTCCGAACCGGTAGTCGCTGCACCGGAAATCGCAGCACCTGTTGAAGAACCGGAAGCGAAGCCGGAAGAAAACGCCAAAGAAGCGAAAACGGTGGAACCAGAAACAAAAGCGCCTGAAATTGAAGCACCGAAAGCCGACGAAGCGGTTGCCCCGGCGCCTGAACCTGCAGTAGCGCCGCCGGAAACAAAAGCTGTCGAGGCGCCTGAGAAAAAAGAAGAAAAACCACCAGAAATCATAGCAAAACCCGAAGCGGCAGCAGCGGAGCCGGAACCCACGCCGACGCCCATCCCGGAAGAAACTACCGGATACGGCGGCGACGGCGGTAATGGGGGCGACGGAGGGGACGGGGGCGATGATTCCGGTGTGCCGCCGCAGCCGCCGCCCAAAGAACCCCTGCTCGGTACCGGCACGAAAGTGCTGGTTGCCGTCCTGGGCATCATTTTTCTCATACTGATCGCTTCCAGCATTGCCAATTCCAATCGCTACTTCATCACGGATACGCGGGAAGGTATTGAAATATGGCGCGGTGAATTTTCGCCGAAGGGCAAGCACAAAATCGTAACACTTGCCAATGCAGAAGCGCCGGAAGACCAAAAGCGCTTTTATTCCCGAGATGAAGCAATGGCGATGGCGTATGATCATTTCATGGGCGAGGCAGAAGCGCTCATGGAAGATACAGACATGCCCATTGACCTGCGGGGCATCCGGACAAGCCTGGAAAACGCCTCGAAATTCGCCAATACCAGCGAACAGAAAGAGGCTGTCGTTACCCGGCTGAAGCAGGTTGATTTTGCCATGCTTCTCTACCGGGCGGATATTGCTGCGGAAAAACAAACCGTAGATGGCTATGAAGACGCGCTTGATTACCTTGGCCAGGCCGCGGCGTTGGATATCGACTCCATTGGAAGAAGGGATATGGTAAACGCAAAGATCGAGCACATTCAACGCCGGCTCAAAGCACTTGCACCGGAAGCGCCGGAAGATCCGGTGGAGCACGGAGAGCCTGTGGAGGACGAATATCCGGTGGAAGACGAATATCCGGTAGAGGATGTGGATCCGGAAACAGACGCCTGATACCTGTCATACTGACCTTTACGCCCATTGATTGGTGCAGTAATGACATTGCTTCGACCGGGCCGGCGTACCGATATCGCCGGCCCGGTTTTTTTTGAAGAAACACCGGGCCCCTCTCCCCGGGCATCTTTCTTGACGTGGGTGTGTTTCAAGGTTATTTTGTCTAATATATTTGGTCTTGCCTGCGAAGTTCGCCGGAAACGGCTGCCTTGAAAATGATAATACGCTTGAAGTGAAAGTTATTTCCCATGGACAGTGTAACCCGTATGTTTTCCTCATTGATCCGCCTTTTGACGGGCAAATCCGGAATCCTTTTTCTGATCGCTGTTTTTGTACTGTCGCCCGCAACGCTTACGGCAATTACTCTCAATGAATGCATCGACGCCGCCCTTACAATGAATCCCGGTCTCGAAGCCGTCTCCTATCGGATAAAAGCATCCCGTTCGGCACATTTGCAGGCCCGTTCCGCATGGTATCCGCTTATCAGCGTATCCGGAAGTCATACGCAAACAAACAACCCGTCCCAGGCGTTCATGATGGAATTGAACCAGAAAACGCTCGACATGACCGACCCGGGATTCGATCCGGCCGACCCCGGCCATACCTATAACACGCGATTCAGCCTTGGCATGCAATACCTTCTTTATGACGGCGGCAGGAGTCGCCTGCACGAGGAAATGGCAGAACAGGGAATTGACCTTTCACGGTATGGACATGCCGCCGCTAAAAATGAACTTGTCTATGAAGTGACGCGAGGGTATTACAATACCCTGAAGGCAGGGGAATTCGTTTCCGTATTCCGGGAAACCGCTGCCAGCATAGAAAAAAGCCTCCAGTTGGCAAAAAAACGGTTTGAAGAAGGAACAGCGCTGAAAACCGATGTGCTGAACCTGGAGGTGCAGCTTGCACAGGCGCAGGAAGACCTCATAAATGCTGAAAACGGATTTCTCATGGCGATTGCGGCCCTCAACACATCCATTGGTGCAGACATTGTAAGCGCGGATACGCTGGTTCCTCCGGCAAATAAAAAAGACGTATTCCATGCGCCCGTTATAGAGGAAAAAACGGTTGATCAACGACCGGAACTGCAAGCGGCCGCGTTGATCGTAAAGACGAAAAAAACCGGCTTAAAACGCTCCAGGAGAGCCTATCATCCCAGTATCAAGGCGTTTGGCTCCATTGACATGGACGGCCGTGTTTCCGACCGTTTTGAAGACAGTTATGTCGCCGGTGTCACCGCCACATGGAATATTTTTGATGGACACGCCCGCTCGGGTGCCGTCTCCGAATCCCGGGCCCTGCGAAACGAAGCCGTTGCCCATTTAAAGCAGACCCGCAAACAGCTGGAGCTGGACCTTACAGAGGCGGAACTGAGGGTTTCCAACGCCTTGAAACGGCTTGACGTTACGCGAAAAGCGCTGGACAATTCCGAAGAATTGCTGCAGATGACCCGAATCCAATATAAAAACGGGGCTGTCGAGATCACCGCCCTTTTAAACGCCCAGTCTGCATTGACCGCTTCGACCGTACGGAACAAGGCAGCCCATTATGACTATTTGGAATCTCTGGCCAATATGAACCGGGCCACGGGGAAGCCATGGCCCTGATAGACATTCGACGAACCAGCGGATGGCCCTTTGCGCAGATACCCGTATTGCATGTAAGGAAAACCGCATGAGCAGAGCAAAAACAAGAGGAAATTGGCGCACCGGCCTTAAAAGGGGCGCACAACTCATTGCCGCAGTTATTGGATTGGCCCTCATCGTTATGTGGACCACCGGCGTCTTCACAGAGCAGATTCCGCCAGGAACCCTCCGGCATGAACCCGGCTTTGCCCTGCCGGCTCAGGCGAAAACAGTTACGGTTGAAAAGAAAGCCTTCTCGAGGCAGATTGATGTTACCGGAACGGTTTTTTCCGAAGAAACGATTCATATTGCCGCCCGAATCAAAGCACATGTAGAAAAAGTCCATGCCGGCGCCGGGTCGAAGGTCTCAGAAGGGGATCTTCTCGTATCACTTGACGATCGTGACATACGTCAACAATTGTCCTCTGCCGACGCCGATCTGGATCAGACGCAAACCGAGTACCATCGCACAAAACGGTTGTTTGATTCCGGAGCTGCCACCCACAGGGATTATACAGCGGCGCAGTCCACTTACAGGCGCGCCCTTGCGCGAAAGGAAGAGCTTACGGTAATGCTCGGTTTCACTGAAATGCGTGCACCCATTGACGGCGTGGTTACCGACCGGGAAATCGAGGCGGGAGATCTGGCAGTGCCCGGACAGGTGCTCATGACCATGTACAACCCGAAATCCATGCGCCTGGAGGTCCCTGTACCGGTGCGGCTCTCCGACCGGATCAACGTCGGAGATTCTGTCCCGGTTACCATCGAATACCCCGCGTGCCGGTGCTATGGGGATGTTGTTGAGATCGTGAGCAAAATTGATTCTGCGTCGCGAACCAGAACCGTCAAGGTCAGCCTCCCGGTCGAAGAAAAGGGGATTCTTCCCGGCACCTTCGGCCGTATATGGATCAAGGCTTTCCCTGAAGAAGGAATTTTTGTACCAGAAACAGCTGTATATACGATAGGACAACTTGAAATGGTTCAATGCGTTGCCGATGACCGGGTAACCAGAAGGCTTGTCAGGACAGGAGCGGTTCAGGGGGAATTTGTTGAAATTCTGTCCGGCCTGGATCACGGCGAGACCATACTGGTTCACCCTGCATTGTCAACCCCCAACGGCCGCAACATGCCACCGGTCGACACAAATACGGAGGATTGATACCATTGTCCGGGGATCGACCGTTACCGAGCGCCATCGTAAAAACTTTTCTCGAAGGCAACCTTGCAATATTGATGATCATCATCAGCCTTCTTGCCGGGATCGCCGCCCTTTTGATGACCCCGAGGGAAGAAGATCCGCAGATCGTCGTCCCGGTTGCAGACGTATACGTCGCCTTTCCCGGTGCCAGTGCTGCCGAGATAGAGCAGACCGTTTCATCACGGCTGGAAAAACTGCTCTACCAGATCGACGGCGTGGAATACGTTTATTCCATGTCCCGCCCGGGGGAAGCGGTGGTCACGGTCCGTTTTTTCGTTGGGGAGTCCCGTGAAGGGAGCCTTATCAAGCTCTATAACAAGCTGTTCTCCAACATCGACGAGGTAACCCCCGGCATTACCAACTGGGTGGTCAAACCGATTGAGATCGACGATGTGCCAATCATAAGCGCGACCCTTTACAGTGACCGCTACGGACCGCATGAGCTTTGCAGGACCGCCGAAGAAATCGTCGAACACCTCCAGCAGATCAAAAACACCGCACGAATTACCATACATGGGGGACAGCCGCGCGTCCTTCATGTTTACCTCGACAATGAACGCCTATCCTCCTACGGACTGTCCCATAACGAAGTGATGTCCGCTATCCGCGCATCCAACGTGCAGACGGAAGCCGGCGTCTTTGAGCGTGCCAATGAATCCATTCGCGTTGGCGGGGGTCCGTTTCTGCATGATCGTGAGGATGTATTGCGACTGATGGTCGGTGTGCACGAAAACATGCCGATTTTCCTGAAAGATGTGGCAGATATTCAGGACGGCCCCGATGAAATTACCAGTTACACACGGATAGGCTATGGTCCGGCATCCGGCAGGCCGCTTGACAGTTTTTCGGCGGTTACAATCGGGGTTGCCAAAAAAACCGGAAGCAACGCGGTGGATGTGGCCCGGCAGGTTCGGTCACGGCTTGCATCCCTGGAAGGCAGCGTGATCGCAGACGATATTTATGTTGAGATCACGCGTGATTACGGACAAACCGCCAATGAAAAAGTAAACTCCCTGGTCATCAGTCTCGGCCTTGCCATCGTCACCGTCATCGGACTGCTCTCCCTTGCCATGGGATGGCGATCAGGCATCATTGTGGCCATTGCGGTTCCCATTACCTATTCACTGACCCTTTTGTTCAATATGTACATGGGATTCACGATCAACCGGGTGACCCTTTTTGCCCTGATCCTGACGATCGGACTCCTTGTGGACGATCCCATCGTGGTCGTGGAAAACATATACCGCCACCTGCGCATGCGCCTCATGCCCGTAAAAGAGGCCATCTTTACCGCGATCGACGAAATTATGCCGCCGGTAATTTTATCCACCTTGGCAGTAATCGTTTCTTTTGTGCCGATGTTTTATATTACGGGCATGATGGGTCCGTACATGGCGCCCATGGCCATCAACGTCCCTGCAGCGGTTTTCTTTTCCACCGTGGTAGCCCTTACAATCACGCCAACGCTCTCCAAGATGATTCTCCGCGTTGATTCAAGTGAACAAAAACCGCCTGATGTCCAGCAAACCCGCATGTATTCCATCTATAACTACATCATGAGGCCGCTGATCGAATCCCGCAGGCGGGCGTATGCCCTGCTTGCCGTTACAGCGGTTTTGTTCTTTCTTTCGGTTACCCTGCCGGCCATTGGACTGGTGCCGCTCAAAATGCTCCCTTTTGACAACAAGAACGAATTCCAGATTGTCATTGACCTGCCCGAAAATGCGACGCTGGAAAAAACGGACGCGGTTGTCTCCAGGATCGAGGAGTACCTGCGCACCCAGGCGGAAGTGACCGATTTTACCTCTTTCGTGGGAACGCCCTCCCCGATGGATTTCAACTCAATGATACGGCAGTATTACATGCGTCAAGGGCCTCATATGGCGGATATCCGCGTAAATCTTGCCCATCATACCCAAAGAAAAAACGACAGCCACACATTCATTCTGCGGATCAGAAATGATATTGAGAAAATCGCCCAACGCACGGGCGCCAATATCAAACTGGTGGAAACACCGCCCGGTCCGCCGGTTTTGGCGACCGTCGTTGCGGAAGTGTACGGGGATGCGCACCATGGCTATGACGATCTTGTCCGTGCGGCCGAAAGTATACGTGCCAGGCTCCACGAAGAAGAAGGCGTCGTGGATATCGATACCTCCGTGGAATCAGACATGCAGAAGCTTTTTTTCCGCGTCGATCATGAAAAGGCGGCTTTAAACGGTGTTTATAATGACAGCATTATAAACGTCCTTCGCATGGCCACCCAGGGAATACTGGTAGATACAATGCATATCCCCTCGGAGCAAAATGAAATACCGATTATTCTGCGCCTGCCGATAGAATCCCGTTCGAACAAGGCGCAGCTGGAAAAAATCCTGGTTATGGGCAACGAAGGCAATCTCATAGAAATCGGTGAATTGGGGCATTTTGAGGATACGTTTCATGACCGGACCATCTACCACAAGAACCTGGAACGGGTGGTATATGTGACCGCTGAAATGGCAGGGAAAGGGCCGACCTATGCCATACTCAACCTTCAGTCGTATTTCAGAAAAAATCCGCTGCCCGAAGGCATTTCTATCAACTGGCGCGGCGAAGGGGAGTGGAAAATAACCGTAGATGTTTTCCGTGATCTCGGAATCGCTTTCGGCGCCGCACTCATTGGCATCTATACGATTCTTGTTTACCAGTGCGCGTCTTACTTGATTCCGGTCGTGATCATGCTGTCCATACCACTGACCATGATCGGCATCATGCCCGGATTCTGGCTGCTGAATATCCTTGTCAATCGCCCCGTGGGCGGATTTGACAACCCGGTCTTTTTTACCGCGACAGCCATGATCGGCATGATTGCACTTTCGGGCATCGTGGTCAGAAACGCATTGGTTCTGATCAATTTCATCCAGACCTCCCAGGCGCGCGGAATATCCCTGAAAGATGCCGTGCTTGAATCCGGTGCGGTACGGATGCGCCCTATCCTGCTGACGGCGATCACCACCATGCTCGGTGCCTGGCCCATCACCCTGGATCCCATCTTCAGCGGACTGGCATGGGCGCTTATCTTCGGACTATTCGTGTCGACCGCGTTTACTTTGCTGGTTGTGCCCCTGGTCTACTTTCTCCTGTACGGCGAAAAACCGGGAAAATCCCAAGAGACTTCCCAATAGCTGCCGGGGCGTCTTTTGGATTCTTTGTTTGACAATACTTCCCGATGGTTTACAATTCTTTTTATTTATCAATAGACATCATGATCAGAAAGGCCTCGTAGGGGCACCCCTTGCGGGTGCCCCTACGGGCCCATATTCTGTGGGAATATTTATCGTGTCTTTACAAAAATGCAAAAATCAGTAATTTTAAATACGGAATTCCTGTGATAAGATTTTTCAATAACCGGTATGGAGGTTTTTTATGAAAGTAACGGCATTCAACGGCAGTGCAAGAAAAAACGGGAACACAGCTTTGCTTATCGGCCACGTTTTAAAAGAACTCGAAGCCAATGGCGTTGAAACGGAGCATGTGCAGCTTGCCGGAAAGCATCTCAAAGGGTGTATCGCATGCTACAAGTGCTTTAAAAATAAGGACCATCAATGTTCCGTGAAAGATGATGACCTGAATGTCTGCATTGAAAAAATGCTGGCATCAGACGGCATTATTATCGGCTCTCCGACGTATTTCGCCAATGTCAGCACCAATACCAAATCTCTGATCGAGCGCTCCGGAATGGTGTCGCGGGCCAACGGAAACATGTTCGCCCGCAAGGCGGGGGCGGCCGTTGTGGCCGTTCGCAGAGCAGGCGCCATTCATGTGTTCAACTCCATCAACCATTTTTTTTTGATCGGCGGGATGGTCATCCCGGGTTCCAGTTACTGGAACATCGGCCAGGGTATGGATCCCGGGGATGTGGAAAAAGATGAGGAGGGGAAAAAGACCATGAGGGATCTGGGTGAAAATATGGCATGGCTTCTGAAAAAAATCCGGTAGGATCAGGATGCGATGCTGGTGCGATCAATGATTTCCTTCTTCACGGTGTCTGGAAGATCATCGAAATAGGCGCAGAAACCGGCAACCCGGACCACGATGCCCGGGTATCTGCCGGGGTGGGCCCTGGCGTCCGCGAGCATTTCCGAATCGACCACGTTCAACTGCATTTCCATCCCGCCGGACTTGAAGAACCCTTCGGCCAGTGCCGTCAGAACGTTTACCCCCTTTTCACCGGCCACCGTATTTTTTTCGAATTTCAGGTTTACTGCATACCCGTTCATGGCAAGGGTGGCGTCGATGGCAGCAACCGAGTTCAACAGCGCGGTCGCACCCCGTCGGTCCTTTCCATTAGCGCAACCGAGAGAAGCGGCAAAGGGTTGGCCGGATACCCTGCCGGAAGGGAGCGCTTCGGTGCGGTTGCCGAAGCCCACGTGACAGGTCGAGGAGTAAAAACCAGGCACGTAATTTCCCCCCCGGGTGCTCTGAAAACCGGCCAGGGAATCATGAAAAATCCGGGCGACCTCCCGGGCAAAGCGATCCGGCAGCTCCAGATTGTTGCCGAATTTGGGGGCGTTTGACAACTCGGCATGCATCACCTTTTGACCGGCAAAATTTTTCCCCATCACGTCTACGATATCGGAAAGACGATATTTGCGCCTGTCAAATACCAGGCTTTGAATTGCCGCCAGGGAATCGGCCACATCGGCCACACCCACCCCCTGGATGCCGCTGGAATTATATCTGGCCCCGCCGGCGGTCACGTCGCTGCCGCTTTCAATGCAGCCGTCCACCAGCATGGAGGAAAATGGCGTGGGATGATACTCCCGGTTGCCCTTCTCGATCATCTGCAAATCCGTGATCATTCTTCCTGCCATGTGCTCCACCTGCTGTTGAAAGGCGCCCACCACATCCTCAATGGACAAAAAATCGTCCGGATGCGGTGTGGGGGCTCCCAACTGCTTTTTGGAATGAAGCCTACGCCCCTGGTTAATGGCCAGAATCAGGCAAAGAGGAAGATTAAACAACGCCGCATCAGTTGAAAAAAAGCTTCTGCCGGGAAAAGACGGCTCAACACATCCAACGATGCCGTAGTCCCTGGCTTCGGACAAAGGGAACCCATGGCGGACCAGGGCTTTTATGGTTGGCTCGTCATTGAACAATCCCGGCACACCGTTTCCGGTTCTGGCAACGTCAATGGCGCGTCGGATGTAGTGCCCGGGCGCATTGGAATGGATTCGGGCCATGTAGTTGGGATCCCGCAGACCCGCATGCGCCATGACATCCAGAAAAAGGAATGTCAGATCGTTCACCGCATCGTTTCCATTGTTGTCCACGCCGCCGATGGTAGCGGCCTGGGCCACCAGGTAGCCCCCGTGATACTGGCTCGTTCGCTCGGAAACCAGAAAAACATGCTCCGTGGTTTTGGCGGAAAAGGACAAAAGCATATCAAATGCATCTTCCGGGGTGATCCGGCCGGAGGACAGATCCTTTTGGTAATACGGATAGAGATACTGATCGATCCGGCCGAAGGAAATGGCCGAATTCAGCCCTTCCAGGCATACCGCCAAATGGGTGAGCCACAGGGACTGCAGGGCTTCATGAAATGTTTCAGCGGGTTGAAGCGGGACCCGTAGCAGGATCCGCGATATCTCTTTGAGCTCCTCCGCGCGGGTCGCATCTGCTTCCGACTCCGAAAGCCGCAGGGCTTCGCTGGAAAGCCGGTTTGCATAATCGACCAGCCCCTCGCAGGCGATTCGTATCGCCCGGTGAAGTACCCCGTCTTCTGTTTCAAGCTGTTTGAGATATCCCTGGATGCCGATGTTGATGATCTTTTCATAATTGGGCAGAAAATGCCCGATGCCTCCGGCTTCATTGATCAGGTAAGCGGTGGCGTTGAGCTGCTCGGCCGCGTACCTCAAAAAATGCATCCGTTTGCCGCGAAACGCCCTGTAAACCATATTGCGCGGCAGCCAGTACGGGATAACGGTTGTCAGCAGCTTACGGCGGTCCCGCCATGTTATGAGATGAGGGGTCGTTTTGCGCTTGTCGATCCACAGAAGCTCTTCGCTCATGAACGTCCCGGCAAGTTCCGGCTGAATAATCGCAGATTTGCGTTTGGTACCCACGTTGCCGGCAATTCGTTCATCGGGCCATATACAGACCGATTTGTGCCTCAAAAGGTGTCGAAACGCCTTTGCTTTCCGGATAAGCGTGGGTTCTTTCCGGTTGTCATGGTTTTTGAAATAATCGGTGATGAGAAGCGCCCGTTCGGGACACAGATAAACAGGGGAAGACATCAGGGCGGCTTTAATGCGTTCAAACCGTTGCGACGTCCGGCAGGCTTTCGCAGTTGGCGCAGCTTGATTCATAATCCCTCCTATAGAAAGATACTTCTTATCCTATACAGGATTATATGAAATAAAAAAAGGGGACGTTCATACATAAATGTCCCCCAAATAAGTCCCCCTTATAAGTCTTGATAAATCGCCTGGATTGCTTTACAACAGGCAAAAATAATTTTTCAGCATTCCACTGCAGGAGAAAAAATGACGAACACGTGGTCTTTAACCGACAGGCGCAAAGGGTATACGGCGGATCTAGACAAAATCCGGTCGCCGGAGGAAACCATCCGGGATGTAAGAGAACGGTTTGCGTCTCATGATCTTGATATATTGTCGGAAATCGTGCGGATCGACAATGGCAGGCTTGATATTCCGGTTTTTTTCAGCGTATGCGGCGCCGATGCTCACCGGATGACCGGCACGACCAAGCAGATGGGAAAAGGGGCGACCCCGGCGCAGGCCGAGGCCAGCGCCATCATGGAACTGGTTGAACGATTCAGCTTCTACGCCTATTATGGCAATGTGGAAAATTTCACCTGTGCACCCCATAACCGCCTCAAAGGAAATATCCTGCCCCTGGATATGATCGCTCAAAGCGTGGGCGACGTTTCAGACGACCGGGACATTGCACTGGCGTTTTTTGCCGAGCAGCCGATGAAATGGGCGCAAGGTTTCAACCTGACCCGGAAACAACCCGTGCTGATGCCGTTTGACTGGTTTTTCGCCATCAACGAATTCAACGGCACCTCTTCCGGAAACTGCTTTGAAGAAGCCCTTTGCCAGGGTATCTGCGAGGTTGTTGAACGGCATGTGTGCGACATCGTCAGCAGAAACCGCCTCCCGGTCGATGGTATCGACCCGGATACGACAAAAGATGACATCGTTTCAGGGCTGATCGGCAAATACAGAAAAAATAATATTGACCTGTATGTCTCGGATTTTTCCTTAGACACGGGGATTCCCACGGTGGGTGTGCTGGCCCATGACCCGGCGACATTTCCGGAAAAAAGCGAACTCGTATGGACGGCGGGCACCATGACCTCGCCCGAAAAAGCGTTTAACCGGGCCCTGACCGAAGTGGCCCAGCTTGGCGGCGATTTCAATACCGGGGCCAACTTTGTCGCCAGCGGGCTTCCCAAGTACCGTACAATTGGAGACGCAAAGTATATCACCCATCCGGATAAATACAAACCCATCGGTGCGCTTCCGGATGTTTCCCATGACAACATAAAAGTGGAAGTCGAGCGGTTGATCTCTGCGCTGGCGGTCAAACACCTGGACGTGATCGCTGTTGACACCACTCATCCGTCATTGACGATTCCAGCCCTCTATACCGTAGTTCCGGGCGCACGATTCCGGGAAAGGGCTGCCGCCGCCAGCGTAGGTCTCTTCACGGCCAAACACGTCACCAAGACTTTTGCCCCCGAAGAAGCGATTTCCAGGCTGATGGCGTTCGACAGGCGTCTGCCCGGAAAATACTATATCCGGTTTTATATCGGCCAGTCCCATCTGGCACTGGGAGATCCGGCAGTCGCGCTGGATTATTTCAACCAGGCCCTGGAATGCTACCCGGATGAGCAGGATCTCCCCGACATTTATTCCTACATGGGCGTCTGTCTGAAGGACATGGAACGCTACCGGGACGCTTTGGACGTGCTGAAAAAAGCAAAAGAAATGGATGATGAGCGGACGGACGTTTTCAACCTGATCGGTTACTGCCACTTCAAACTGAAGGCCCATGAAGAGGCGATCCGGGCCTTTAAACAGGTTATCCGCCTCAACCCGTCCTCCGCGATCGATTATGCCAACGTCGCTGCCAATTACCGGGAGATGGGGGACACCCAAAAAGCCATAGAATATTTTCGCACGGCGCTGCGCATTGATCCTGGTATTGATTTTGCCCGGGAAAACCTGGAGCGGCTTGTTTCCTGACTTCCCCTCAGAAAATATACCTCCCAGGGACCGGCGTCACCCGGGGCATGGGCCCAAGCGGGCTTTCATCGACCAGGAGCCGGCAGCCGTAAGTGTCCTCCAGCGTCCGGTAGTTCAGGACGTCTCCCGGGGAACCGCATGCCACGAGCTTCCCTTTATGCATCAGCATGAGTGAATCCGCATACATGGCGGCCAGATTGATGTCATGGGACACCATCACCACGGTGATATGCTTTTCTTCCCGCATCTTTTCCATCAGGTCCATCACCCGCAGCTGGTGCGCGATATCGAGTGAGGCCGTGGGTTCGTCAAGAAGTATGATTTCCGGCGCCTGGCATATTGCCCGGGCGATAAACACCCGCTGGCGCTCCCCCCCGCTTAACTGGTCGATCCGGCGGTTTTCCAGTTGGTCTACCTCCGTGAACACCATGGCCTGTCTGGCAAGATCCCTGTCCTTTTCCGACTCCAGGCCGAAGGTGCCAAGATGCGGCGCCCTTCCGAAGAGGACGGCATCTGAAACGAGAAACGGAAAATCGACCGCAGTCTGCTGCGCCACGTATGCAACGCGCTTGGCAATGGCTCTCCTGGAATAGGCGCCAAGCGGCTTTCCCATGATGCCGACCTGCCCCTGATTCGGACGGATCAACCCGGCGATGGTTTTCAAAAGCGTTGTTTTGCCAGAACCGTTCGGACCGATAATGATGAAAAACGCCCCTTTTGAAATAGAAAAGGAAAGCCCCTTGAGCACCCGGGTGCCGTCCGGGTAGGAATATGCCAGGTCCTTGATGGTAATTGCATCGTTCATCAGCCGGATCGCCTCAACAGGTAAATAAACAACGGCGCACCCACCATGGCGGTAATGACGCCGACCGGCATCTCACCGTGGCGGGGCAGAATTCTTGCCAGCAGGTCGCACAGCACCATGTATCCGGCGCCGCCGAAAATACATGCCGGAACAAGCTCCCGGTGATCTGAGCCCAGAATCAGGCGCAGAAGGTGCGGGACCACCAGCCCCACGAACGCGATCAATCCGACCTGGGCCACTGTCATGGATATCATAAATGAAGTGAGCACCAGCAGGCCGATCGTCGTGAGTTTCACGTTGACCCCCATGGTATGGGCCATATCTTTGCCCATGAGCAAAAGATTCATGGTGTGCGAAATCCAGAAAATAACGAGAAAGCATGGCAGTACGGCAGCGGCCAGG
>JAABUA010000130.1 GCA_011389515.1 Desulfobacteraceae bacterium
CGGAAAAGAAGCATTTCTTCTTGAACTGTGCCGGGCGTACAGCAGTTGGGGAAATCTGCACCAGAAAGACGCCCTGCGCCTGAACCGGCTGGCCGGCGGCGGTTTTTACAACCAGGATTTTGCCGCGGAAATCAAGACAGAGGTGCTTAAAAACAAAAAGGGCGTTGCATCGGAGGCCGATAAAAAGGCGGATCCACTGGTCAATGCGCGCATGTTTTTGCAATTGGCGCAGGAATTCGATCGCAGCGAATCAGAAATCCGGGAAAACTTAGAAAAGGCGGACCATGCGTCACAGCAGTTGTTTGAGCAGCTCAGGGGGGAAGGTATGGCGTCCGGCGAATTTTCCGCTTCCGGAGAAGTGGATGATGCATGCGCCGTCATGACCGAATCCCGCCTTGCGGCGTGGTCGCTTCTTGCCAAAAACGACACGGCACCGCCGGATGTATTTATTACCGACAGCCGTGCCGTCATCAATGCGATCGCCGAGCGGTTTCCGTCCATTATCCGCCTGGAAACGACTTCTGCTGCAGGTGATCCGGATTCCGCGGCATCTGAACTGGCAGGAAGTTTCCAGTCAATTGCCGATGCGCCATGGACGGATGCCGGAAAATCGGCCAAGCAGTTTTCATATCTTGCGCCGCCGGTGGAAGACGGTTTTGTCCTGGAAGCATACGCAATACCGGAGATTTCTTCTGCAAAAGTGCTCGAATCGTTTACCGGATTTCCCGAAAGTGAATCTCCTTTCGGGGCCGGCCCCAGGCATGCTTTTTTCTGCCTGGTAACGAAATCCGTCTAGAACGTATCTCAAAATTGTGTTTTGGCGCAATTTGTTTACATATCGCCACAGAATGTGGACTCGTAGGGGCACCCCTTGCGGGTGCCCTGATTCCGGGCACCCGCAAGGGGTGCCCCTACGGGGTTCTCCTGATCATTATGTTTATTGATAAATGCACAAAGGCTTGTTAGAAACCGATTTCAATTTCGAAAAAATCAAATGAAAACAATCGGATAAAACGAAATCCGAATTTTGAGATCGCTTATAATAAAACAGCATTGATGAACTCGTAAAAGTCTGATTTCAGATGGCGCCGTAATCACGCCATGGCGTGACAAGATCAAGGCTTGCGCAATTTCGAAGAATGCAGTCACGCCTTTGGCGTGATGAAATTCTGAGCAATGGCGCGTAACGCAGGTATTGGACTTTTTACGGTGCCATCAACATTGTGCAAAAAAAGCAAAATATTGTATACGCCCCCCTTGACGGAGAGGTTTATTTGGTATATGGCAGAAAACTTGACAACGATGAATAACCAAGGGCCTGCTTTGTAAAAAACAATTAAAAGGAGATGCAACATGGCTTTTATTCCTACGGTAGATGCTGACAAGTGTGAAGGTTGTGAAGAATGTGTAGATGTTTGTCCGGTCGAAGTGTTTGAAATGCAGGACGGCAAATCCGTGCCGGTGAATGCAGATGAATGCCTTGGATGCGAGAGCTGCATAGAGGTTTGCGAACCCGGTGCGATCACCGTTGAAGAAACCTAAAAAAAAACGTTTTTTTATTGTCCCCGGCCCCCCTTGTCCGGGCCGGGGATATTTTCCCTGTTTCCCGCCTTTCCCATCAATCCGTTTTCCGTCCTGACCTATGAAAAACATTGTATTGCCAGAATATGCGCATCATTTTGACTCACCTGTGGGTGTTATTGTGGTCCTGTACGCAGAGGACCCGTTTGCGCTCACGCGCGTACTTCTGCCGGGGGAGCGCGACTACCGTGATGATTCCGGCGCCAAAGCGCCGATCCGTTTGCCTGCACAAAAGCAGGCTTTGTTCATTAACCGGTTTTTTACCGCGTATTTCGAAAAAAGGCCGGTTCCCATCCCGTGGGACCTGTTGCGCTTTAGTGGATTTACGCCTCTTGAGCGCCTTGTGTGGGAAAAAACCGCCGATATTCCCTTCGGGCATACTGCGGCATACAGTGATATCGCAATGGCCATGGGGCGTCCCTTGGCATCCCGTTTCACGGGGAGCGCATTGGGGAAAAACCCCTTTCCCATTATGATTCCATGCCACCGGGTCATCCGTAAAGACGGGGGCCTTGGGGGATTCGGGAGCGGCATTGATATGAAGCGAAAACTTCTTTCTTTTGAAGGCGCCCTGCTGCAACCAGTTCTTGCGTAATCCCGTCTTGTGTGGTATTTTCATGGATTATGAAACAGTATGTTATCGATGAAATAAGGCCCGGTGATTTCAAGGCGTTGAAAAGCTACCTGGATGAGTATTACGGTCCGGCACGGGTAAACGGCATTTACCGGCTGCCGATGGATCCCGCATTGTATTCTCCGTGTCAGATATCCCATACGGATTGTCATCCCCTCTATTTTTCACTTGAATTAAAGCCCGACGCCCTTTGCTGCGAATTTCTGGTGCGTACGGACAGCCGGGTCCGGTGTGATTGTATTGCCATTGCCGATTTTGAGCAGAGAAACTGGCTCATCGAGGTGGTGGATGCCATTTTTGATCGTCTTTCCATTGTCACCTGAAACCTGTCGGAATTTGGTTGTCCAAAACGGGAAAATCACCATGGTCTCTTCCGAATCTTCCGTTATCAAGGCAAAAATATTGGCGTGCTTAGTCGGAGGTTATTCGTGTTAAAAATCATCCCCTTGGGCGGGCTTGGAGAAATCGGACTGAACATGATGGTGTTTGACTGCGCTGACACCATGATCGTCATCGACGCCGGGCTGATGTTTCCGGAAGATTATATGCTGGGTATCGATTATGTAATCCCCGACATGGGATATATCCTGCAGAACAAGTCCCGGTTCAAGGCGATTGTCCTCACCCATGCCCATGAAGATCATATCGGCGCATTGCCCTATCTGCTCAGAGAGATCAGCGTTCCGGTATATGGAACGCCCTTTACGCTGGGCATTTTGGAGAGCAAACTTGAAGAACACGGCCTGTCCGCTTCCGCCCAGTTGCATATCATCCATCCCGGCAGCCGCCTTGAACTGGACCCCTTTGTTCTGGAATTCATACGGGTCAATCACAGTGTCGTAGATGGCGTCGGCATCGCCATTCATACGCCCGAAGGGTTGGTTATCCACTCCGGCGATTTCAAGATATCCGATTCCACTATCGAGGGGATGCAAACGGACGTTGAAGCGTTTACACGCTATGGAGACATG
>JAABUA010000131.1 GCA_011389515.1 Desulfobacteraceae bacterium
AAATTTTCTTGTTGCCGGGTCGATGAAAACGGTGTCGATCACCCCCGGACCTGCGGTCATCCCGATTTCCGAAACACCGCCTTCAAGTGCCGGACCGGCGGCACCGGCACAGGCCACAAGCCATTCGCTGTTTCCCAGCAGCACTTCCGCATTGGTGCCCACGTCAACAAGGATGGAAATATCCTTCGCCTCTTGAAATCCTGCAAAGCAGGCGCCCGCGATCAGATCACCGCCGAAATAACTTCCCACGTTGGGAAACAGAAAAACGCGCCCGCTGCGGTTCATGTGAATACCCAGATCCTCTGCCCTGGCGGCACCGAAAGTGTTGGCCGCAGGGATGTAAGGCTCCCGGATGATCCCGCGCGGGCTGATCCCCGCAAAAAGATGCGTCATGCTCGTATTGCCGGCAACGGCCATGAGAAATATACGGTTACGATCCATGCCCGTTTTTTTGCATATTCGACCGATCTCTTCATTTATGGCATCGATGATCAGGTGATGCAGATGGTCAAGCCCCCCGGGCTTGTCTGCGTAATGGATGCGCTCGAGAATATCGGGGCCGATCTCCCGCTGGGGATTGTCAAATGCCGACTGCAACAAACTTTTGCCGGTAACAAGGTCGATGATTTCCATGACCACGCGGGTGGTCCCAAGGTCCACCGCAATCGCCGCTGCCGGTTTGGGATTCTCTATGGGCATGATCTCTATGAGATAAGCGCAGCCGCAGCTCTTGAAAAAAACACACCGACACCGATAATCCCAGCTGTGTAAACGGATTGGCAGATCCTGTAAAACAAACGGATCCACAGTGATATAATCGACGCCGATTTTACGGGATAGCGCTTTTTTCAAGCGATCGGCATCCGCTGTGTTGTCTTGCAGGGACGGCGGGTTCAAAGCGATGTCCACCACCCATCCGGAATCATGCTCAATCATAGAAGTCATTTCAACTTTCGCACTCGGGCCTTTGCCCCGTTTTCTTCCAAATACAGGCACGACGGCTACAAATGAAATTCCATGTCCCGTGCGACTGCGAAACACGCCAGGGAAACGTTTTTATCGGCGATCAATTCATTGCATCGATCGATAATCGCATCCATTTGCGTATCCGTTCTTTCCTGGTTCAGATGGAAGACGCCAAGCCGGCCGACGCCGGCATCAAGGGCCAGGCGCAGTGTATCTATGTAGCTGGAATGCCCCCATTCAATGCTTTCGGCATATTCTGCGGGCGTATATTCCCCGTCATGGAACAAAAGATCCGCCCCGCTGCAGAACGCAACATATTCATCGTAGGTCTGTCCGCCTTCATGGACAAAGCCCAATTCGTTATCGGTCAGAAAAACAAACCGTTTGCCGTCTTCTTCAAAACGATAGCCGCACCCGCCGTTGGGGTGGCTCAAAGAAATGGGGGTAATATTGACCGTACCGATGGAAAAAGTTCCCGGGCATCCTTTTTTATAATGGATGGAAGCCTTCAGGTCCGAGTAGCGAACGGGAAAATGGGGAGGGCCCATGAGCTTTGTTACAATCGTTTCGATATATTTACCCGGAAAAGGGCACCGATGCATATAAATTTCGGATTCCTTTTTGTGAAGCGGTTTGAAAAAAGGAAATCCCATCAAGTGGTCCCAATGGGAATGGGTAAAAATAAAATTGAACGTCGACCGGTCTTCACGGATAAGCTGGTTGCCCAGACGGCGTATACCGGTTCCCGCATCCACGATAATCAAATCATCGCTTCTGGTACGGATTTCAATACACGTGGTATCACCGCCGTATTTTTCGAATTCGGCTCCTGATACAGGCGTTGACCCTCTTGATCCCCAGCACTTGATATACATGGATTCCCTTTACAGCATCCGGCAAAGACCTGCCATTACTTTTCCGCCCGGACAACCGGGCAAAAACAACACAACGTCCTTTGTTTTATACAAATACACCCTTTCTTCACGCTTCGAATGCGCCTGTGAGCGTATGCCAGACACCGTCGCTGACCCACTTATGCCCGATTACGGCACCCAGTTGACGCAGATTGTCTTCAATTCGTGAAAACTGACTGCGAAGCAGCCCGGAGAGGATAAAGCGTTTTTTGCGCAAAAAGCCCGGCGCGTTAATCAATTTTTTCATCACTTCGTAGTGAATGTTTGCAACGAGCAGATCCGCTTCCATACCCACAAAATCCTCTGCACAACCATGAACCGCCAGTACGCGGTCTTCCAGGCGGTTATGCACGATATTGCCCCTCGCTGTTTCAACGGCGAGATAATTGTTGTCCACCGCCAGGGCCTGACGGCTTCCCTTCCGGGCGGCTGCAAGAGCCAGCAGGCCCGTACCGCAGCCGAGATCAATCGTCCTTGAAACCGCCCTGCCGGAAAACACGATTTCCATGGCGCAAAGACAATCCCGGGTAGTTGCATGGGTGCCTGACCCGAAAACCACACCCGGATCCAGCAGAATCCTGTTTGGATCGTATTTTTCATCCCCGGCCAGCCACGGCGGTAAAACACGGAGGCCGCCTGCGGAAAACGGCGGCATCTCAGACCCGATCCACTCCTTGTACGGCATGAAAAAACGGTCTTTCAATATCAGCCCGCCATCTGCGGCGACAAACGATTCAACCCGTTCGTCGGCCGGTTCGTCAAAAAACAGAAAGGCGCTGTTTTCCTCCTGCCAGTTTCCAATGAACCCACTTCCAAACAAACCCCTGTCCGTAGAAACTTTGCCGTCTACATAATAAATGTATAAATTTTCATACGGCATTACATTTATTTCAACAACATCTCTGGATGACGCCATCTCGCATTGCTTCCATGACTTTTTTTCGAATGCAATATCAACCGTCCTGCATGAACTTGTCAAAAGCGCTGAATGCGGCCTTTATGACGGGGCTGTCTTCCGGCATTTCGATCATCGGGCGGCCTTTGAAATCAAATTCATATACCATGTCATCTGCAGGAACCGAGCCAATATATTCAATACCGGCATTATTTATCATCTCAAGGACCTCTTCCGGCGGCTTTTCCTTTGCCTGGTTGAGGATGATGCAACTTCGCTTGACGCCGATATTAAGACTTCCTGCCAGCTCATGAATCCGGATTGCCGCCTGCAGACCCCGTCGGGATGCGTCCGTGACAAT
>JAABUA010000132.1 GCA_011389515.1 Desulfobacteraceae bacterium
TCGGGGCCATCGCCCGGGAGAGTTCGAAACGGAATTCAGGTGCGCGGGGACTTCGTGCAATTATTGAATCCAGCATGCTTGATATCATGTACAAGCTACCTTCCATGACCGGTGTAAAGGAATGTGTCATCGGTGAGGAAGTCATCCTCCACAGGGAGGAGCCGATACTGCTCTATGAACAGCACAAACCGAAAAAGCAGGCGTAACAAGAGCAGAGCAGCACGCTAACAGAACCATTCCCCAGGATAGGTGCGCCGTTATAAAAGCGGCACCTGTCGCATCCTCACTGCATCGGAAAGGCGCCCGGCAGTCGCTGCGGTAATACAGACGCCCCATGAAACCGTAGAAAATTATTTTTACAATTATCAGGATACAAAAAAACCATTATGATACAAATACCTAAAATATTCAGGCAAACAGATGGAGTTGCGATGACACCGATACTCCCCTTGCTGCCTTTGCGTGATATTGTCGTCTTCCCGTACATGGTCTCCCCGCTTTTTGTCGGAAGGACCATGTCCATCAATGCCATATCCGAGGCAATGAACGTTGAAGACAAGTATATATTTTTGGCCACCCAGTCCACTCCGGGGGAAGACAATCCGGGACAGGCGGATATCAACCGCACGGGCACTGTGGCAAAGGTTCTCCAGATGCTGCGCCTTCCGGACGGTACGGTAAAGACCGTTGTGGAGGGGAAACACCGGGCGCGCATCGTCAGGTTCATCGACAACCACAGCTTCTTCCAGGTCCAACTCGAGTTAATGGAAGAGCCCGATCTCGAAGAATCCAAAACCGTCGCCTATTTCAAGAACATCATCAACAGCTTCAAGGAATACGCAGCGCTTCATAAAAACATTACCGGTGAAATGGCGGACAAGGTGTCCGCAATAAAAGATCCGGTGCAGCTTTTATATACCACGGCGTCACAGTTTTCTTTCAAGACGCCCGACAACCAGAAACTTCTTGAAATAGACCCCATTGAGGATCGCCTCGCCCTGCTGATCGAGTTGATCAACCAGGAAATCGTCATCCTGAAAACGGATCAGCAGATCAAGGGCCGGATCAAGAAGCAGATGGAGCAGAGCCAGAAAAATTACTATCTCAACGAGCAGATCCGGGCCATCAAAAAGGAAATGGGCGAAGATGACGCCGAGGATGATGAGCTCCGCGAGTTGGAGCAGCGGATACAGGAAAAGGAGCTGTCCGAGGAGGCCAAAGAAAAGGTCGGGCAGGAGTTTAAAAAACTCAAACGGATGACGCCCATGTCCGCCGAGGCAACGGTCACCAGGAATTACATCGATTGGATTCTCAGCCTGCCATGGAATGAAAATTCCGAGATTTCGGAAGATATCGATGCGGCGGAGATCATCCTGGACGAGGATCATTACAGCCTAAAACGCCCCAAGGAACGCATACTGGAGTACCTCGCCGTGCAGGCCCTGGTAAAGAAAATACGGGGTCCCATACTGTGCCTTGTGGGTCCGCCGGGCGTAGGCAAGACATCCCTTGCAAAATCGATCGCCAGGGCCACGGGACGCGAATTTGTGCGTCTCTCGCTGGGCGGCGTTCGGGATGAAGCTGAAATCCGCGGGCACAGGCGCACATACATCGGCGCCATGCCCGGCAAAATCCTGCAGTCCCTGCGCAAGGCCGGTGTAAACAACCCGGTATTCTGCCTGGACGAAATTGACAAAATGAGCATGGATTTCCGGGGGGATCCTTCTGCGGCCCTTCTGGAAGTTCTCGATCCGGAGCAGAACTACGCATTCAACGATCACTATATCGACATGGACTACGACCTGTCCGATATCCTGTTCGTGACAACGGCCAACACACTGCCGGACATCCCGCTCCCGCTGCAGGACCGCATGGAGATCATCCGGCTGCCCGGCTACACGGAATACGAAAAATACAATATCGCCAAGCAGTTTCTGGTCCCCAAACAGCTCCGGCTCAACGGTCTTGAGGGAAAAGATATACGGTTTTCAAAAAATGCGCTGTTCATGCTCATCCGCAACTATACCCGGGAAGCAGGCGTCCGGAATCTTGAAAGGGAAATCGCGTCCATATGCCGGAAAATTGCGAGAAAATTCGCCAAATCCGCTAAAATGAAGGCAGTGAACGTCAATACCCGGTCGGTCCAGAAATACTTAGGGCCGATCCAGTATAGAAAAAGCCAGGTGGAGGAAAATGATCAGGTGGGCATTGTCATCGGCCTTGCCTGGACCCAGTTCGGCGGCGAGCTGCTTTTTGTGGAAAGCGCGATTATGCCCGGCAAAGGGGACTTCAGGGTGACCGGTAAATTGGGCGACGTGATGCAGGAGTCGGCAAAGGCTGCCATCAGCTACGTCCGGTCCAGGGCCGAGCAGTTTAACATCGATCCCAAGTTCTATGAAAACTTCGACATCCATGTACATGTGCCGGAAGGCGCGACCCCGAAGGACGGACCATCCGCCGGTATTGCCATGTGTACCTCCATTATATCGACCCTGGCAAAGCTGCCCATACGGCGGAAAGTCGCCATGACCGGTGAAATCACGCTGCGCGGCCGGGTCCTGCCCATTGGCGGCCTCAAGGAAAAAATCCTGGCAGCGCACAGGGGCGGGATCACCAAGGTGCTTATTCCGAAGGAGAATGAAAAGGATATCAAGGAAATCCCAGCATCGATCGCCAAACAGATAGAAATCGTCCTCGTGGAACATATGGATGAGGTGATCAGCCATTCCATTATCATGGAAAACGGCCTCTCCCTGTATAAGAACCCGGAACATTTTCGGATTCATAAGCCTGAAGCGGATCGGGCAACGCCTATGCTGACAGGGCATTAAAAATTCGACTTATCATCTTGTTTTTATCTTGACAAGCAAGCCTGGAAATTGTAGAAAGCTATTTTTATAAACACCGGAAAACAACGGTCAGGAAAAACACTTTTTGACAAACGTGGGCGGGTAGCTCAGTTGGGAGAGCGGCGGCCTTACAAGCCGTAGGTCACAGGTTCGAGCCCTGTTCCGCCTACCAGCCCTTAAAAAAATTTGCGGGGGCGTAGTTCAGTTTGGTTAGAACGCCGGCCTGTCACGCCGGAGGTCGCGAGTTCGAGTCTCGTCGCTCCCGCCACCAAACAAA
>JAABUA010000133.1 GCA_011389515.1 Desulfobacteraceae bacterium
GGGGACTTTCTGGTCATACATGACACCGGGGCCCACGGCCATGCCATGGGGTTCAATTACAACGCCAAGCTGCGGCCCAAGGAGCTGATGCTCAATGCGGACGGATCGATTTCACTGATCCGTAGGGAAGAGACCATGGCGGATTATTTTGCGACCCTGGCGTTTACGGAAAATACATTGCGCCCGCAGCAGGGCCGGTAGGCAGTAATCAGTAGGCGGTAGCCGGTAAGCGGTAGGCGGTATTTTAAAACGCCGCTATATGTTGAAATCGTACTCCTCGAAATCAAACGAATCATCTACCGAGATGATCTGGGAGAGCATGACGCGCATGTCTTCCGGGATATCTGATTCGAATTTCTTGAAATCCTTTACAAATTCAGCGACCAGGCGGTTGGCCCGCATTTCATATTCACCCGGGTCGGCTGCCTGTTTGCGCGGATTCAGCATTTCCGCCGGGATGTTTTCATCCGGGGATTCTGCAGGCACCTCGAACTGAAACACCGGATCCGTCTCCCAGCGGATGGTATTGAAGTCTCCGGATATGGCCGCCCGGATCAGGGCCCGGGAATGCCCGATCTTTATCCGCTCCCCGCGCGTATAGGGTTCGCCGCTCCAGCCGGTATTGACCAGCCAGCATTTTATTTTGTGCTGCGTTATCTTTTCCATCAGTTTTCTTCCGTATGCATAAGACGGCAGGGCAAGGGCCGCATCACCGAAACACACGTCGAACATGACTTCCGGCTTCATTTTTCCGGTTTCCGTCTGCTTGAATTTGGCGGTGTACGCGGACAGAAAAGCATATACGGCCTGCTCCGGGGTCAACCGGGCGATGGGAGGGAGCACGCCGAAGGCGTCGCAGGTGAGCAGAAACAGGTTTTTCGGGTGCCCGAACAGCCCCCTGCGGATGGCGTTGGGCAGATGGGAAATGGGATATGCCGCGCGGATGTTTTCCGTGAGGCTGTTGTCGTTGGTGTCGATCCGCCGGGTGTCCGGATCGATGCTCACATTTTCGAGCAGGGTGCCGAACTTTCTCATGCAGGCGAATATGTACGGCTGGTTTTCTTCGCGGATGCCGTAGAGCTTGGCATACCCGCCCCAGTCCAGGTTGAAAAGCCCCTTTTCGTTCCAGGCGTGGGAATGATCCCCTAAAAAACGCCTGGACGGGTCAATGGCCAGGGTGGTTTTTCCGGCCTCCCCCCTGCCCATGAAAATAGCGACATCGTCGTCCGGCCCCACGTTGGCCGAGCATCGCATGACAAACACGTCTTCCGGCATAAGGTAGTTGACCATGGTGAAGACGGCCTGCTTGATTTCACCGGCATAGCTGGTCCCGCCGATGAGCACCATTTTTCTCTCCAGGCTGATAATGACAAATGACGCGGTATTGGTGCCGTCCAGCTCGGGAATGGCATGAAAACCGGGCACGTGGATGAGGGTGAATGCCGGGGCAAACTGCTCGAGCGGCAGCGGATCGGACAGCTGGTAGAACATGTTCCTGGCAAAAAGCGAATGCCATGCGGTTTCCGTGATAATGCGCATGGGAACACCGTATTCCTCCACGCTTCCGGCCATGCAGTCCTGTACATAGGCCGTCTTGCTCTTCATGTAGGCAAGGAGGCGGTTGTACAGGGTGTTGAAAAAATTTTCCGAAAGCTCGTTTTTGGTGCTGTCCCAGTAGACCTTTTTGTCGCTCACGGGATCTTTGACGATAAACTTGTCCGAAGGGGGCATCTCCGCATCATGGCCCGTTCGGACGACCATGGGGCCCAGGTGTGCGATCTTTCCTTCACGGTGCGTGACGATTTCCTCATACAGGGCGCCGGTGGTAAGATTGTGCCGGACCTGTTTGATATGGACAAGGCCGGGTATGGCCATTTCCGGACCCGGTGTTTGTTTATCGACCATTATGCCTCCTTATGTTGGGGTTTTTCAATGCTAATGCAACTGGAAAGATAAGAATCATATCTGGTTACGGCAACCGCGGGTGTGCTATTGACCGGCTGCCCCCCCTAAATGGCTCCCTGCTGGGAAAGCGCATATACCACCAGCTTTGCCATCATTTTTTCCTTCGCGGACTTGGGATTGTCCAGCTGCATGCGCTCAAGAAAGGGTTTTGCCGCATCCGGAATCCGGCCCAGCGTGATCGCCTTTCCAAGGCTCGTTACCCGGCTCATCCCCTCGGCCATCTGGGCTTTCAGCCCTTTTAACGCCTTGCCGATGACGAGTTCCTCTTCCGTGAAATCGGTCCCGAACGGAAACGGCTTGAAAAACCCCGCTTTCCTGTACCGGGCCATATCATCTTCCAGCCTCTGGGGAAAGTTATTGCGAAATTGATCGCCAATCACGTAGTCCCTGGCGATTTTCCCCTCCTCTTTGGCTTTCTGGAGCAGTTCGTCCTGGAATCTTGAATCGGTGATATTGAGCAACGCAGCAATGATTTCGCTGTCGGCCTTTCCCCGTAAATCCGCGATGCCGTACTCGGTAATAACGATGTCCCTCAAATGCCGGGGGATGGTAATATGGCCGTAATTGTACACAATATTGGACGCCTGGCTTTTGCCCGTTCCCCTGAGCCCCTTGCACATGATGATGGAGCGCGCATCGGGCAGGGCATGGGCCTGGGACACAAAATTGTACTGCCCGCCGACGCCGCTGACCACCTGGCCGTTTTCAAGCCCGTCTGATACGACCCCGCCGCTTAAGGTCACCTTGAGGCAGGCGTTTACAAAACGACCGTGACGGCGGTGCAGCGTCTTCATTTCCTCGCTCAAATAGGGATTGTTGGCATAGAGCTGATTGACGTTTAAAACGGAAGTCATGTAGATTTTTTTGCGCTCGGCTTCGCTCATCTCGCGCAGGCGCGTGTAAAAGCCTTCCGGCCCCAGGAAAAAACCGCCGTATACCAGAATGCCGTTTTCGAGGCGGGTCCCAAGGCAATGGGACAAAACCTGATCCATGTTTGATGCATTTGTGAGGTCCGTCGGGATCTGCCGGCCGTTGCCGGTTACGATTGCGCCGTCGCCGTAGGCAACCCCTTGTCTGAAAATCCCGAACCGGGTCAGGAAATCGACGTCCTGGCGGGTGAGCACCGGGTTGATTGCCTTTTCCGCCAACAGACATT
>JAABUA010000134.1 GCA_011389515.1 Desulfobacteraceae bacterium
ATTTGTCCGGGTAAGCTCTCTATCCCGCTCATTTACAATTGTCTTTAGCTTGTCATGTGCTTTTTGCAGCACCTCTCCCAACTGCTTGCCAGCTGTGCCATCAATAATTGAGGAAAAGATATAACCGTCCGTGCTTTCGACAGTGTCCACCTTGACACTCTGAAGTTGACCATGGATCAACGTGCCGTCTTTTCCCGTGAGTCTGATTTCACATCTCTGCATGCTCTGTCGTTGCAAAACACGTTCGATGTGATTGGAAAAAATTCCCCTCCCGTCTGCATCAGCAATAAGGCTGCTAAAGGGTGTATTGGCAAGCTGCCGCCTCTCTATTCCCAGGAGCTGCGCACCGGTAAGATTTACATTCCGTATCAGTCCGCTGGAATCAAAGGTGAAATAGCCGACGGGTGCAAAGTCATAGAGTTCGGCATACATATTTCGCGATAACTCAATTGCCATCTGGGCTTGGCGCAGTTCACCATTGTGCATCTCCGGTTCGACCGGGTGGGCCTCTGGTTCATGGATCAGTTCCTGCGCTTCAGGCAACCGCTCTTCCTCATGGCGGCACTTGTCGGGGGTTGGCGGCTTCTTGTCTTCGTTGCTGACCATTACTTATCTCCAGCCATAAAACGAGGCTGATTTTTACTTGATCTCGATCTCATACTGCCCGCCGAAGACATGATCATCTTTATTGTCGGCGATAGCCACGGCGTTGTAAGTCCCCGCCGGGACCCCGGTCAGGTCCATCTGGTGACGAACCGAGCAACCGGGGTAGATTCGCTTCTGACTGCTCTCGAATCGCCCCACCGGCGCCCCTTCCGCATTGTAAAGTTCAATCCAGACCATAGGGGAGAGCCATCGTTCCCCGACGTTCTCGATATCGATCTCGAACAGCCGTTTCCCCTCGTTCATGACCAGTTTCTTGTCACCGAATCTGAGCTGCCATTCCCCGCTATCACCAAAGTCCGTCACGATCTGGATCGCATAGCGGATAACGGTCTGGAGCCCCACCGATACCTTGTCTTCCTGCTGGCCTGGAAGCACTGCCGGCGGCACCATCGGTTCGACCATGAGAAGAGACCAGTAACTTCCCTTCAAATCCTCGTTTTTCGGGATCTGGACCGTGTAGTGGAAAGCGCCGGTCCCTTTGGGCGGGACGGTCAACTGCGCCGGCTGAATCGTAAGCCACTCTGCGTTGGAGCGGGGATTGGAACCGGGTTCATCGTACAGGTTCCTGCCGTCAGCGTAAAACAGGTAATCTTTCTTGTATATGCGAACCTCGACCGATTCTTCATCGCTGTTGCGCAGCATGATATTTCCTTCATACCGATCACCGGGAGCAACCGTGTTCTCCCGAGTCAGAGAGCCGACTACCGACACGCCTGCGAAGGATGTCGCCGCTGAGCATAGAAAAACGAGCATAATCAGGATTGCTTTTTTCATGACAGACTCCTCAGGGGGTATCGACGACGGTAAAGATGACCGTCGTACTGTATATGTTCGGCGAAACGGATACCGACATTCCGGTCAATTGATAGGACAGGAACAGGCCGTCTCTGTCCCCCTCGCCGGAAAAAAACTCGACTGGAGTACCGGATATCTCAACATGGGAAAGTCCGCCGGTCACGGTCCCGCCCCCCGAGCCGTCGGAGATTCTCTTGACATAGAGCCTGAGGGCGTTATGCCATGTGGCATCGCTTCTTCTGACGTCGATACGCCATCGGTCGTTGCTGCCGGAGGTGTTGACAATGGAAAGGCTTGTGGCGCCCGCGTCATCGAAGGTTGTATGCAGATTGCTCCCGGCACCCGACACAAGATCTGATGCACCGACTATCCGCATCAGGCCGCCGGAAGCAGAAAGGTCAATGGCCTCGGCCCCGGCTGGAAATAACAACCCCAGAATGACTGTCCAAAACAAGATTTTCATAATCGTCTGTTGCCCGATGAAAAGGGTCAGGGAAGAAGTCATAACAACTCTCCTGATCAAGATAATCTAAAATATTTGCCACTTATGAGGCGTCGGCAATGGTCAAGGTTACGATTTTAACTGCCGATGCGACCACGCCTGCCGCAGTCAATGCCGAAAGTGTATAGGTTATGGTTTTACCACTTTCAACGAGCTGGGTGATTCCCGTAACAAGATCCGCCGGGGTAGTTCCCAATGCGACCTCATTCGTGCTTGATCCGGAAGCCGGCGCGGCAAGGGTGATTTTGAGAGTGACATTATCCGGCATGGGGCTATTGATGGCACCGGTGATTTTTTTGTTCGTTCCGTTGGTGGTAATGGCATAGGTGGTCAACGCATTTGAAACCGGGTCCGGCTGTGAACCTGCAGATGCCGAACTGACAATAAGGGCGCTGGGACTGGCGCTGACGCTCAGTTCATTAATCGCTTGGACTTCATACCCTACCGTCTGGTTTGCCGAGACGCCGGCCAACGTGATCCCGGTCGCGCCAAGAACCAGCACTGCCGCCAAAAATGCTGTACCTTTTCTCATGATTGCTATCCTTTCGTGAAACTTTAGATACAATTTGTCGATTGTTTAGCGTATCACGAAGGCCCACCCTTTATTTCACGATGTCTGCTGCTTAAAATAATTTTAATTATTTTTTTGTATTCTGTCAATTTCACCAAACCAACCACCAAACCACCCCATTCCTCAAACGCCATAACGAATATTTTGAAGTGAAAACTACACCGTCTCGAGGCACAAAGATTATAGTCAAAGAGGATGCTATGGCAGAGGCGAAACGCCATTACGGCTATTTTGCCCTATTGCGCAACGAGATCAAGGAAAGCTCTTTGTGCAGTTCATTGCCCTGATCTTTTTATCCTATATTACAAAAAAATGCAGGAAAACAAACTGTTCAAGCATCATACGATGCAGGAAGTGCTGGAGGATCTTGACATCATTGAGTGCTTTGAAATACCGGGGGAGCAACTGCAGGTTGGAGAAATAACGAAACGGACCTCGTTACAATAACACTCTTGGTGGCGGCAAAAATAAATAACCATTCGATTTTATTTAAAAAGAATGGTGGAGGCGGCGGGAGTCGAACCCGCGTCCGAAAATATTCCACAATGGCGTCTACATACATGTCCTGAAATTTAAATTTCGCT
>JAABUA010000135.1 GCA_011389515.1 Desulfobacteraceae bacterium
ACGGTACAGGACGGGGATATCATCAATTTCCGGTTTAATGTGTAGGACATCAGGGAAGCTGTTTACGGAGACACTTCCTCCTTCAGGAGACAGCAGGCGATCTGGTACCGGGGCTCCCCATTTTCACCGTATTCAATATTGCCGCCCTGGACCAGCTTGTTGATCACGCAGCCTTCGGGTATGGAAAGGGTAAACAGGTCGGCCTCGTTGATCTTACCGGTTCTCACGAGCCTGTCCGAGACGATCGTCATGGCGTGCAGCGGGTAATCTTCGCACAGGGGACACCGGTATACCCGGCCGTTTGGAAAAATGAAATAATTGTCCGCCACGTTCCCCGCACATTCAAACGTTTCCCCGGGGGCCAGAAATACTTTCGGATAAATTGTCGCAATGCCTGCATCCGCCGCCTGCCTGGCCACAGGCGGGACAAGGGACTCCCAACGGGTTTTGGTCAACTGGAGCGGTTTTTCAGCCAAATGGCTCTCCACTTCCGCCGAGCGCCCCCGGATGCCGATGACCTGTATGAAGAAGCGGCGGACGCCAAGCCCTTTCAGAAGGGGGGGCATCAGGGGAAGTTCATGGGCATTTTCGCTGCTTACCGTGTAAATGACGCTGACGGCAAATCCCCCGGCAATCGCCTTCCGGATGCCTTCCGTGCAGCGCGCATAACACCCCGCCCCGCGAATCCGGTCGTTGGTTTCCGGTGTTGCTCCGTCCAGGCTGAAACTAAAGTAATCGACTTCCGCAGGTCTCACTTTATCGAGTATATCGTTGAACAGATATCCGTTGGTATCGATGGTAACCGAATCGTAGCCGATCCGCCGCGCTGCTTTCACGATTTCCGGAAGCCCCGGGTGAAGGGTCGGCTCGCCTCCGAGCAGGATAAGGTTCGACTTTTTTGCGGATTGATGAAAAAGCGAAAGCCAGTCTACGACGGTGTCGGTATCCAGATCCGCCTGTCCATGCTGGCCGGGATTGATGTAGCAGTGCCTGCACCGGAGATTGCAGCGGGTAAGAATATGAAAAAATACATTGACGGAATTTCGGGTGAAGGAGACGGTTTTTTGCATGACAGCTAACGGCCGTAATACGCACGCAGCTCTTCAATGTCCTTCCTGGCCCGGATCAGTTCATCATTGGTGGCGCGCAGGCGGATGGACATATATTCGGCAAATATCCGGTACAAGAGCAGAAGGAAGTCCAGCCGTTCATCCCGGTCCTCCGTTGTGGAAAGTCGTCCCTTGGCGGAGGTGTCCACGCACAGGCAAACAGTGGGGCCAATGGCGGATACCGTTGCGGACCGAGCCATCATATCCACGATGCGCATCTCCCCGAAAATCTCCCCGACCTCGTTCAACTGGCTGATTTCCACGCCGCGCTTGCTCACCTGTACCTTGCCGCTAAGCATAAAATACAGCCAGGGGTCGTTATCCCCTTCCCGGATAATGACTTCGCCGTCCTCGTATTCCCGAATTTTGCTCAGCCGCAGGAGTTTCGCCAAATTCCGGGTCTCAAAATCCTTCAGGCCCGGAATCGCCATAAGGCGCTGGATATTCTGAACGTTATCCTTTAAGTATTTTGACTCGATCATTTGCACCCCCGGCAGTTTGATCCATCAACCATCAAAAGGACCCGTCTTGCCCATTTTCCAAGCAGGCCTTTGACAAGGCATCGTCAAATGATACCGGATAACAATGATCAAAGCAAGCTTTACAGAAATAATTTTCAGGCGCTTCCACCCCCGTGGACTTCAACAATCCTTCCAGGCTCAGGTAGTAAAGGGAATCCAGCCCCAAAAAGGCTTCGAGCTCGGAAATTGACTTGCTTGCGGCCACCAGTTCATTGGTCGTGGAAAAATCGATTCCATAATGGCAGGGAAAGCGGTGCGGCGGACAGCTGATCCGCATGTGGATTTTTTTCACCCCCAGTTCGCGCAGCGCCTTGATGCGCGTTTTTGCCGTCGTCCCCCGGATGATCGAATCCTCGATAATAATGATGTCCTTTCCGGCCAGCAGCTCTTTTACCGGGTTGAGCTTCATGCGAACGCTGAAATCCCGCATGCTCTGGGTCGGCTGGATAAAGGTGCGCCCCACGTAATGGTTCCGGATCATGCCCATTTCAAAAGGAATTCCGGACTGCTCGGCATACCCCAGCGCCGCGTAATTGCCGGAATCGGGAAACGGCATGACCAGGTCCGCATCCACGGGGGCTTCGATCGCCAATTGTCGGCCGTGGGCTTTCCTGGAGAGATACACGTTCTTTCCGAAGATGGTGCTGTCCGGGCGGGCAAAATAAATGAGTTCGAAGATGCAGAAGGTACGTTTCTTGGAAGCCTTGTGCGGAAACAGGCTGCGAACCCCATCGTCGCTGATAATCACGATTTCCCCGGGCTCCAGCTCCCGGACGAATTCAGCCTCCAGAAGATCCAGAGCGCATGTTTCCGATGCCAGCACGTAATGACCGTTCAGGCGGCCCAGGCAAAGGGGGCGGAAACCATTGGGATCTTTGATTCCCACCACTTCCCCCCGGCTGGTGAGCAGCACGATGGACCAGGCCCCCTTAAGCTGGGTGACGGCATTGATCAGGGCGTCTTCAAAGCCGTGGCGGAGATTCTTGACAAAAAGATGAAGAAATATCTCGCTGTCCATGGTGGTCTGGAAAATCGACCCGTCTTCCTCGAGTTCGCGCTTGAGGATATGGGCGTTGACCAGGTTCCCGTTATGGGCCACGCCGTAGGATTTTCCCCGGTGATTGACCACGAACGGCTGGGCATTGACCAGAACGGACTCCCCGGTGGTGGAATACCGGACGTGCCCGATGGCGCTGTACTCTCCGTCCAGCGTCGCCAGTATCCGGTCGTTGAACACGTCGCCGACCAGCCCCATGCCCTTGTGAAAGTCGATATGTCCGTCGCGCACCACGGCAATGCCCGCGCTTTCCTGCCCCCGGTGCTGCAGCGCGTAAAGGCCGAAATACGTCAGGCGCGCGGCCTCGGGATGCCTGTGAATGCCGAATACACCGCACGCTTCCCGCGGTTTATCTTCCATATCTGCTCTATGGCTTGCCATT
>JAABUA010000136.1 GCA_011389515.1 Desulfobacteraceae bacterium
TCGCAATCGGTATTGGGTGATCGACAGAATAGACACGATAAATATTGCCACAGAATGTGGACCCGTAGGGGCACCCCTGATCATCATGTCTATTGATAAATGCAAAGAATTGAAAAAACCGATTTCGATTTCGAAAAAATCAAATCCAAACAAACGGATGGGGCGGATCCGAACGCAACGCAATTACTTCCCGGATATTCTTCAGCAGTTCTTCAACCGTTTTCCCCTGGGAGTAGCAGTCTTTCAGAAACCTTATTCACTCGCCTTGAAGGCCGTGCCGTCGGGAATATTGTCCAGGGAATTGATGATCAGCACGGTTGACGTGGTGTCTTCCGTGTGCAGGACAACCGCTTCTCCCAGCGATTCTTCCGTGAGCATCAGCCGGTCCAGGCCTTTTCTGCCGGCAGAGGCGGTTTCCTGGTAGAAAAGGGTGTAGGTCTGTCCGGGTTTGACCCGGTCATTGCTCCCCTTGTCAAGAAATGCCACCATGTGCTCGCCGATCAGCGCACGGCCGTCTTCCGCTTTGATCATGCGTCCTCTCAGCCCGGGAACCGCATCGCGCAGCTTGATGTCTTCGGATCGGGTCACAAAGGGCATGATCACGTCGCCTTCGCGGATATCGCGAAAAGCAGCGACAATCGTGGAAACCGCAAACGCTTCCTCCACCTGGACCACTTCCGCAATCCCTGCGATCAGATGCTGGATCCCGACATACTCATGCGTCACCGGATCATTGATCGGGCTGATCGTCCGGTAAATGGCATAAATGCCGCCTTCAAACAGTTCGTCGGCGTCTTCGGCGGGTTTTATGAACAGCTTGTCGCCGGTGGACATGAGACGTTTGTCATCTTTTACCTTGATAATCGATCCATAATTCTCCGCCTGGGTTTCACGGATAAACCCGACCGCGTTTATGGCGGAATAGTTGAAGTACTTGTCCGGTTCGGACAGGTCGACCGCTGTGGGTGTTTCCCTTTCATCTGCCCAGTTTTTTGCATAAATCCGGATTTTCTGGCCGGGATAGATCAGGTGGGGGTTGGCGATGTCCGGGTTATGCTGCCACATATCCGGCCACTGCCACGGGGAGTCGGAAAACTTTTCCGACAGGTCCCAGAGGGTGTCTCCTTTTTGGACGACGTAGTAAAAACCGGAGCCGGTTTCAATGATATGCTGTTCAATATCTGCATGGGTTACGGCAGGCAGCAGACATGCCAGTGCGATACAGAACAGGAAATATTTGACCTTTTGGTGTGCTTGTATTTTCATGATCGGCCCCTGTGTTTTGGATGAACGAAACGGGTTGATACGGATAGATAACCAGTTATTTTTCTACAAGGTTTTTTTCTTTTTGTCAATAGCCGTATGCGGTCGACGAAAGCGCTTTTTGCGAATTGACACGTTGGTGGTTTCGTGCCATACATTCTGACATTACGCACATTTGCAGCGCACAATGGAATGTTTTCCGGAGAAGTGTAGAATGGATATCAATATTGTCGCACTGGTTATACTGGCTGCCCTGCTGATCGACACCGCCGTGCATACGGCCGCGGATATCTTCAATATCAGAGATGCCGGGACGCATCTGCCAAAGGAATTCGAAGGATACTACGATGCGGACCGGTATCGCATGTCCATCAGATACGCCGTGGCCAATACGCGGTTCAAGTGGGTGGCGACCGGATTCAACCTGGTATTGTTTTTGGTGTTCTGGTTTCTGGGCGGATTTGCGATGCTCGATCAATGGGTGCGGGAAATCGCGCAATCAGAAGTGCTGCGCGGCATTGTTTTTATCGGCGTGCTTGGTTTTGCCAAAGCCGTTATTGCACTACCGTTTTCCGTGTATGGAACGTTCGTGATCGAAGAACGCTTCGGGTTCAATAAAACCACCCCAAGGGTTTTTGCAGCCGATATCATCAAGCAGTTTCTGCTGGCTGCCACAATCGGCGGTGTCCTGCTTGCCTGCATTCTCGCGTTTTTTGTTTATGCCGGAGCCCTTGCCTGGCTCTATTGCTGGGTTGCGGTCACCCTGTTCATGCTGGTCATGCAGTTTGTGGTGCCGACGTGGATCATGCCCCTTTTTAACCGGTTCGAACCCCTTGCCCCCGGGCCGCTGAAAACCGCGATTTATGAATATGCCGAAAAAATACGGTTTCCTGTAAAAAATATCTACGTGATGGACGGATCCAAGCGCTCGGGGAAATCCAACGCTTTTTTTGCGGGATTTGGAAGCCACCGGAAAATCGTGTTGTACGACACCCTTGTGGAGAATCACACCACCGAAGAGTTGGTTGCGGTGCTGGCCCATGAAATGGGGCACTACAAGAAAAGGCACATTCTGTGGATGCTTTTGGCGGGTGTTGCCCAGGCGGGGCTTATTTTTTACCTGCTTTCCTTCTTTATCACTTCCCCGATGCTGGCCGAGGCATTTTTTCTGGATGAGGTTTCGGTGTATGCCGGGCTGGTGTTTTTTGCCCTTTTGTATTCGCCCATCGACATGGTGATCAGCCTGTTTTTCCAGGCGTTCTCCCGCAGAAATGAATACCAGGCAGACTGCTTTGCCGCAGAGACGACCCGCGATCCAACGGCGATGAAAACAGTGTTAAAGAAGCTGGCGTCCCACAACCTGGCAAATCTAAACCCGCACTGGTTTTACGTGCTGCTCAATTATTCCCATCCGCCCATTATAGACCGCCTGGAAGCCATTGACCGCTGCGCCGGGGGGTGATGGGGGCTTCAGGAAACGGAGCAAAAAACGATCCGTTGACCAGATCCTCTTGATCGGATGCTTATTGCGCAGAGCATTGCAGATAGTTATCCTCTCATGACGGAAGACCCGAAAATGGCGCTCTATAGCTGTCAGGTTGTATGATTATAATTCTTTTCATTTATCAATAGGCATAATGGTCAGGAAAACCTCGTAGGTGCACCCCTTGTGGGTTCTCAAATTACGGGCACCCACAAGGGGTGCCTCTACTGACCCATATTCTGCGGGCACGAATGCAAAGATTCGTAATCATCGCTTCCGGACCGCCCCTACGCCG
>JAABUA010000137.1 GCA_011389515.1 Desulfobacteraceae bacterium
GGGCCTTTTGGGCGGCACGACCGGCGCAATGTCCGGCCGTGTTTCCGTCGGGTGCAAAAGCCCCCTGACCGGCGGGATCAAGGAAGCCAATTCCGGCGGCCAGCCCGCCCAGATGATCGGGCGGTTGGGTTATGCCGCCATCGTCCTTGAAGGAAAACCCGCAGATGACAAGCTCTATAAAATCCGAATCAGCACTGAGGGTGTCGAAATCGCCGTTGATCCGGAATTGAAAATGAAAGGCAACTATGACGTGGTCGAAAGGATGAAAAGAGAGTACGGCGATAAAATCGCCTGCGTCTCCATCGGCCAGGCAGGAGAGATGAAGCTGGCTTCATCAACGGTGGCTTTTACCGATATGGAACAGCGGCCGGCAAGGCATGCGGCTCGAGGCGGCGTAGGGGCCGTCATGGGGTCAAAGGGCGTCAAGGTCATTGTTATCGACGACACCGGGGCACCCATGAGATCCCCGAAAGATCCGGAAAAATTCAAGGCCGCCAACAGGGCTTTTGTGGACGGGCTGAAAAAACACCCGGTAACCGGGGAAGGGCTCCCTGCTTACGGCACAAATGTTCTGACCAACGTGGTCAACGAAGCGGGCGGATACCCCACCTATAATTTTAAAACCGGGCGATTTAAAGGCGCAGCGGCAATCAGCGGGGAAAATCAGGCCGAAATCATGAAAGCGCGCGGCGGTCAGCCCACCCACGGCTGCCACAGGGGTTGCGTGATCCGCTGTTCCGGCATCTGGCACGACAAGGACGGCCATTATCTGACCAAGCAGCCGGAATATGAAACCGTGTGGGCGCACGGCGGAAACTGCGGCATCGATGATCTGGATGTCATTGCCATGCTTGACCGACTGGACGACGACTACGGCATCGATACCATTGAAATAGGCGCAACCATAGCGGTTGCCATGGAGGCTGGCCTTGCTGAGTTCGGCGACGGTCAGGCGGCGATCAACCTGGTCAAGGAGGTCGGCAAGGGCACTCCCCTTGGGCGCATCCTTGGCAGCGGAGCCGCTGTTACCGGCAAGGTTTTCGGAGTTGAAAGGGTTCCTGTGGTTAAAAATCAGGCAATGCCGGCCTATGACCCCCGGGCGGTGCAGGGGATGGGCGTCACCTATGCCACAAGTACCATGGGGGCCGATCACACGGCCGGATACTCGGTTACCGCCAACATCCTTGGTGTCGGGGGATCGGTAGACCCGCTGGCGCCTGCCGGCCAGGTTGAACTGTCGCGCAACCTGCAATATGCAACCGCGGCCATCGATTCTACGGGCATGTGCCTGTTTATCGCATTTGCCGTTCTGGACCAGCCGGAAACCTTTCAGGCATTGATCGACATGATCAACGCCTTTCACGGTCTTGAACTCACCGCAGACGACGTTACCGCGCTGGGGAAAAAAGTGACCAAAATAGAGCGGGACTTCAATGAGAAGGCAGGATTTACCAATAAAGATGATCGCCTGCCCGACTATTTCAAGAAAGAGGCCCTTGCCCCGCACAATGTCACTTTTGCCGTAACGGATGAGGATCTCGACACGGTTTTTGCAGACCTGTAATAAATACCTTGAAGCAATACAGCAAAGGGAGCATGACGTGCATTTGAAGCCGTTATGCTCCCTTTGCCTATGTTGCTTTACCGTTCCTGCCTATTATAAATTTTCCAGTAGAGGCCTTCTGTGGAAACAACAACGCAAATCAACAGGGTAGACATTGAAATGACGTCGGGAAGCACCGGCATCTTCTCGATGCTTTCCGGTTACGGGTTTTTTATTGAAGCACATGCCGGCATCTCGGTAAACGCCCTGCTTCAAAAAAAGCTCGGACTCGATGCCGACTATATTGAAAAGCATATCCAGACCATTCTTCATGACGGCAAACCAGTAGATGACATTGACGGCTGGAAAATCAAAGAGAGTTCAACCATTGCCCTTTCAGCGGCCCTGCCTGGTCTTTTCGGGGCCGCTTTCAGAAGAGGGGGGAAATTTGCGGCATTGCGCCCAAGGGAAATGCCGGCGGAAAGCGGTCGTGATCCGGAAAACGACGCCATTACCATTACGGTAAAGCTTTTTAATCTTTCGGCACGGGAACTGGGACCGCAGCTCCTGCAAAACGGCGTCCAGATGTCCACAGAAACTTTTCGCACCTTCTGGAAAAACATTCTCAAGCTTGATAGAGACACGTCCTTTAACGTTTTGCTGAACGGTGAAAAAATCGACCCCCATGCGTTGGCGGAGTCGATCCGCCCGGTGAATGTCCTTCTTTCGGTCATTACACACTGAGACCAACGCCCCCTCTCCTATCCCCCACCGACCGGAGGAAAAAGACCGACCCGGTCGCCGTCTGTAAGAATCGTGTCCAATTTTGCATGCACCCCGTTTACGAAAATCAGCTTGATCGTCTTTTGCGGGATTTTCAGCCCATCGACCACGTCCCGGATGCGGGAATGCTCATCCATTTCGAGGGTGACGGATCTCCCCGCTGCGTTATCCGGCAGATATTCTGCCAAGGTAGCGTATAGAAACACGTCGATTTTCACAATTCACCTCTACTGACGACTTCGCAAAAAGCCCAATATCTGCGTTAGGCGCAATTTCCAAAGCATCTCACGTACGGCTAAGTACGCTCAATTCTTCAAAAATTGCGCAAGCCTTGATCTTGGACTTTTTTCAAAGTCGTCTGATCCAGACTTGTTACGGATTCATCCTCTACTGGTTCCCTGAAAAAAGCTCTCCTGCGATCAGGTAAATGCCGCCAAATTGAAAAAGTTAAGGGTTTCCTTAGTTTGTCTGATATATTCCTCGCGTTCGAGGCCAAGCATGGGGCGAAAAAAATTTTCCCCGGACACATAGTTATGAATGGCGTTCATGATATTGAGCACTTTCATCTTGGCTTCGGA
>JAABUA010000138.1 GCA_011389515.1 Desulfobacteraceae bacterium
TCCACATCGCTTGTGCTCATGCCCGAATCAAGGCGTTTGTAATGATTGTGCACCGCCACGGAGAGTACTTTTTTGGCGTGATCCTGCTGTATGACATACCCGTCAAGCTTCTCCTTGATCTCAACGGGCGCCATGATCCGGCCGGAGATATCCGTGTCCTTGATGTTTTCTTCTTCTATGATTTCACTGCACAGTTGAATGCACTCGTCACAAATATATACTGCGGGACCGGCAATCAGTTTCTTGACTTCCTGCTGATTTTTTCCGCAAAATGAGCAGAAGAGGTTGTCGTTTCCATCTCCGCCCTTGTAAGATGACATAATCTAGGCCTCCTTATCTGATGGTATATCGTAGAGATCCCCGCGATTATTGATCACGTGATCCACGATGCCGTACTCTTTCGCTTCCAGACCGCTCATGAAAAAATCGCGGTCTGTATCTTTTTCAACCCTTTCAAGGCTCTGCTTTGTATGAAATACCAGAATATCATTCAATCTGGCACGCAGTCGGATGATTTCTTCGGCCTGTATTTTGATATCTGACGCCTGCCCCTGCACGCCTCCCATTGGCTGGTGGATCATGATCCGGGCATTGGGCAGTGAATACCGTTTGCCCGAGGCCCCTGCGGCGAGAAGCAGCGCTCCCATGCTGGCCGCCTGGCCGATGCATACGGTCGCAATATCCGGCTTTATGTACTGCATGGTATCGTATACCGCCATACCCGCTGTAACAGACCCTCCCGGAGAGTTTACATAGAAATTAATATCCTTGTCCGGATCGTCGGATTCAAGAAACAGGAGCTGTGCGATCAGCAGGTTTGCAACTTCGTCATTGATAGGGGTCCCGAGGAACACAATGCGGTCCTTCAGGAGCCGTGAAAATATGTCGTAGGCCCTTTCGCCTCTGCTGGTTTGCTCTATGACCATGGGAATCAGCGGCAATTTTCAATCTCCTTGTATTTAGATATGGAAAATAAAATGTTGATGTAAGCAAAATGGCTGATTGCTATGGCTCCACAATTGCTTCGGATTCATCTCCGGCTTTTTCATCCCCGGTTTTTTCTTCCGGTGCAACCGTTTCAACCGTCGCATGATTAATTATAAGATCGACCGCATTTTTTTCAAGTAGGGCAATTTTAAATCCATCTTGTTTCCCCGGATTTTCTTTGTAAAATTTCTTTATAAAATCAAGTGGTTGTCCTATCATTTCCGAAAGTTTTTCATATTCTGCATCCAGTTCTTCATCGGTTACTTCCAGGTTTTCCTGCTCGATTATTTTGTTGAGCAAAAGATGCCGCCTGGCCTGCTGTTCGGCAACGCTCCGGTACTGCTGGTCCAGAATTTCCCGGGTAAGCCCTAACTGTTCCATTGAAAGCCCGTTCTGTGCGAACCGGTGTTCGGTGTCTTTTGCTATTTCATCGAGTTCGTGCCGCACCATTACATCGGGCACCTCGAATTCGGTTTCAAGGAGCTTGGTAAAAATCTGCTCCTGCATTTCCTGGTTGGTCCGCTTGTCATATCCCTGTCGCAGGTTGTTTTCGATTTCCGCACGGAGATCGGCAAGTGTTTCAAATTTCCCGAATTTTTTGGCAAATTCATCGTCAACGGGCGGCAATATTTCTTCTTTGATCTCCTTTAGTAGCACCTTGAAAGTGATCTCCCGGCCGGCCAGGTCTCCGTTGGAATGGTCTTCCGGAAAGGTCACGGTGATTTCCTTGGTGTCGCCGGGTTTCATCCCCACAAGTTCCTTGTCGAATGCTTCGGTAAAAGACTTGTCCCCGATCGTTATGGCATGATTTTCCGTTAATGATACAGGTGGGTAGGGCTCGCCGTTGATATACCCTTCGTAATCAATGGTGAGAAAATCTCCTTCTGCTGTGGGACGGTCTTCCGTTATCATGGGGTATTCCGCCAGGTGCTTGCGGAGCATCTCCACCTGGGCGTCGATTTCGCCGTCGCTTACCTTGTATTCGGTTTTCTTTATTTCAAGCCCCTTGAATTCGACCTCGGGAAGCTGGGGTTTCAATTCCACGGTAGCATTGTATTTGAAATCAGAATCCGGATCCAGTTCCGGCGTGTCGATATCGGACGTATCGATTACCATCAGGTCCGTTTCCTGGAGGGCCTGGGGAAATGAATTCTGAACCAGATTTTGCACCACATCGGAGTGGACGTCTTTTTTAAAAAGCCTTTCCAGAACCGAGCGGGGAACCTTTCCGGGCCTGTAGCCTTTAATTTTCGCTTTTTTCTTAAGGTCGTTATATGCAGAATCGAGTTCCTTTGACACTTCTTCCCTGGGGATTTCAATGTGAATCTTTTTTTTAATGTCGCTTACATTTTCAACCGTAACTTGCATGATCATCCTTTCCTTGCATTATATTTGAATTGTATTTGAATGGGGATATCCGGGAAAAAAGAAAGCGGCCGGGGAAAAACAAAAACAGTGGATGGTGCGAGAGGGGAGACTCGAACTCCCACTCTAAAAAGAGCTGGATCCTAAGTCCAGTGCGTCTACCAGTTCCGCCACTCTCGCGTGGAATTTCGCTTTATTTTTCATTGCCGTTTCTGTAAGTAAAAAAAATGATGGTCAATTTTGCGCCCCCTGGCATGAACGTGCCGGAAAAAAACAATGCAAAACCGGGTGCAAACTTGCCATCAGTTTACTGAAAAATTTTGTAAATCATAAATGATATTCATGTTGATTTTGAATCAACTTATTGAGATTATAACAAAAAAGATTTAGAACGGTTTTAAAGTAATATTAATT
>JAABUA010000139.1 GCA_011389515.1 Desulfobacteraceae bacterium
GTCGCTGTTATTGCCGACGACGAAATGATTGAAGGTATAATCCTTGCGAAATTTGCGGCCATTTAACGGTTGCACCCGGACCCCCGGGAGCAAAAGCTGCGAGGTTTCACCCTGTTCCTTTGTCTCTGAGGACTTTTTTGACCCGCCATTGCCGTTTCCGTTAATCTTGAAACAAAAAGTCAAAAGCCTTCCCGCAACGCGGCTGAGTTCATCATTGATCAGTGATTCGTAATTGGCCTGTATTCGTTTTTTAATAAAAAAGTTCGGGCAGGATAAAACGATCTGGTTGTCTTCGCCGGTTTCAAGAAAAGCAATGGGTTCGATCCATAGCCGGTAGAGATTTGAAGGGATTTGTTCTTTAATGGCAATTTTAGCTTTTTTCCACAAGGTTTCCATGTAGCAATCTCCATTTTCGTAAAACCGGATGAACAATGAACAAAAATATATATAGAGTATCTGCGAATAACCCGCTTGCGAAAAACCGAAAACAGCCGAATCATCTGATTGCAATATGTGCAACCTGCTCAGGTATAAAAACGGAAGGTTCTAAGACACAACATCATTTTCTGAAAGGAATCAAATAAAAGGCAACGCTCACCAGAATTGACTATTTAAATAATCCGGATCGCGACAATGGTCAAATCAGGTACGCTTCGGTTTGGACCGGTTTTGAGGATCAGCCCTCCCGATTATGAACATTGTTATATCTGCTGGAATACAAATGCAATTTGAACATCGGTAGTATAACTATTGAACAAATCTGAAAGATGCCATTGCCACAAATTTGTAACATTTCCGGCATTATTTTTTGCTTTTGGATTTTTCCGAAAATGTCTGTCAACAAACCCTTGCTTTCATTTTCTTCAATTTTCATTTTTTTTTCAAACCACACATGAGAATTTCGCGCAAATTCGGGTGAAACAACCCCTGCCCCCTTTATATAGTAGTATAAAATATAATATAGGCACATATTGGGGTCCGGTGCCATTCAACCATTTCCTCAAGAGGATAGGAGCCCATATGGCCGGACCTGTATCACCGATGAAATCATGGTGCGCCTTTTCAGGCGGCATAACAGATTGCATTGTTTTGCCGGGTCGTGGTAAACAAAACAACGCACACATTCCATTTGCACAGCCGGATATGAAAAGTCATTCAGAAAAACGTTGAAAAGAATATTGTCAGGAAAGATCACATGAGCATGATACGCACCGGACTCGAAAATCTCACGGCATCCCCGCCCGCCTGGCTTGAAGGAAAGCGCATTGGGCTTCTCTGCAACCCGGCGTCCGTGGACAGCCGGTTTACGCACGCCAGGGATATACTTTATCAAAAATATGGGAATGGGCTTGCGGCCCTGTTTTCACCCCAGCATGGCCTGTATGCGGAAAAACAAGACAACATGATCGAATCAGAAGACCTTTACGACCCAGCGCTTTCCATTCCCGTTTTCAGCCTTTATGGGAAAACCCGCCGCCCCACGCGCGAAATGATGGATCTGATTGATGTGCTCATTGTGGACCTGATCGATGTGGGCACCCGTGTTTACACCTTTGCAACCACACTCGCATACTGTCTCGAAGAGGCGAAAAAAAGAGACAAAACCATTGTCGTGCTCGATCGGCCGAATCCGACGGGCGGGCTTCAGGTGGAAGGGAACTGTCTCAAGGCCGCATATACCTCCTTTGTTGGACGATACCCCGTGCCAATGCGGCATGGCTTGACAATTGGAGAATATGCAGGTTGGATCAATACGCATTTCGGTATCGGATGTAATCTGGAAGTGATTCCCATGCAGGGTTGGCGCAGAAGCATGTATTACCGGGATACGGGACTCTTCTGGGTTGCCCCGTCACCCAACCTTCCCACACCGGAATCCGCAATGGTATACCCGGGCCAGGTCATATGGGAAGGCACCAACATTTCTGAAGGGCGGGGCACCACGCAGCCTTTTGAGCTTTTCGGAGCCCCATTTATTGATACAGACAGGATACTTTCATTTATGGGCGGCAACCGATTGGAAGGCTGCACCCTTCGCCCGGCGGTATTCGAGCCGACTTCCAACAAGTGGAAAGGCATTCCGTGCCGCGGCTTTCAACTTCACGTCACCGATCCCGCCCGCTACAAACCCTATGAAACTTCGCTCAGGCTTCTTGCAGCGATCCTCTTTCACCATAAAGACCGGTTTGAGTGGAAGACGCCGCCATACGAGTACGAATTCGAAACGCTTCCCATTGACCTGATTCTCGGCGACGGAGAGCTCCGGCAGAAAATTGAAGCCGGCGGAAATACAGCCGAAATGTTGCGGGAATACCGGCCGGAGATTGATTCGTTTATTGAATGCAGCCGACCCTTCCGGCTTTATGAGTAAAGGATGACGGGACAATAGAAAATAAAAAAACCCTGCAGATAAAATTTCTGCAGGGTTTTACATCCCGCCAAAAAATTTCGGGAATTCGTTTCTTTATTATTTCGCCTTGAGAGCCTCGAGTTCTTTTTTAAGCTCCTCATTTTCCCTTTTTAACTGGTTTGCATCTTCTGCGCCACCGCCTGCAGCAGCAGGTTCCACAGGGGTTTCTTTCTGCCAGGTATCTTTCAATTCATCAAATCCCAGATACAGGGCAAGACAGCCACCAAGGAGCAACATTACGGGAATGGCACCGGCAAGAAGCGTAAGGAACTCGGAAAACCAAACCGCCAGACCAATCACACCAATTACGGCTGCTACTGCACCGCCAACTAAAGTCTTCATAAAGCCACGTCCT
>JAABUA010000013.1 GCA_011389515.1 Desulfobacteraceae bacterium
CACGCCATGAACCAACACCTCTCCTGTGCCTGCAATGACCGTTCTGGCAAAATCCTCGCTGCCGGCGGATGATCCGCCTAAAACCAGGATCATGTCGAATCTGTCTTCCGCTTTTTCCGGCCGGGCATGCCGCAATACGGTATCCTTGATCGTGTCGATGTCATCTGCAACAATGCCGTGGGTCACTGTTTCAGCACCAAGTTCCTCCGCCATTTTCCCAAGCACGTGCGAGTTGGATTCAACCACCTTTCCCTGGGAAAGTGTTCCTGACGCTGCTTCTGTGTAGAGGACCAGTTCGGATCCGGTGGGCAGGATAAGCACTTTCGGTTTCCGTATGACGGTGACCAATGAAATCCCTCCCGCCAGAAGAGCGCCCAAACAATACGGGGTAATCACGTGGTGCCTTGGAAACAAAAGCTCCGTTGCAACGATATCTTCCCCCATGCGGCGGACATTTTGCCAGGGGAACGCGGGCGCTTCAATCTCTATGGTCTTCTCATCGATGGCGATGATGTGCTCGATCATGATGACCGCATCGGTTCCGGGGGGCATGATATGGCCGGTGTTTATATATATTGCATCACTGCCGGCAGTCAGGGTTTTTGGGGTTGATTCGCTGGCCCCGTAGGTGAAGTCTGCCTTGACGGCGACACCGTCCATGGCCGCGGCATGAAAGGCCGGAGACGAAAGCCTTGCAAAAACCGGCTCGGCAAGAACCCGGCCAACGGCATCCGGCGAGGAAACCTTTTCCGTCCCAATCTGTTTTCCAATATCCCCGAAAGCGTCAAACATGGCTTTTCGCGCATCTTCCAGGCAGTGCATGTCAAGGTATATATTTCGGGAACTGGTCATTTCGTCTTTCCCTGTTGAGATTTTGAATGGTAGCTTAACAATAATGATCCACCTTGAAAATTCAAGGCTTTTTTCCGTTTCATCGCGGCGTGTGAATGAGACAATAGGTTCAATTTCATTTGGGGGGCGTGGTATTCCCCTTGGCAACTGTGAGCGATTGGGATCGCTCTATGGCTTGTTCCGCCACATCCTGTAGACTCGCCCTTCGGTCTCAAACAATTCAGGATGTTTGGCTCCACTTCGCCAAGAGCGATCGTCATTCGCTCCCAATGTTGCCTGCGGGCAAATACCACGTCCCCCAAATGAAATTGGTCTTTTTATACTTCCCATTCGCGGAAAGGTATTGGTGACGGTGGATATCCTATAGCCTTGTGAAGTATGGACCCGGCATATATCGGCATATAAATGATCAATTTTCCGAAGGCATGGGTGGTGCTGCCTGACGGCAACATTGGGAAGGCTTGGTGATCGCTCTTGGCGAAGATACGCGTTGCGTCCTGAATTGTTTGAGACCGAAGGGCGAGTTTTCAGGACGCCTTGTATCGAGCCGTAGAGCGATCCCCAGGCTTCACAGTTGCCAAAGGGAGTACCACCCATGCCTTCGGAAAATTGAACCTTTGAAGTAGGGCGAAAATTAATACTGAAAAGGCATTACAAGCACTTCGGCCCCCTTTAAGAGCCCCTCGCTGTTCATGCCGATTTTGATGAGTCCGTCGGCATCCAGCATGGTGCGGATCAATCCGGACGGCCCCAGGATCGGCTCTGCAAAACAGGTTCCTTGTTTTTCAACGATTCTCACCCGTACATAGTCGATGCGCCCCTGGGCGGATGACAGGTTTCGGGTCAGGGTGGCAGGAACAGCGTAATTTTTTCCGGAAAAGCCAACCTCTCCGCCGATATGGCGGATACACGGCTTTACGAATACTTCAAAAATCACCATGGCCGAAGCCACGTGTCCGGGGAGTCCCCAGATGCTTTTTCCGCCGGCTTCCGCCAGAATGGTCGGTTTGCCCGGGCGGACCGGCAGTCCGTGGACCAGTATTTTTGAACCCGCCAGTGCTTCGATCACCTCAATGGTCAAATCCCGGGTACCCACGGAACTGCCGCCGGAAAGAATCACCATGTCGGATTCGTCCGCGGCTTTTCTGGCGGCGGCAAAAAGAGGGTCGAATTGATCTTCAACAATGCCGTAGGATCTGGGCACGCCGCCGCACAAGTGTATTGCCGATGACAGGGTGTAGGTGTTGATGTCCCGTATGCAGCCGGTTTCCGGAACACTGTCTGCGGAAACCAGTTCATCACCGGTGGAAATGATGCCGATAACGGGTTTTTTGTAAACGTGGATAAAGGCCTTCCCCATTGCAGCGATGATTCCGGTTTCCTGGGGGCGAAGCCGCCGGCCCGGTTTGAGCAGTCGGGTGTTTATCGGGATGTCTTCATCTTTTTGGATGACGTGGGTTCCGGGCGCGACCCGCCGGTATACCTCGATGGTGGTGTTGTCTATTTCGGAGGTGTGCTCGATCATCATGACCGCATCCGCTCCATCGGGAAGCATCCCGCCGGTGGCGATGCGAGCGGCCTTGCCCGGTGAAACGGTTACGTCTGGCTTCTGACCCATTTCAATCGACCCGCAGATATCCAAGTATGCCGGGTTGGATTCGGACGCGCCGAAGGTGTCCGAGGCGCGAACTGCATACCCGTCCATTGTGGAACGATCAAAGCCGGGCAGATCAATATCCGAGACAACCGCCTCGGCCAGTATCCGGCCGCCGGCATACAGAAGGTCGGTTTTTTCAACGCCTGTTGCGGAAAATCCGGATATATACTCAAAAACCTTTTCAACCGGTGTTACGCTGAAAAATTCCTTAGTCATAACGGTGAAGATCCTGTTTCAGCCTGTTTTCATAGTATGTTCTTCATGGTCAAACATTTCAACATCAAGTGTTCCCTGCCCGATGCGGGTGACCGGACCGGACATGGTAACAGCATAGTCCTTTTGGATGGCAATGTCGAGTATTCCTCCCGGCATGTGTACAGACACATTGCTTTTGCAAAGCCCCAGCCGGTATATGACTGCGGCCGTCGCTGACGCACTGCTTCCGGATGCAAGCGTATAGCCGGCTCCCCGTTCCCATATTTCTATGTGTATGCGGTTTTCGTCGATGACTTTCGCGAACTGCACGTTGGTGCGGTTTGGAAAAACAGGATGGTTTTCGATTATGGGTCCCAAAGTCTTTACCCTTTGGGTGTCGAGCGTATTTTCAATGACAATGCAGTGTGGGTTGCCTATAGTGGCAGCGCAATATATCAGGTCCATGCCGCCGATAACCATATGCTCATTGATGACCTCCCGCGGCGGTCCTTCCACCGGAATTTTCCGGCTGTCAAAGCTGACCTGCCCCATTTCCACGGAAACCCGCCGCCCCCCGTGGGATACCCGTGCCGTTACCTCTCCGCCGATGGTGGAGATAAGAAACGGTTCTTCTGCAACCAGGCCGTTATCCATCAGGTAGCGGGCAAAAATTCGCAGGCCGTTGCCGCTTTTTTCGGCTTCACTGCCGTCGGGGTTGTAAATTTTCACCCGGAACGGAACCTGCGATCCGTTTACCGGTCCCCATAAAATTCCATCCGACCCGATGCCGTAATTCCGGTGACATATTCTCCGGATTTGATCACTAGTGAGTTCTTCGCCCATTTCAGCCGGATTCATGACGATGTAATCGTTTCCCAACCCGTGGTACTTGTAAAAGTTCATCATCTATCCAATCGTTGTGGATGTTTTTCAAAAACCGTGCAAGGGTAAGGGTATATCTGCCGATTACCCCTTATTGATGGCGTCGTTAAAAGTACCATCTACTGCGTTGTAGCAATTTTTCATCCGCTCAACATACTACATGTATGTCTTCGCGTATGAAAAATTGCTACGCCTTGTATATGGAACTTTTAACTTAGCCATCTGTTACGTATCTTGTGACTTTTTACGACTTCATCCTTATTAAACGTTATAAAAACAGATGACAAGATGCAATTTTTTATACATTCTCTTTCTGCACCATCCGGTTTTCCCGTGCTGTTTTTCAGATTGACACGGATAAAAAATCGTGTAATAGCGGAATATAGAAAAAACAGGTTTTTATCACTCAGGTTTTTATCACTACAGATACAATCAGGGACCATGAAGCAGAAACCAAACTACAGTGCCGCGGCCGCCGCGAGTAAATCAGCTCGGGCGAAAGGCGGCGAATAAAAGAAATATCGTCGTTCATATCACGCCGCGGGCTGAAGCCTGGTCCGCGGCTCCTGTTTGAAGTCCCGGACCGAAGCCCCTGGTCCGGGATTTTTATTTCCAAAGGAGAAAAACGGGATGGAAAAAGAACAAAAACCGAAGATCGAGTATGCCAGAAGAATGCACCAGCTGCCGCCATATCTTTTCGGTATGATCAACCAGATGAAGATGGAGAAGCGGTGGAAAGGGGATGATGTCATTGACCTGGGAATGGGCAACCCGGTTGATCCGGCCCCCGAGTTGGTAATATCCAAGCTGGTGGAGGTCGCCACCGACCCCAAGACGCACCGTTACCCCGTGGCGTACGGCATGCGAAACCTGCGCATTGAAATCGCCAAAACCTATGTAAAGGATTACGGTGTCGTGCTGGATCCTGAAACAGAGATTATCTGCACCATCGGGTCAAAGGAGGGCATTTCCCATCTGTGCCTGGCGCTTATCGGGCCGGGGGATACCGTTCTTGTGCCGGCACCGGCATTCCCCGTGCATATTTATGCTGCAATCATCGCCGGCGGAAGCGTGCTGAGGATTCCCCTGGACGAAGAGACCGTATTCCTCGAACGGCTGGAGATGATGTGCAAAAATGTTTCCCCCCGTCCCAAGGTGCTGATTCTCAATTATCCGCACAATCCCACGGGTGTTTTGGGCAGTCTTGCCCTGTATGAGCGGGTTGTGTATTTGGCAAAAAAATACGCGTTCATGGTGATCCACGATTTCGCCTACAGCAAGATCACTTTTGACGGGTATAAAGCGCCCAGTTTCCTGCAGGTGCCGGGTGCCATGGACGTAGGTGTTGAATTTGGATCTTTTTCCAAATCTTACAACATGGCCGGCTGGCGTCTTGGATACTGCGCGGGAAATCGTGAAATGGTCGCCGGTCTCAAAAATATCAAGGGGTACTATGATTATGGTATTTTTTCTGCCATTCAGATTGCGGGAATCGTGGCGTTGAGACATTGTGACGAGGACGTTTCCGCCCAGGCTGCCATATACCAGTCCCGCAGGGATGTATTGTGCGAAGGGCTCGAGCGGATGAACTGGCCGGTGGAGAAACCCAAGGCCGGCATGTTCGTATGGACGAAAATACCGGAACCGTTTAACAAGATGGGATCCATGGAATTTTCCATAGAAATGATGGAGCATGCCAATGTGGCGCTTGCGCCGGGAATCGGTTTCGGCGAGGAGGGAGAGGGGTATCTTCGCATCGCACTGGTGGAAAACGAGCACCGGATCCGTCAGGCGCTGCGGCAGATGAAGCGCGCCATGAAACAGATCGAAAGCAAGGTGTATCAGGAGGATTGACGAGCGCGTACCTGTCGGCAAACCGCCATTTTTGCCAGGCTCATCTGAATGGCCGGTGCGAAAAGAGGTTTTCTGTCGGCAAGCAAATTGAGATATCGGCTGATTTCTTCGTGGCGGTCAGGGCTGCTGTATGGTGTCATTGCGACGATGATGCGCTCGAATATGATGGGATGGATTTTCTGGAGTTCCGGCAGGCTCCCGGTAAACCAGTCCCACAGGGAGTCTTTTGCATGGGGGTTCATGGCCATCCAGGCGATGGGCAGATGCATGTTGCGTTGCGGAACGTTCGCCAGGATGAACTGTTTTGCCCTTTCAATGAGATCGTCTTGTGAAAAGCAGCCCATGGCCCGCTGTATGTTCTGCCGTTCCTGCTCGCTTGTGGAGATTTCCAGCCTGTAGACAAACCAGTCAAAGGCCTTGTCGCCTTCCAGGCATGCCCCTGCCTGCAGCGCGGCGCGAGCGATATCCGGACTGATATTTCCGCCGCTGACCAACCGGTCAAACTGTTGTGCGGCCGCTTCCTTGGGTTCGGGCATGTCTATGAGCACGCCGTACCAGAGCGCCTTGTTTTTCAATCGTAGCATGCCATGGCTGTCTTCTTTTTCCGGAAGGCATCCGGCGCGTGTAAATGTTTTATCCAGGAAATCCGCCATTGTTTTTCGGATCTGGCTGCGCAGGCTTCCGGCGAAAATCAGATAAAGAAAAAACAGGCTGTCCAATATCAACGAAAGGGGGAGGGGATCGGTTTCATCACTGAAATGGAGCAGGTCTGACACCCAGTCGTCCGCATCTATCATTCCCGCTTTCACAAGGGCGAACCGGTCGCTTGCCAGGCCTCGCCGATCCCCGGCCGAAAGGGTTTTGTCTTTGATCATGCGGCACAAGCTTTCCCAATCAGCGGCATCGGTGTAGTTTGTCCGGTAAAATCCTTTGTGGCCATCATTGATTTTGTATGCGATCACACCATCGTCAATCGGAATGGTTGTTTGCTGCTTATCAAACGTCCGGGAAATGATTTTTTGCCCCCCGCCTTTTTCAAACAGGCGGATCACCAGGGGGATGGGCCAGGTCGTCTCCTCTCCCGGCATGGATAAAAATGAAAACCGTTTCTGGGAAATATGGAGGGTGTTTCCGGTCCGATGTGCAACCACAAGCGGATGCCCTGCCTGTTTCACCCATTTTTCCATGATGCGGGAAATCGGCTTGTCCGATGCGGCTTCCAGGGCGTTCCACAGGTCTTTGCTGCTGGCGCATCCATACGCATGGGTGTCAAGATACCGGAAAAGTCCGTCGGCAAAGGCATTCTTCCCCGTGAAACTCTCAATCTGCCGCAGGATGCCGCCTCCCTTGCTGTAGATGATGGGCGCCGTGCTGCTGTTGATGACCACATGGTCGCCGCCGGGGATTTCAATGGGAATGGTTTCGGGAAGTGCGTCACGGTTCATGGCCACCTCGACCTGTGTTTCGGTGAAGTTGTCCCAGATTTGCCAGTCCGGATGGTAATGATCGATTACGCCGTAACCAAAGTAGGTTGCAAAGCTTTCGTTCAGCCACAGGTATTTCCAGTCCGAGGGGGTAACCAGGTTTCCAAACCACTGATGCGCCATTTCGTGTGCAATCACCTCGCAGATGCGCTCCTCGCTTTCCGCATCGGTGTTCACCGGGTCATACAAAAGCAGGTTCTCGCGAAATGTGATCGCGCCCCAGTTTTCCATGGCGCCGAAGGCAAAATCGGGTACGGCCACCAGGTCGATCTTGGGCAGCGGATACGGGATTTTGTAATAGTTTTCACAATAATGAAGGGATTTCCGGGCAAATGCCAACCCGTAGTGCACCTGGGTTTCCATTTCAGGCAACACCATTGCCCGCACCCGCCGGTCCATTTCGTCAATGAGAAGACGGAATTCGCCGATGCCGAAAAACAGGAGGTAGGTCGACATGGCCGGGGTTTTTTGGAATTCGACCTGTTTTTTACCGTTTTTCAGGTATGTTTCAGAAGCAGGCGGCATGTTGCTTACCGGCGTCAGATCTGGCGCCACGATGAGCACGAATTCAAATGTGGCCTTGTACAGCGGGTGGTCGATGCAGGGAAAAGCCCTTCTGGCATCGCTTTCCTGGAACTGTGTGACCGCAATGATCCGGGTTTTCTCTTTCAGCCGATATGCGCTTCTATAGAATCCGGCCATTTTTTCGGATATTTCCCCGTAAAAATCGATGATGATTTCAACGGTGCCGGATACCGCTTCCGGCAGATATATGGTCAGGGTTTCATTGCCGGGATCTACCCGGAATCCCAGGCTGGCCGATGGATCATCCCCCTTGACCCTGCACCGGGTGACAGACAAATCAATGCAGTTCAGGTGCACCGTATCTGTTTTTTCCGCTGCGGACAGCGTCAGTTCCACTCGTCCGGCGAATCGGAAGTTGGTCATGTCCGGTTCAATGGTGATCCGGTAATTGACAGGATGGATGCGCGTTTCATGCTGCATGAAGACAACCCTTTTTTGATTTTTTCATGTTATCCGGAAACGAAAGGTGACATTATAATCCCATTTTTGAATGGAAGAAAGCAGTAACGCTTTTTTCCAGGCCATTATTTTTTTTGTAACCCGGGCCTCTTTTTGTTTTTCTTGCAAAACAGGCTGATTTTTCTTAAAAGATTTTCATGGGACACGTATTTACCACACAGGATGCAGCGCATTACGAAAAATGGCTTGCCGATGAAAAAAACCGGGCGATCCTTGACCTGGAGACGCGCCTGATGACATCCATGCTGCGACCGGTATGCGGGGAAAGCCTGCTCGATGTCGGCTGCGGCACGGGTGAAAGTATAAAACCCTACCTCGGAAGGGGTGTCAATCTTACCGGGATCGACCCTTCTCCTGCCATGCTTGAAATCGCCAGGGAAAACCTGGGCCATCGCGTCGATTTTCACCGCGGGTATGCCGAGGACCTGCCATTTTCGGACAATGCCTTCAATCATGTAAGCCTGTTTTTGAGTCTTGAATTCTCCAATGATCCGGAAGAAGCCGTTGCCGAAGCCTGCCGGGTGGCAAAAGACAGCGTATTTATTGGCATATTGAACAAGCATTCGGCATACGTATCGAGATTACGGCTGAAACGATTCATTCGGCCGACGATTTATGACAATGCCCGGTTTTTTGGCATTGGAGAGGTGCGAGCAATGGTTTTCAACCGTATCGGCCGCGTACCGTTTTCATGGAAGACGACGCTTCAGTTTCCGGGCACTCCCGCTGGTATTTGTTACCGAATTGAAGTGAGCGATTATTTACAGAAAAGCCCTTTCGGCGGGTTTGCCGGCATCAAAGCCATACCGGTTCCCCGTTTTCAGGCAATGCCGATTACATTGAAATCCAGGATCGAGCAGAATGCAACTTCCGGCAACCGGGTAGCAAGCTGCTCCGAATACCATTCCAGGCACGCCAAAACAGAAGAGGTAAACGGTGGGAAGAGCCAATGAGCGGGAATCGCGTGTTGACATTTTCATCCGTGGGTACAAGAATTTATACAGACGCCACGCCGCCATTGCCGCTGCCTGGCGTGAAAACGTCTTTGTACCGGGAGAGATATCATGGAAGCATTACTGTATAAGCGGGTAAAAAAGCATGTCGTCGAGTGCGGCCTGTGTAACCATCGGTGCGTTATAAAAGACGGCAGGCGGGGTATTTGCAATGTCAGAGAGAATCGCGGCGGCATTTTGGAAACGCTTGTATATGATAAAATTATTGCCAGAAATATCGATCCCATTGAAAAAAAGCCCCTTTTTCATTTTTATCCTAGGAGCCTGTCTTACTCCATCGGGACGGTAGGCTGCAATTTCCGCTGCCGGTTTTGCCAGAATGCCGATATTGCGCAGATGGCTACGGACCATTCCGGGCGGATCACGGGAACGCCCTTTACGCCGGAACAAATGGTCGAAGAGGCGCTGAAAGCGGGGTGCAAAAGTATATCCTATACATATACCGAACCGACGGTTTTTTTCGAACTGGCCTTTGACACCGCAGCGCTCGCAAAAGAAAAAGGGTTGAAAAATGTTTTTGTGACCAACGGATACATGACGATTGAAGCGCTTGAAAAGATCGCCCCTTTTCTGGATGCGGCAAACGTCGATGTAAAGGCCTTTACGGAGGAGTTCTACGAAAAACAATGCAGCGCCAGCCTTGCACCGGTATTGGACACGCTTCGCGCCATGAGGCGGCTGGGCATCTTCATCGAGGTGACAACCCTGGTGATTCCCGGCTTGAATGACTCCGCCGGGGAGCTCGAAAACCTGGCAGGGTTTATCGCGGGAGAGCTTGGGGAGCATACGCCGTGGCATGTCAGCCGTTTTCACCCGACCTACCGGCTGACGGATCGACCTCCAACCAGTCCGTCAAAGATAATGGAAGCAAGGCAGATTGGAATAAGCAAGGGGCTGAAATACGTTTATGCCGGCAATCTGCATGGGACTGGGGCGGAGAATACGGCCTGCAGCAGTTGTGGGCGTGACGTTATCGTGAGAAGCGGATTTTCCGTCCTTGAAAACCGGGTTGCGATCAACAGCCTATGCCCGGATTGCGGTGAAAAAATCCACGGGGTGGGGCTTAGGGAGGCATAGTCTGACGGATTCGATCAGGCGTGCCTGTTATGGGGTTTTCCGTATTCGCAGTCCTCAGGCGGCGGGGATGGCGGCCCCGGTTTCTTGACAGCCACGATGACGGGTTTATACTTGTCCGTTTGTTTTGCCTTTCTTTCCAGAAGCAGAATTACGCCGATGGCGATAAAAAAAGCGGCAAATCCAAGTCCGGCTGCTCCAGCCGAGCGGTCTATGCCGTATGCCGGGGCAATAGAATCCCCGATTGCCGCACCGGCAACCAGGACCATTATGGGAAAAATGTAGAGAAGAAATGACAGCTGCAGCAGTCGCAGGGATTTAAAATCCAAAAGAACCGTGTCCCCCTGCTTGGCGCCAGCCGGGTTTAACGCCGGAAATGTCATGTCCTTGCCGCCGCCAAGGCTGTTACAAAGATTCCTTTCCGAACAAGCCGCACAACCCGCAGTTCTCTCCGTGCGCACGAGGGCGTACTCTCCCGAAAGGCCGACGACTATTGCTGTCTCTTTTGCCATGTGTTTTCAGCGATCAACCCGCTTTTTTTATTTCCCGGCGCTGGTGGTCCGGCATGTAGCAGATGATACCGCACTTCAGGCATCTGTGCGCCTCTGTCCTTGCCGCTTCTTCGGAAAATCCCATTTCGATTTCCCGGCATTTTTCCGGAACGTCCGATACGGCGCAGGACGGCATGATATTTCGTTTGATGCCGTTGACATTTTCCAGCGCATCCACGTCCTGCATTACGGTGTCGGCGCTTACCACTTTTTCCGGGAGCGCAAGATCCATATCGTACATGATCATGTGTACGGAAGCGGCCGACCGCCTGCCTCCGGCGATGGCACGGATGGCGGCACTGTAGTCCGTAATCGGATCTCCGGCTGACAGGATACCCCTTTCTTCGCTGTAGAAGGGATTGCTGTAAGGCTGGATGCCTTCCCAGTATACCGGCTCTCCGGGTTGCGCCTCTGCCTGGTCAGCCTCTGCCGTGCCGGTTCTCCTGAAAATCATCTCCGGCAGTCTTCCTGCGTCGATAATCAGGTTTCCTGCCGTAATGACATAGGTTTTTTTGCTGGTGCGGTCTTCATATTCAATCGTTGTGAGCTGGTTGTCTTCGCCGGTCAATTTGGTGATCGAGGCGTTATAAACAACATATGTGCCGTTTTTTTCGAGGCTTTCCAACTGGCCGGGATCAAGTTTCAGGTCCGCTTTTTGCTCCCTGAATATAAAGGAGACATTTTTCGCCCCAAGGTTTCTACAGATGTCAGCCGCAATCGATGCTACTTCAGCGCCACCGGTAATTACGACATCCGGATTGACGTTGATTTTTCTGCTGTTTTCCATTCCGGTTTTCATGATATCGATAAGCAGGTAGACACCCGGCACCGGTTCTTCGATTGCTGCTGCACCAAGCCGCTCCGTCCGGCTGTCGAATCCGCCGGAGGCCAAAAGCACGGCTTCAAAGCCGTCTTTGAGGAGGGAGGCGATGGTGAAATCCCGGCCGAGAGTGGAATTGGTAACCGTATTGACGCCGATTTCCTGGATACCTTCAATATCCCAGTCAAGAACATCATGGGGCAGTCGGTAGCCTGCTATGGCTTTTCTGAGTAAGCCGCCGAGTGTTGAACCTGCTTCGTACACGGTGAGGGAGTGCCCCAGGCGTGCGGTAAAAAACGCGGCGGACAATCCTTCCACACCGCCTCCGACAACCGCGATCTTGCGTCCGGTGGCAGGCGCCGTATACGGCTGGGACCGCTTTTTGCTTTCCATTTCGACGTCTGCTGCGTATCGCTTCAGGAAGTTGATGGCCACCGGTTCATCCACCAGGTTGCGTCTGCATTCGTTTTCACAGGGTCTCGGGCAGATGCGGCCGATAACGGTCGGGAAGGGGTTGCGCTCTTTGATCACCTGGACCGCCCCTGAGTAATCCTGCTCGCTGATGTGACGGATATATTCGCAGATATTTATGCCCGCAGGGCAGGCGCGCTGGCATGGGGTGGTGCAGTCTTCGGTGGTGTATTCCTGCAGGATGCGGCGGGTAACCGACGACAGCTTGATGATATTCTTGGGGCAGACCCGTTCGCATGTACCACAGCCCGTGCACTTGTCTTCCAGAACGACGGGAAGGCCTTCATTGCTCATGATAATGGCGTCAAAGGGGCATGCGCGCATGCAGGAGCCCAGTCCGAGACATCCGATGGTGCAAACTTTCATGCCGCCGTAAAGCAGGGATGCGGCCTGACAGTCGCTCAAGCCGGAATATTCGAATTTCTGGGCAGCCCTTTCAACGCCGTATGTGCAGCCCGGGCGGGCAATGTCGGGTTCTTTTGCTTCAAAGCTCATTCCCATGACAGCAGCGATGGCTTCCGCAAGGTCGCTTCCGCCTGCAACGCAGGAGGCCGGCGATGATTTGCCCTTGGCAATCGCTTCGGCATTCGGGGCGCATCCCGGAAAGCCGCACCCTCCGCAGTTGGCCCCGGGAAGAAGATCATCGATTTTCTCCACAAGGGGATCTACGTAAACGTAAAAAATTTTGGATGCCACAGCCAGACCGGAACCGATAATAATTCCCAGGCCACCCATCATAAGAATTGCAGCGATCATAATTTACTCCAGAAAAAGTATAAAATTGCAAATCACAGCACACCGATCCGCATCATGGTATAAAATTCAAAAATTCCATATAACATGCTTTTTTGGCCATGTCCAACTGAAAAATTCGGTTCACCCTGCTGTGTCAAACCGGTTTGAATGCTTGACGGATGCAAAGGCAAATGCATAAAATAGCATTCGGATGGATACTGCAAAAGGGGTTCTTTGAAAAATGCTGGAAATATATACGAGACAGAAAATGGAAACATATTTTAAAAAGGTGGAGGACGCCGCCGGTTTCGTTTCTGGAAAAATCGGTCAAAAACCGCTTTTTGGATTGATGACCGGAACCGGACTTGGCAGATGCCTGTCGGCACTGAAAGTGTCGTTTGCGGTGGATTACAAGGATATACCCGGTTTTCCGGTCTCCACGGTGACCGGGCATGCCGGCCGTCTTCTTGCCGGCTCTCTCGGCGGAAAACCGGTTGTCGCCATGGAGGGTCGATTCCACCTATACGAGGGGTACTCACCGATAGAGGTTGCTTTTCCGGTTCGGGTAATGCAGGCCTTGGGGGTCAAAACGCTGATTCTGACGAATGCGGCAGGCGGCTTGAATCCGGGTTTCTCCCCAGGGGATATCATGGTGATTACCGATCATATCAATTATACCGGAGAAAACCCCTTGGTGGGGAAAAATAACGATACCTGGGGAGTTCGTTTCCCGGATATGACAACGGTGTATACTCCGGCACTCGTGGAAATGGCAATCCATGAGGCAACGGAAATGGGTATTTCAGTGAAAAAAGGCGTATATCTCGGGTTGAAAGGTCCTTCCCTGGAAACTCCTGCTGAAACGCGTTTTATTCGAATGGCAGGTGCGGATGCCGTGGGGATGTCAACCATACAGGAGGTCATTGCCGCCGTTCACGGCAGCATGAATGTCATTGGATTGTCCGCCATAACCAACATCAATGACCCTGATCGTCCTGAGCCCGTCACGGTGGATCAGATTATTCGCACCGCGGAAACTGCGGCCGAGGATCTTGCGGGGCTCATAACCGTTATTCTGGAGAAGATGGATGTATAAAGCCCAAGGCAGAGACCTCGTCATAACAAACGGCATTGTTGTCACACAGGATGATGCCGGTAGTGTGTTTGAAAACGGTTCTGTCTGTGTATCCCGCGAAAGGATTGTCTACGTGGGCAACGCTGACGGAATCGACGCCGGCAGCGCCGGCCGAATAATGGATGCCGATGGCGGCATCATCATGCCGGGGCTTATTAATACCCATACCCACGCAGCCATGACTTGTTTCCGGGGGCTTGCGGATGACCTGGAACTGATGGACTGGCTTAACAACAATATCCTTCCGGCGGAATCCAGGCTCGATTACGATAAGGTCTATGCAGGAACGATGCTGGCCTGTGCCGAGATGATGCTTTCCGGGACGACCTGTTTTTCGGATATGTACCTGTTTGAAGATGCGGTGGCTGCGGCCGTTCATGCAGCCGGCATGCGCGCGGTCGTCGGAGAGGTGCTTTATGACTTTGATTCTCCCAGCTTTGGAACGATAGACAATGGGTTTGAATATACACGCAACCTTATTGAAAAATGGCGGGATGATCCCCTGATTACCATAGCGGTGGAACCCCATTCACCCTACCTCTGTGCCCCGGCGTTGCTTGAAAAAGCTGCCGGCATGGCCTATGAGTACGATGTTCCGTTTATTATCCATCTTGCGGAAACAAAGGAAGAAACCGCAGCCATCATGAACCGGTACGGCAGATCGCCGGTGGCGCATCTCGCGGATATCGGGATTCTGTCACCGCGTGTTCTGGCCTGTCACTGCGTGGATGTGGACGAAAAGGATATTGGGCTTTTAAAACAATACGGGGTAAAGGTTTCCCACAACCCGGAAAGCAACATGAAGCTTGCGTCGGGCATTGCCCCGGTTCCCGCGATGATTGACGCGGGTGTGTGCGTCGGACTCGGCACGGACGGTCCTGCAAGCAACAATAACCTGGATATGTTCATGGAAATGGATACCGCGGCGAAAATCCATAAGGTCAACCTGCTTGACCCGACGGCGATGAGCGCCCGCACGGTTCTTAAAATGGCCACGAGGGATGCGGCCAGGGCTCTTGGGCTGGATAGGGAGACCGGGTCGCTTGAAGTGGGGAAAAAAGCCGATATCGTTATCGTTGATATAAAAAAGCCCCATATGACCCCCTTGTATGATGTTTTCTCTCAACTTGTTTATTCGGCATCGGGCAGCGATGTGGATACGGTGCTGATAAACGGCCGCATCGTGGTAGAAAACCGGCGGCTGCTTGCCTTTGATATTACAGAAGCCATGGACGGGATGCGGGCGGTTGCCCGGGAAATAAGTACGGCCATAGGTTACAAATCAAATTGACATTCTTGCCCCTATTGGATAATGCTTTTTCCAGTTTGCCCGGTATTTTAAAGAAGCCGGAAGCGCCGGCCACCCTGTCCGGCCGCTTTTTTGCAAAAAGTAAAAAATTGTATATATTCCCTTCATGATTACTTTAATGATTACAATGGTACATGGCAGGTTCCTATATGAGCGGATTTATCAGTCGGGAAAAGTTCTTGCTGCGCCGGTATTTTGGAATAATCCTGTTTTTTAGTTTCGCAATGCTTTGCGTATGGGGCCTCGCTGATCAGGCCATGGCGCTTGTGACACCGGAATACAATGCGTTGGAATCGGAACGCAGGGAGCAAAAAAAAAGCACTGACGAAGCCGAAGGATTTGAAGCGTTCGACGAATTCGACGAATTCGATGAGTTCGATGAGTTCGATGAGTTCGATGAGTTCGATGAGTTCGATGAATTTGATGAGTTCGATGAATTTGATGAGTTCGATGAATTTGATGAGTTCGGTGAATTTGATGAGTTCGGTGAATTTGACCGGCATGCGGAGAATGTTTTTGATCCGCTTTCCGGTTACAATCGGGCAATGACCACGTTCAATGACCGGTTTTATTTTTGGATTGTGAAGCCGGCCGCGACCGGGTACGACAGAGCCATCCCTGTGCCCGTGCGTCGATCCGTGGACAACTTTTTCCGGAACCTCGGGTATCCGGCACGGTTTATCAACTGCGTTCTTCAACTCAAGGGAAAGGCTGCAGTCGATGAAACCACGCGCTTTTTGTTGAACACCACGGCGGGCATGCTTGGATTTTTTGATCCGGCCCAAAGTTCACTTGGCATATGGCCTCAAGATGAGGATTTTGGACAGACGCTCGGCAGTTATGGTATGGGCGGCGGGTTTCATATTGTGCTGCCACTGTTCGGTCCTTCCAATATGCGGGATTCCGCAGGCCTTCTGGTTGACATGTTCATGGATCCGGTTTTTTACATGGAAGGCTACCATATGGGAAGCGTTTCCTGGTCCGTTGACGGCCTGAATTACACATCAATGCACCTAGGCGAATATGAAAGAATGAAAAACGATGCGATTGATCTGTATGTTTTCCTTCGAAATGCCTACGAGCAGAATCGTGAAATGAAAATAAGGAATTAATTCAATGAAAAAGCTTCTTATTGCAGCAATGTTCATTTTTTTTATGGCAACCGTCGCTTTTTCCGGGGAGAAGGACCCGCATTCGCCGGAAGCCGCAGAAGCGCTTTTGAAAAAAAACATTGAATCCGTGCTTGCCATACTTGAAGACGAATCTCTTTCCGGGGAAGAACAGAAAAAGAAAATAGAGTCGATTGTGGATCCCGTGTTCAATTACCCTCTTATTGCACGTCTGTCACTGGGACCCCGCAACTGGCCCCGGCTGAACCCGCAGCAGAGGGACCTGTTTATTGAAAGATTCGTCCGGCGAATGAAAGACTCCTATTTTGAAAATATCGCAATGATCCAGGGGGGTGCGGAAAAAAAGGTCCAATATGGGGAGAAGCGGGTTGAAGACAACCGTGTTCACGTGCCGGTCAGGGCCGGTATGAAAGACAGTTCCGTGGATATGATCTACAAATTTCACCTTTCGGAAGTTGAGGGGTGGCGTGTATACGATGTGGAGATAAACGGCGTGAGCATCGTATCGAGCTACCGCAGCCAGTTCAATCAGGTTCTTGCAAGCAGCTCGATTGACGAGATGCTCGATGCCCTCAAAACGCTTGAAGCGCCGAAGACGGAATAACAGGAGCCTTGCGCCGGGTATTATGTTGAAACAGGCGCTAAACCGGATGTAAAAGGATTGGAAGGCTGATTTCTGATGGCATTGCGTATGGAGCCGATAAAGTGGTTTTATGATCGTATTTTATTTAAGCATCCCGTTGTCGTCCTGTTGTGTTTCTTTCTGGCGTTGGGTGTCCTGGCGGCAAATGCCAGGAACTTTCAGATCGAGGCATCCGCGGAAACGCTCATTGACCAGACAGATCAGAACTACCTGTATTTCCAGGATGTCATAGAACGCTACGGTTTTGATGATTTTGTGTTCATCACCTACACCCCGGGAGAAGGGGATCTTTTATCCGATCCGGTCCTTTCGGAAATTTCAGCGCTTCGGGATGAAGTGAACACCCTTGAAAGCGTCGATTCGGTAACGTCCATTTTAGACGTACCGCTCATTGAAAGCCCGCCCCGCTCCATCGATGAAATGGTAAGGGAAATCAGAACGCTTCGCCATCCCGATGTCGACATGGAGATGGCCAGAAAGGAGTTTGCCACCAGCCCCCTTTACAACAACCTCCTGGTCAGCCCGGATTTTAAAACCACTGCCCTGCAGATTAATTTCAAACCCGATGAAACATACGAATCCCTCTGGGAAAGACGGCAGGCACTTCGCGAGAAAGACCGGGAGGGAAGCCTGACGGAAGAAGAAAAGCGGGAACTTGCCGAACTTCGGAAAAGGATTGGCGAACAGCAAAATGTCATGGATGCCAAAAGGCACGGAGATATTAATAAGATCCGTGCAATCATGGATCAATACGAAGATGGGGCGGACCTGTTTTTAGGGGGAATCAGCATTATCGCCGACGACCTGATGACGTTCATACGCTCCGATCTCAGGGTTTTCTCCATAGCCGTTCTGGCCTTTCTTGTGTTTTCGCTGGGTGTTATTTTCAGGAGTGTAAGGTGGGTGGCGCTGCCCATTTTGTGCTGTGCGTTTTCAGTGACCGCCATGGCCGGCCTGCTCGGATTGTTCGGCTGGCAGGTTACCATTGTTTCGGCAAATTTTGTCGCCCTCCAATTGATCTTCACCATGGCGATTTCCATACATCTGGTGGTTCGCTACAGGGAGATGGCCGCCGGAAACCCGGACGCGGACAACATTTTTCTTACCCGGGAAACCGTCCTGGCCATGAAAACGCCTATATTTTACGCCGGTCTGACAACCATGGCAGGTTTCGGCTCCCTGTGGTTTTCGGATATCCTTCCCGTGGTGACATTCGGCTGGATGATGGCTGCCGGTATTTTCGTGTCTCTGGTTGTGACGTTTATCTTTTTTCCTGCCGCATCCGCGCTTTTGCACGCAAGGGGCGCCGCTCCCGCCGGCGGGGTCGCAAGGTCCCGGTTTGCAGTTCCTGCGATTTTGTCCCGTTTGACAGCGGCGCACGGCACTGCGGTCTTTATTGTCAGCGCGTTGGTTTTTACGGCTGGTATTGCAGGGATTGTGCAGCTTCGGGTTGAAAATTCTTTTTTAAACTATTTCAAAAAGTCCACCGAAACCTACCAGGGGCTCAAGGTTTTGGACCGGGAACTCGGGGGGACTACTCCCCTGGACATCATTCTCCGCTTTGCGGAGGAAGAAGCCGGTGACGAATCGGAACAGAGCGCGGAAGCCATTGAGGATTTCGATGAGTTCGATGAGTTTGACGAGTTCGGTGAATTTGCGGAATTTGACGAATTCGATGCTCCCGAAGATGCCGCCCGGTATTGGTTCACCCAGCACCGCCTCGACAGGATCGAAGCGGTCCATGATTATCTGGACGAGATCGAATTTACCGGGAAAGTGATGTCCCTTGCGGTTTTAAACAAAATGGCCCGGCGGATTACCGGATCAGAGCTCGACACATTTCAGCTTAACCTGGTGTTCAATCAGTTTCCCGAGGAATACAGAAAGATGCTGGTTGAACCGTTCGTGTCCATAGAAAACAACGAAACGCGCATCAACCTGCGGGTGGTTGATTCCGCCGAAGATTTGCGCCGAAACGAACTGATCGGCCAAATCCAACATGACCTGACCGAACAGTTCGGCTTCAGGGCGGAAAACGTCAACCTCACCGGCATGATGGTATTGTACAACGATGTGCTCCAGCGTCTGTTCACCTCGCAGATCATGACCCTTGGGGTGGTCCTGGCGGCGCTTCTGGCCATGTTTCTCATCCTTTTCCGATCCGTAAAGGTCGCGCTTATCGCGCTGTTTCCGAACATTCTCTCCACGAGCGTTGTTCTGGGGATGCTTGGATGGCTTGACATTCCGCTCGATATCATGACGATCACGATCGCATCGGTAAGCATCGGTATTGCTGTCGACAACTCCATCCATTACATCTACCGCTTCATGCGGGAGTTCGCTGAAAACGGGGACTACATGGCGTCCATGCGCCGAAGCCATGACAGCATTGCCTATGCCCTCTATTATACGTGTATTACCATCGTCGCCGGGTTTGCGATCCTTTCCTTTTCCAATTTCATCCCAACGATCATATTCGGGCTTTTTTCAGGACTCGCCATGCTTATCGCCCTGCTGGGGGCGCTGACCCTGCTGCCGCGGCTGATCATTTTTTTCAAACCCTTCGGGCCCGAGAGAAAAACGCAAGGGGTCGCCTGAAATTGAAGTGTTCTGCTGTCTGCTGTATTTGGGAAGGTTCATTATTATCATTAATATGATTATGATACGGTTTTAAGGTTCAATTTCATTTAAAGGGGGCGGAATTGCCATGGCAACTGCAGGAGAACGCTGATATCTCTATGGCTTGCTTCGACGCGCCCTGTGATGAACAGCTAAGCCACAGGGGGCTTGTCTGCGCTTCGCCAAGAGCTATCAGCAACCCCCTGCAATTGTTGCTGCGGGCAACACCTCCCCCTTTAAATGAAATTGGTCATTTTGTATAATTCTTGATCGATACAAAAACACGAAGTCTGAATTCGTGTTTTGCTCGTCGCTGCATGGGCACGGCGCGCCGTGCCCGTACCGGGTCGTACAATTTATTCAAGACTCGAAATGAAACTGCATGCACAAATCCATGATATCAAATTGACCAATTTCATTTGGGGTGGGGGTTGCTCCCCGTGGGCGACATTGGGAGTGATTGTCGATCGCTCTTGGCGAAGTGAAGCAAAACATCCTGCATTGGTTTTGATTGCAGGATGTTGCGAAACGAGCCGTAGAGCGATCCCAATCGCTCACAGTCGCCAAGGGGAGCAATCCCCGCCAACAAATGAAATTGAACCTTTTTTATTCATTCCGTAGTAATAGCTAAAATGGTTCCCTTTGCTGATTTTTTGATATACCAGAGAGTGCCAATTATTTATTTTTTTAACGCTTACCGTTTAAAAAAAATGGGACAAGTACAGAATGCCTGTTTCTGAAAGTGTGAAGCAATATCCGGATCCCGGGAAGCGGATACTGCTGTTTTGCGGTGATGTCGTCCGGTTCCGGCTCATAACTGAAAATTCTGCGAAGGGTACGGGGTGGCTCCGGACCAACATCGGCCAGGGGCGCGTGACCCGCAGGGAGATTATTGCGGAAGTGGATGAAAACATTTCCCCCATGCATCACGACTGGTTCGACATCCCCATGGCGCCTGGCAAAAACGGTTTCGAGCTGACGCTCCCCCTTTGTGAAGTCGGCCATTTCGAAGCCAAGTGTTATTTTCTGCCGGAAGGCGCTCAACCGGTCTGGCCGAACGGAGAGAACACGCATATCAATGTCGAACCGGCCGAATCGGTCTGCGCCAATACCGTCTATAACGCCTTTATCCGTCAGTTTGGACCCAACAAGAAAGAAAGGCATACACCCTTCGTTGATATCGATTTTCAAAAATTCGACGCGGAAGGGTATACCCTGATACCGCCGTCGGGCACTTTCCGCAGCTTTAAAAACGAACTCGACTTTATCATCGATGAATTGGGCTGCCGCTACATCCAGCTGCTTCCCATAAACCCGACGCCGACGACCTACGGACGCATGGGCCGCTTTGGAAGCCCATACGCTTCCCAGAGCTTCCGGCTTGTAGATACCGCCCTGGCAGAGTTTGACCTGAAAGCAACGCCAATGGATCAGTTCATCGAGCTTGTGGATGCCATACACAGCCGTCACGCAAAGGTGATTCTGGATATTGCCATTAATCACACGGGGTGGGGGGCGAGGCTCCATGAAATGTACCCCCGTTGGTTGAAGCGCGATGAAGAGGGAAAAATCGAAATCCCGGGGGCATGGGGCGTCCTGTGGGAGGATCTGACAAAACTCGATTACACCAAAAAGGAGCTCTGGCGTTTCATGGCCATGGTGTTTCTCACATGGTGCGGACGCGGGGTCGACGGATTCAGGTGCGACGCCGGATACATGATACCCAGGCCGGCATGGCGCTATATTGTCGCACGGGTAAGGGAACAGTATCCAGATACCCTCTTCTTTTTAGAGGGGCTCGGCGGCCGGATTTCCGTTACGCGGGATCTTTTAAACACGGCCAACCTCAACTGGGCCTATTCAGAGCTTTTTCAGAACTATGACAGAGGGCAGATCCATCATTACCTGAAAGAGGCGATTGAAATATCGTCTTGCGACGGGGTCATGGTCAATTTTGCCGAAACCCATGACAATCCTCGCCTGGCCTCCGTTTCAACGACATACGCGAAAATGCGCACAGCACTGTGTGCCATGTTCTCCAATAACGGCGGTTTTGCCTTCGCAAACGGGGTGGAATGGTTTGCAACGGAGAAGATTGATGTTCACGATGCCAGTCCGCTCAATTGGGGGGCAAAGATCAACCAGGTGGATCATATCCGCAGGTTGAATACCATATTGAAAACGCATCCGGCGTTTTTCGACGGAGTAACCCTGCAGTTCATTGAAAAAAATGAAGGCAATTTCCTGACGCTTCTCCGCACCCCTCCCCCCGGGGCCGCCCCCCTTTTGATTCTGGTCAACCTGGACTGCAGCAATCCTGCCACCGCCTGCTGGGAAAGACAGTTTCCCGTCGGCGGCCGGGACATTGTTTTCGATCTGATTTCCATGCGGGAATTGACCATTGAGCAGAAACAAATGTGCAACGCACTGCTTCTTGAACCGGGTCAAGTGCTTTGCCTGTCTTCTCAAAAAGAGGATATGGCATCGATCGAATCCGCGGAAAAAGACCGCATGCAGGTGCCGCGGCGGATTGCCATGCAGCGCTTAAAAGGCAAGGTCCTGGAAGTGTACCGGCATTTTTACGGCATGTCGCATCTGAATGATTTTGATCCGGAAGCGGAGGCCCTGAGGCTGAAGGAAGATCCGGTGGCTTACTGCGAAAGGCATAATGGCAGCGGCGCACATCCGGGTGTGATCACCTGGAAGTTCCCGGAGGATTTGAATCGACAGGTCATGGTGCCGCCCGGACGATTTCTGTTGGTATCGGCCCCTGTTTACTTCGAGGCAAGCCTGGTGGAAGAAGGCCGGGTGATCGCCATTGAAAAAGGGATTGAAAACGACAACGCCGGCTGCTTCGCCCTTTTTTCACCCCTTTCGGAAACCGGCGCACACAGGAATCTGTCCCTCAAATTAACGCTCTACAATGAGGGAAGGGGCCAACAGAAGGAATTTGTGCATGAAAATGGTCATCTCTTATATCTGCAGACACCGGATACAAGGTCGGTTCACCGGGCCATCGGCAGAAATGCCGTTATGGCGGCTCCGTTTACACTGCTGGGGACCAATGGGATCGGAGGGGTTTGCCGTGCATCTTCCTGGTGGGGACACCTTGAATCAAAATACGACGCGCTTCTGGCGGCCAATATGGATCCGGAAGTGCCTGAAAACCGCTGGATCATGTTCACCCGATGCCGCGGATGGATCGTGCACCAGGATTATTCACAGTCCATACGGACAGATTGCATCCGGGAGGTCACATGGGGAAGCCGGCTGGAGGGAAAAGACCTCATGAAATGGCGCTACAGGGTGCCCACCGGGCTGGGTCTTCATGTGCTGGTCAGTGTTGCCGTTGAAACAGTACCCGAAATGAACCGGATTCGTATGCATTTCCACCGGCACCTGCAAAACGGGAAAGACCAGCTTGAAAACGATCGTGCAGTAACGCTCATACTGCGCCCGGATATCGAGGACAGGAGCTTTCATGAAACGACCAAGGCGTTCACCGGGCCGGAACATTCCTTTCCAAAAGCCGTTTTGCCGGAAAAAGACGGGTTCGTTTTTTTGAACCACCCGGATAGAAAACTGTCAATGGATATGGCCGGGGCCGGGTTTGTTTCGGAGCCGGAGTGGATATATATGGTTCACAGGCCCCTGGAGGCAGAAAGGGGAATGGATTCCTATTCGGACCTGTTCAGCCCCGGGTATTTCCGCGGGGAGCTCAAGGGGGGGCAAACGTTGATCCTTGATGCCATGGCAATGCGGGGTGACGAGAAAAAACCCATTTTTTCCGGGCGGCCCCTTGGCATAGAAAGGCTGGAAGCCGAAACCGGATCGATTTCTCTTTCCGATGCCATGGCTCGGGCGATGAATCATTTTGTGGTCGATCGACAGCGGCTTGCATCGGTGATTGCAGGTTACCCATGGTTTTTAGACTGGGGGAGGGACTCTCTCATCTTCTGCCGCGGGCTCATTTCCGCGGGAAAGACGGACACGGCACTTGACATCATAAAACTTTTCGGCCAGTTTGAGCAAAACGGTACGCTCCCCAACATGATTTGCGGAACCGACGCCCGAAACAGGGACACGTCCGATGCCCCCTTATGGTTCATTATCGCATGCCGGGATCTTGCGGAAAAACTCGGGACAGAGCATATTCTTGAAGCACCTTGCGGCAACCGGACCATAAGGGAAATCCTGTTTTCCATTGTGAATGGATACATTCGGGGAACGCCCAACGGCATACGGGCAGATGCGGATACCGGCCTTGTATTTTCGCCGTCTCATTTTACCTGGATGGATACGAATTATCCGGCTGCCACACCAAGGGAGGGGTATCCGGTGGAAATTCAGTCGCTCTGGTACGCTTCGCTTGCATTTCTGGGGCGTATTGAACCACCTGCCGGTACAGATGCGAAAACGTCCCTTGATTACGCAAGTATGGCCGGCCGCGTGGCGGCCGCGGTTGTCCGGTATTTCTATCACAAGGAGAATGCTTTTTTGTCCGACTGCCTTCACTGCAGCCAGGGGGTTGCGCCGGGTAATGCGATCCCGGATGATGCCCTGCGACCCAATCAGTTGTTTTCCGTTACCATGGGATTGGTTTCCGATCCGTCGATGGGCAGAAACATTCTCGCCGCCTGCAGTGAATTGCTGGTTCCCGGGGGTATACGCAGTCTGGCCGACCGGTATGTGGATTATCCGGTCAGAATCCTTCACGATGGGCAGATGATAGGGGATCCTCACCGGCCTTACAGGGGTCGATACCTTGGAAGTGAGGATTGTTCCCGGAAACCGGCATACCATAACGGCACCGCCTGGACCTGGGTATTTCCTTCTTTCTGCGAGGCCTGGCATATGGTTTATGGTGAAAAGGGACAGGATGCCGCTTTGGCATGGCTTTCCAGCAGCATCCTGCTGATCAATGAGGGGTGTCTCGGTCACGTGCCGGAGATTCTTGACGGTGACTATCCGCATGTGCAGCGGGGCTGTGATGCCCAGGCCTGGAGCGCGAGCGAACTTTACAGGGTGTTTTCCCTGCTGCAATGATCATATCATTTTTAAATTTTCAGCGGATCGAATTGGCGATCAGCGGTGAAATGCATTAGAATTCATATAAAAGGCTTTAATCTGATACATCGTCAATCCTCATAAACAAAAGACCAAGAGAGTAAACATGAGCAAAATAAAAATGTACCAGGTTTTCCCGAAAGTTCCCCCTCGTTTATCATTTCTGGAGAAACTCATACGAAACATGTGGTGGTGCTGGCGCCTTGATGCCATAGAGCTGTTCAGGCGCGTTGATCCGAGAATGTGGGAGCGATCCGGACGGAATCCGATCGTTTTTTCCACGCTGATATCCCAGGAACGCATGCAGGCGCTTGCACAGGATGAAGGGTTTCTCGCCCATATCGATCGCGTGCAGCAGCAGTTCGAAGAAGAGATCCTGACGCCGGTCGACTACTCCGATACATTTTACAGGGAAAAGGGGGCCGTGGCATATTTTTCGATGGAATTCGGTGTCCATGAAAGCCTGCCGCTGGTATCGGGAGGTCTCGGCGTGCTATCGGGAGACCACCTGAAAGCCTCCTCGGACGTGGGCATCCCTATGGTCGCTATTGGACTGCTTTACAGGAAGGGGTACTTCCATCAGTACCTGGATCATGAAGGGTGGCAGCAGGAGGAATATCCGGAAACCGATATTTATCATCTTCCGGTAATGCGCGCCAAGGATGCTTCCGGCAAGGAGATACGTATTTCCGTAACCGGCCCTACCGATGAAATCCATGCCCAGGTATGGGTTGTCATGATCGGACGTATACCCCTTTACCTGATCGATACCAATATTCCCGAAAATACGCCCGAGAAAAGAGAGTTGACCTCGCGACTGTATGCGGGGGAATCCGAAACCCGCCTTGCCCAGGAGATCCTTTTGGGGATCGGCGGAATGCGGATGCTCGAATCCATGAACCAGTCACCCGCAGTGATTCACCTGAACGAGGGGCATTGTACTTTTGCCTGTATCGAGCGCACCGCACAAATAATGGAAAGTACCAATATCGATCTCCAGACAGCCTTGGAAATTCTCCCCCGAACAACGGTTTTTACGACCCATACGCCTGTTGCGGCCGGCCATGATGAATTTACCGTGGAACAAGTCAAGCCATACCTGCAGCCGTTCGCTTCCCGCCTGGGAACGGATGTCGAGTCGATCATCGCCATGGGACAGATGGGTAATATCTACAATCCCCACGGCAAATTTTCAATGTCACTTCTGGGACTGATGTTTTCCCAGTATTGTAATGGGGTCAGCAAACTGCATGGAGAGGTGGCGAGAAGCATGTGGGCGCATGCATGGCCATCGCGGCCGGTCGAAGAAGTCCCCATTACCCACGTCACCAACGGCATCCATATTGCATCCTGGATTTCCATTGAAAACTACCTGCTGTTCGAGCGCTATCTCGGTCCGGAGTGGTACCGCAACATTCATATGGATGATGATATAGCCAGCCGGATCGACCAGATATACGACGAGGAGCTCTGGCGAGCCAGAGAAATGAGCCGGTCCCGACTGGTTCGAAGCTGCCGGTCCATGATGGTCAAGCAGTATGGCCGGAGAAATGCGCCCAAAGCGGTCATGGAGCAGGCGGAAAACGTCCTTGATCCGGAAGTTCTTACCATCGGTTTTGCCAGGCGGTTTGCCACCTATAAAAGGGCTTACCTGCTGTTCATGGACAGGAAACGGCTGGAGGCGCTGCTGAAATCCACCAAACATCCCATTCAGCTTGTGTTTGCAGGCAAGGCACATCCCCGGGACAACGAAGGGAAGGAATTGATCAAGCAGGTGATCCAGTTCGCCAAGCATGTGGATGTCCGTCACCGGATCATATTTCTGGAAGACTACGACATCAATATCGGGCGGCATCTCGTGCAGGGCGTTGACGTATGGCTGAATACGCCCAGGCGTCCCTACGAAGCCTGCGGAACATCCGGCATTAAGGCCGCGGTGAACGGGGTTCTCAATTTGAGCATACTGGATGGCTGGTGGGTGGAAGGATACACGGAAGACAGAGGATGGCGAATCGGCAATGGCGAGCAGTACGAAGACTGGTCTTACCAGGATGCTGTTGAAAGCCGGGCGCTCTACAATGTGCTTGAAAATGACGTAATCCCTGCCTTTTACGATAAAAAATCGGGTGATACCCCGGAGCGCTGGGTGGCCATGATGAAGGAGTCCATGAAAATGGCCCTTGTCGATTTTTCAGCGCATCTCATGGTCCAGAATTACGAGCAGAAATTCTATATCCCTGCGGCCATGAATTATTACAACCTTATGGAAAACCATTCGGAAAAGGCCGGGCATCTTGTACATCAGCGGCAGCGACTGGAAAAGGCCTGGCCGCATGTTCGGATTTACCCGCCGGAAAGCAATCTCACGGTACCGTTTCGGGTGGGGGACACCTTTACGGTGACCGCCGAGGTGGAATTGGGGGATCTGTCACCGGAGGAAGTCGAAGTGGAGCTTTATTACGGCCGGGTAAAATCGATAGAGGAAATCGGCGAGAGCGAAGCAGCCAGAATGTCGGTCGCTGAAAACCGCGACAATGGCAGGTATCTGTATTCATGTCAGGTGGTCTGTAAAACGGCCGGCCGGTTCGGTTTTACGGGCAGAGTGATGCCGAAAGGGGATGATTATCTCAGAAATACGCCCGGTTTTCTGACGTGGGCATAAGGTTCAAATAGAAAAATGACGCAGGCGGTAAAGAGGGATATATCGTGACGGAGCAGGCGAAAAATCCGAGGGTTCTCATTGTCACACCGGAAGTGACCTACTTGCCCCAGGGAATGGGAAACATCGCCAATTATTTTTCGGCAAAAGCCGGGGGATTGGCGGATGTTTCCGCATCGCTGATCAGCAAGCTCTTCTCACTGGGTGCGGATGTTCACGTGGCGCTGCCGGATTACAGAGGAATTTTTAACAGCAATATCGGACCGTTGGGTGAAATATACGAAAAAGAACTGGCAACCTACCGGAAATACCTTCCCGAAGAAAGGCTTCATCTTGCAGAGGACCGGGCTTTCTATTACGTTCATTCCGTCTATTCCAACGTGCCGGCGGAAAACCTCAAGATATCCCTCGCATTTCAGCGGGAAGTGATCAATAATATTCTGATGCGGGTAAAACCCGACCTGATTCACTGCAACGACTGGATGACCGGCCTGATACCGGGATATTCCCGGCGGATTCATATCCCCTGCCTCTTTACCATCCATAATATTCACACCGTCAAGACTCCGCTTTCTGTTATTGAGGATCGCGGGATTGATGCGGCCGGCTTCTGGCAGAACCTGTTTTATGATCGTATGGCGGGAACCTACGAAGAAACGCGGGACAGCAACCTCGTGGATTTTCTGGTGAGCGGGGTTTTCGGGGCGCATTTTGTCAATACCGTCAGCCCCACATTTCTCAGTGAAATCGTCGGTGGCAGGCACAATTTTATACCGCCGCCGCTACATCTTGAGCTCATCAATAAGGTGGAAGCCGGGGTGGCGGACGGCATATTAAACGCCCCTGATCCATCGTATGATCCTGTTACGGATCCGGATATATACCGGAATTATACTGCTGAAGATCATTTTGAAAAAAAGCGGAAAAACAAGCGGCTGCTCCAGAATCGTCTCGGCCTGGCCGAGGACGAGGATGCCCCTTTGTTTTTCTGGCCGTCGCGCCTCGATCCTGTTCAGAAGGGATGCCAGCTCCTTGCCGATATATTGTATCTTGTTGTATCGAAATACGCCTCGCAGAATTTGCAGGTGGTTTTTGTTTCGAGCGGTGTTTTCAAGCAGCATTTTAATGCCATCAAAGAGTTTCACGGCCTTAAAAAACGGGTTGCCGTATATGATTTCGACGAATCCCTCTCGCGCAAGGCATATGCAGCCGCGGATTTTATCCTCATGCCGTCTTCTTTCGAGCCGTGTGGCCTTAGCCAGATGATTGCCCCCCGATATGGGGCCTTGCCCGTGGCGCATGATACGGGTGGTATCCATGATACGGTGGTGCACATGGATGTCGGCCGGGGTATCGGCAACGGCTTTCTGTTTGAGATTTTCGACGCATACGGTCTTTTCTGGGCGATCGACCAGGCCATGGCGTTTTACGCCCTTGCACCGGAGGTAAAAAACCCCCAGATCGCAAGGGTTATGTCGGAAAGCGCGGCAATGTTCAACCATGAGGTGACGGCCCGCAGATATATTGAACTGTATGAAAAAATGCTGCAGAGGCCCTTGGTTTCAAATGTGTAGCGTTTGATCCGGGGAAAAAAAGCCAATCCGTTATATTATTGTCGGGGGTGTTGATCACAATGGCAGACGATAAAGAGTCAATCATGGAGAAAACAATGGCACGGCTGTTTGAGAAGGATCCCTATCTCAAACCCTATGCCCATATGTACAGAAAACGGCTGGAACGCATCCGGAGTACGGAACAAACGTTGACCGGAAAAGAGAGGATGCTTTCCGATGTGGCATTCGGACATAAACATTATGGCCTTCATTTTGAAAAAGGGCAGTGGGTTTTCCGGGAATGGGCCCCCAATGCCGAGGCTGTTTTTCTTATCGGCGATGTTACGGGTTGGCAGGAAGACGCGGCATATTCACTCCAGAAGGATGCGGAAACCGGGAAGTGGGAAATATGGCTTCCGCCCCGGGTTTTTTCCCATGGGGATTTATACCGACTCCGCGTACACTGGCATGGCAGAAGCGGCGACCGGATTCCATCCTATGCCCGGCGCGTTGTCCAGGATCCGGATACGAAGATTTTCAATGCACAGGTCTGGCATCCGGAAAAGCCCTATGAGTGGAAGGTGACGGATTTCAAAGCGCCGGAAGGGCCGCTCTATATCTACGAAGCCCATGTGGGCATGGCGCAGGAGGAGGAGAAAGTCGGCACCTACGCCGAGTTTGCCGAAAAGGTGATCCCCCGTATTAAGGAAGCCGGATACAATGTCCTTCAGCTCATGGCCGTACAGGAACATCCATATTATGGTTCTTTTGGTTACCAGGTGTCGAGTTTTTTCGCTCCGTCATCACGGTTCGGTACGCCCGATGAGTTAAAGGCCCTGGTGGACGCTGCCCACGGGGCCGGCTTGGCCGTGGTCATGGATATCGTCCACTCGCACGCGGTTGTCAATGAAGTCGAGGGGCTTTCTCGATTGGACGGAACCACATACCAGTATTTTCACGGCGGTGAACGGGGAACCCACGATGCATGGGGGACGCGGCTATTCGATTACGGAAAAATACAGGTGCTTCATTTTCTTTTGTCCAACTGTCGATACTGGTTGGATGAATACGGGTTTGACGGGTTCCGGTTTGACGGCATCACCAGCATGATGTATTTGCATCACGGACTGGGAAAGGCGTTTGTTTCCTACGATGATTATTTTAACGGTTCCGTCGATATGGACGCCCTCGTCTACCTGGCCCTTGCAAACCAGGTGATAAAAGAAGTCAAGCCAGGGGCCGTTACCATCGCCGAGGATATGAGCGGCATGCCGGGGCTTGCGCTCCCCCTGGAGCAGGGGGGTATCGGGTTTGATTTCCGTTTTGCGATGGGCGTTCCGGATTACTGGATCCGTGTCATCAAGGGATATCAGGACGAAGAATGGCCCATAGGGCAACTGTGGCATGAGCTGAACAATCGGCGGTCGGAGGAAAAAACCATCAGTTATGCGGAGTCCCATGACCAGGCGCTGGTGGGGGACCAGACCATTATATTCCGGCTGGCGGGATCGCGCATGTACGATCACATGCACAAGGACGACCCGGATATGGACGTGGACCGGGCGATCGCGCTTCATAAAATGATCCGCCTGATCACGCTGGCTGCGGCGGGGCACGGGTACCTCAATTTCATGGGGAATGAATTCGGCCACCCGGAGTGGATTGATTTTCCCAGGAAGGAAAACAACTGGTCCTGCAGGTATGCCCGCAGGCAATGGTCACTCGTGGACAACGGCGAACTGAAATATCAGTATCTCGGAAATTTTGACCGAAAAATGATTGATATTGCCAAAAGACTGAAGATTCCCGAAGATCCGCGTCCGAACCTGCTCTGCATAAACGAGCAGGACAATGTTGTTGCTTTTGAACGAAAACAACATGTGTTTGTCTTTAATTTTCACCCGACCACATCTTTTACAGATTATTCTATTTACGCACCCCCGGGAAAATACAGGCACCTGCTTGATTCGGACGACGCCGATTTTGGCGGCCACTGCCGGCTGGCGCCGGGCAAATTTCATTTTACCATGAAGGATCATGCAACAGGCGGCAATTATCTGCAGCTGTACCTCCCCACACGCACCGCTATTGTTCTGGCGCCGCAATGATACCTGCTCCTTCTTTACCTATGCAGTCATTTTTTATGACTGCTGATCATCGGTCGGTTCCATGACGGGAAATGTCGCACCGCCGTCCGGGAAAACCGCAACCCGTGCATTTCCGGGCAGTTTCCGGCCGCCTTTTTCGATGACTTCATCAGGGGATCCGCAGTTTTTGAAAAAACCAAGATGCCGGATCTCTTTTTCGGAAAGGGAGGGAACATAGCAGAAAATATTGTATTCGCGTATCAGACGCATTGAATAATAGGTCAAAAATTTCTGTTCAACGTCGAGTCCCTTTTTGACAATGTTCAAAAATCCCATGACACGCGATTTGCCGATGCCTTTTAAAATGGTCTTCAAAACGAAAAGCGGCGGCGGTTTGTCCGGAAGCGGGATGTCATCCAGGCCCCGTTCCGCTTTTAAAAATGCCATCACCACGCCTCCCGGTTTCAGTGCAGGCAGGGCATTCCCCACGCATTTCATGGATTGCTTAAAATTGAAATTCATGGGTTGGGAATTGACAATCACCGCATCCATTTGGCCGTTGATGGGTATACCCGCTTTTCTGCGGTTGTATTCGATTCCCTTCCTGTGCGCTTTCACCGGATCTCCGGCATATGCCGCGGTAATGCGCTGCTTCTCATCCAAAAGCACGTTCACGATGAACATATCGGCAGGTATCCGCTCTCTCATTTCTTCGATATCTTGCCGGAAAAGGTTTTCCGCCGGATCGGCGCCCACCCTGTTGAACCAGTAAGGCGGCTCTGAAATCATGGAATGGTGGTGGCCGATGGCGGAGACTGCGGCAACCCCGGGAAACAGATTTTTGAGCCCGCCGCCGAACCCGGCCCAAAGGTGCGGTTCGATCATGCCGATCATGATGATCAGATCGCTTTCGGCGGTTTGTTTATTCAGTATAACAGGCGTTCCCCGGCGTGTTGTGCCGAAATCGTGGTTTTCTTCCGAATCGAATGCGTCATGGTTTCGCCACGATATTTTTTTTAAATTCTCCCTTCCGATTTTTTCCGCCATTTCCGCCTCACTCATGGGAGTATGGATCCCAAGGGCCGTAATGGCGGTGACGTTTTCCATGCCTGCACCGCCGGCGTTCAATTCTGACAGGACAAGATGAAAAAAGCGGGCTGCAGGCGTTGGTCGGGTATTGTCATCCACAATGATCAGAATTTTTTTGTCTGCCAACGGCATTTCAGAAAGTTTTTGCGCGCCTGTGGGATTTTGAAGCGCACGCAAGACGATTCCCGCTTCATCCGGAGTGGCGCCGCCTGAAATGTCAAGCCGTTCAGGCAGGTGTACCTCCCACGTGTCCGGCAGCCTGATGGACAGAAACTCGTTTCCCCATGGCAAGTCAATGTTCATTGGTCTCTCCCTTGCGTGTTGGTTTGCTGTGACACTATTTTTTTTTGAGCCGGATCACGGCGATTTCCGATATGGTGGCCGTCCTCATGGGAGGGCCCCACGTACCGGCGCCGGATGTCGTGTAAACATAAATGCTTCCGGACTTGTTCAGGCCGTAGTCAAACCCCTTGTAAAGGAGCCTGGTCAACAGGTTCGCAGGAAATATCTGGCCGTGATGGGTGTGTCCGGAAAGTTGAAGGTCGATATTGAGTTTTCGGTTGCATGAAAATGACGTGTCCGGCATCCAGTACGTGCTGAAGTGGCGGTCCATGCTGTCACCTTCGTTCCGGATGATACTGGTGGGCGTGTGGAAAAGCAGAATGCGAGCGGTATCCCCTTTTTCCCCGCCTTCCGGAAGACCTGCGATTTCCTCCATGGAACGGATGCCGGGATAACTGATCCCCATGATTTCAAGACCGTCTATTTCGATGAGTTCGTTATCGAGCCGGGTCATCGTCGTTTTGTTGAGCATCTGAATGGATCGGTGTTCCCCGATGTATCCTTCATGGTTGCCGGTTACATAAAATACGCCTTTTTGCGCTGTTATGCCGTCGAGTATGGGGGCCAGATAACCGTGCCACTTCCCGCCCAAGCCGTCAAAAATATCGCCGGTGATTACAACAATGTCCGGATTTATCCGGTTCACTTGACGCACCAGTTTTTCGGTAAACGTTTTTCCATGTACGCGTCCCAGGTGGATATCCGACAAATGCACGATTTTGCTGTTTTCCCATGCAGCCGGGACGTTGTCGAGATAAACTGGGATTTCACGCGCCCTCGGGGTAAAGGCATTGAAAATGCCATAGGTGCTGTATATACAGGCCGCAAGAAGAAAGATTGTGGCAATGGCATTGCGTTCTATCGGGAGTTTTGCATAGTGAGCCGCCATGCCCGCGATCCATACAGCCATAATCGCCACCAGGAAATGAACCAGAAAACCAAGCCATGTGGCTGCGATCCGGTAATATCCAGAAACCCACCAGGCATCATAGGTTCGCGCTGACAGGAAGGCGGTGATCACAACCATGGTCAGCGCTGCCATTGCGGCATACAGGGCTGCCTTGTGAAGCGGCTTGGTAATGCTGAAGAAGCTCATAATGCTTTTAAAGAAAAGCAGGTGCATGCTGAAAATGATCAGCACGATCGACGCTAAAAAGATAACGAGCCTGAGAGACATATGCGCTTTTCCTGTCGATGTCTACGTGATGGTAAACAGGCCATCCAACGGTCGTTTATCCGGTATCCGGTTTCTGTTTTTTTGAAGATTCTTATAGCATATATTCAGCCCCAGGTACACCGGTAAGCAACGTGACCGGGGAGGAAGGACAATTTCCCCGGAAGGCGGTGTTGCCCGAAGGCGCTCGGGATAAGAGCAGATCTGTTTGGGCCATGGTGGTTTGCCATGTTTTTGTGCTTGTCAAAGTGGATGTAACTGCATATAATTAATGTTTGTTCAGTAAAACAATATAACCGTGGAAAAGTCATGGCAGGCCCGGCACATCCGCAGCATATTCCGGATCCGTTTCCGGCGGACAAATCCGGCGGGAACGTGTTGAATGGTTGGCCGGTCAAACCAGATTTTTTTCCGCAAATGATGCAATATACGGAGGAGGAGAAAATGTATAATAAAACGGTCATGGATCATTTCAAGAATCCGAGAAATGTCGGTGTAATAGAGGAGCCCGATGGTATGGGCGAGGTGGGAAACCCTCTTTGCGGCGACATGATGACGATCTATTTAAAAATAAAGGATGAAAAAATAGACGATATCAAGTTCCAGACGTTCGGCTGCGGTTCGGCCATTGCCGTTTCCAGCATGCTGACGGAACTTGCCATAGGAAAGAGCATCAAGGAAGCCAAAAACATTTCTAACAAGGATGTGGCTGCGGCACTCGAAGGACTGCCCAAGAACAAGATGCACTGCTCCAACCTGGGTGCGGACGCTTTGCACATGGCCATTCAGGATTACGAGGATAGAAAGGCGGGCGTTAAGCGAAGCGGTCCTGCAAGAAAGGAAGATCACGAGCACGAAAAGGAGTCTCATTGCTACTGTCCTTACTGCGATGTTGAATTGGCCGAGACTTCCACTTTTTGTGAGGCATGTCAGCGCAATCTTGATGAAGAACATTAAAAAAAATAAAAGAGGTGGTGTAATTGAACCTGATCAATCTTGACCATATTTCCGCTTCTCCTTTGCTGCCGGAGGTAAAGGAGATCATGATCGACGCGATCAACAGCGATCTTCACAATCCGTCGAGCCAGCACCAGGCCGGGGAAGCGGCGGCGGAGCGAATGGAGGCCGCCCGGGAAAGCGTCCGGAGGCTTGTGGGCGCCGCGGATAGCAAGGAAATCGTTTTTACCTCGGGGGGAACGGAATCGGTTAACCATGCCATAAAAGGCACCGCACTGGCCAACCGAAACAAGGGAAACCACATCATAACCACGAATATCGAGCACAATGCGGTGATTCGAAGCCTGAAGCGACTATCCAGCGAAGGATTCAAGGTGACGTCGCTGCCGGTGGATGAAACGGGAAGGGTTGATCCGGACGACGTGGGCAAAGCTATCACGGACAAAACGTTTCTGATTTCAGTGATGCACAGCAATAATGAAACCGGCACCATTCAACCCATAAAGGAAATCGGGGCAATCGCCCGGGAAAAGAAAGTGCTTTTCCACAGCGATGCGGTCGATTCGGTCGGCGTCGTGCCCGTTGATGTGGATGAGCTGAACGTCGATCTGCTCAGTTTCGGATCCAACCGTTTTTATGGCCCTCACGGTGTCGGCGGATTGTATGTAAGAAAAGGGACCCGCATTTTCCCTCTTCTTGAAGGGGGCGTTCAGGAGCATAACAAAAGAGGGGGAACGGAAAATCTGATTGGCATCATTGGGATGGGAAAAGCAGCGGAGTTTGCGGTAAAGGATATGGATGCACGCAGGACGCATCTTCTGGAGCTCAAAAAGTATATTCTTGAGAGTCTCCCGAATTATATTGATGAATACCTTATCAATACAAATCTTTCATACAGCCTGCCAGACCTGCTGAATGTCTCCCTTAAGTACATCGAAGGGGAAAGCGTGATGCTCATGTTGGATGGTGACGATGTTGCGGTTTCCACAAAGTCCGCCTGCGCAACGGGTTCTCTCAGGGCTTCGCATGTTTTGATGTCGTTGGGCCTGAGTCATGCAGATGCACAGGGGACGGTTGTTCTTTCCTGGGGGATAGATAACACCCGGGAGGATATCGACCGGTTTCTCGCGTCGCTTGCCGAATCCCTCAAAACACTTCGAGACATGTCACCGCTTTACAAGAATCATTCAAACAAAACGCCAACGGAATAAACGCGGCTGAAAAAAGCACGGGGAAACCATTATGTGGATTCCCCGTGCCTTTTATGCTGCTGTCTGCACCGGATTGATTTTTTGTAAACCCCTGTTATCGCGGTTCCTTGCTTCCGCCGGTTCCTTCGATGCTGCATTGGGTGAAATCAACGGACTTATTGCAATCCGGACATTTATGCGGGCGATCAAATTCATCCGAGAAAATTTCGATTTCTGCACCGCATTCCGGGCATTTGCATGTAAATGCGCTCAGGCTTTTGAAAGACTGAAAGCCCGGGCAATGCTGTGGTGTCGTACTGCTATGAGATGTCATCTGTTTCCTCCTTCAAGTGAGTGTTTCGCGTTACGGTGGTAGAACCCATCAAAACATTCGGATTTCGGTTCAAGATCGCGGCGGCGTCTTATTTCAAACCGCAGACATAGAGTTTGTCTGCAGTTTGAAATAAGACGCCGCCAAAGATATTGGGCCATAAGACAATGTTGAGATAGATTCTACTGAATATGAACTAAATATAAACCCCATGCCGGGACGATACAAATAAAAATTCCCGAAATTTTTTTCCAGGCCGTTTTATTTTGCGCCATCTATCGTGTTACCATAGAAAATCAACAGGGAGTTTTGTTCAACCATAAACCAGTTTTCCGGGGTTGTCATTGTCACGGGGGGGTCTTACTTTGTTCATATCGGCTACCCCCGGAAAAACCAGAACGATAAAACAGCGAGAGAACAATGTCTTTATCCAAATACGAGCCGGATCAGTTTCCGGACATTACATCGATTCACGTGCCCGATCATCCGTTTTGGCCTTCGCTTTCCGATGCTGAAAAAGACGGCCTCATCAGGGATATTACAGCCATGCTGGCAGAGCAGAACGGTGTTCTGGTGGCGCATTATTATACCCATGCCGATCTTCAGGCGCTTGCGGAAGAGACAGGCGGATGTGTAGCGGATTCCCTGGAAATGGCCAGGTTCGGGACCCGTCAAAAAGCCCGGACCCTGGTTGTCGCAGGTGTACGGTTCATGGGAGAGACGGCCAAGATCCTGAATCCTGAAAAAAGGGTTATCATGCCCGATTTTTCAGCCACGTGCAGCCTGGACGAGGCCTGCCCCGCGCAACCGTTTATTGATTTCTGTGACCAGCATCCGGGTTATACGGTGGTGGTTTACGCAAACACCAGTGCGCGGGTGAAAGCGAGGGCCGATTGGGTGGTGACATCCGGTATTGCGGTGCCGCTTATAAAGCACCTCGCCGCGCGGGGGGAAAAAATTCTCTGGGCACCGGACAAGCACCTGGGAAGTTACCTGCAGCAGGCCACGGGCGCAGATATGCTGTTATGGCCCGGTTCCTGCGTGGTACACGAAGAATTTAAGTCTGTTGCCCTTTTCAGGCTTGCGAAACTGCATCCGGATGCGGCGATTTTGGTCCACCCGGAATCCCCGGAAAGCATCATCCAACAGGCCGATGTCGTGGGCTCTACAACCGCGTTGATCAATGCGGTATCCACCATGCCCAACCGGAAATTCATCGTGGCAACGGACAAAGGGATTTTTTACAAGATGCGGCAGGCGGCTCCGGATAAAATGCTCATTGAAGCGCCCACGGTAGGCGAGGGGGCAACATGCCAGGCCTGTGCGGAATGTCCGTGGATGGGGTTAAACAGCCTGCAGAGTCTTGCTGAAAGCCTGAAAACAGGTAAAAATGAAATTTTTATCGAACCTGCAATACGCGAGCAGGCGGTGGTTCCGATCCGTCGGATGCTTGATTTTGCCGAGGGTCTGAAAAAGGGGCGCAGCATCAAAAATGACGACTGAGCGGTTTGAACATATTGTCGAGCGAGTCAGCGGTGTGATTCTCGGAAAAAAGCCGCAGATCCGGCTGGCGTTGGCGTGTCTTTTTGCCGGGGGGCATCTGTTGATCGAGGACCGGCCCGGCATTGGAAAAACCACGCTCGCCAAAGCGCTTGCCAGGTGTCTGGGTCTTGCATTTCAGCGGGTCCAGTTCACCTCGGACATGCTTCCGGGAGACATCCTGGGTGTTTCCATTTTTGACCAGAACGCGGGGAGCTTCTCTTTTCATCCCGGTCCCATATTCACCCAGGTTCTTCTTGTGGATGAAATCAACCGGGGAATGCCCAAAACCCAGAGCGCGCTTCTTGAGGCCATGGAAGAGGGGCAGGTAACCGTGGAAGGGGAAACCCGCAGATTAATCCCTCCTTTTTTCGTTATCGCCACGCAAAATCCCCTTGAATATGCCGGCACATTCCCGCTTCCGGAGTCTCAGATGGACCGCTTCCTGATGCGCATTAATGTGGGGTATCCGGGCCGCAGCGCTGAAAAAGCGATTCTCCAGGGGGGCGGTACGCAAAAGAAACTCTCCGGAATAAAACCGTGCATGACCAAGGAGGATGTGACAGAAATACAGGAAAAGATCAGCGCGGTGCATCTGTCGGACACTTTTCTCGAGTACCTTCAGAATATTGTTCATTATACGCGCAATTCGCCTCATTTTCATATCGGGCTTTCTCCAAGGGCGGGCATTGCCCTTGCCATGGCTGCCCGTTCATGGGCGTACATGCACGGCAGGGAATATGCTGTACCGGAAGATTTGAAAAAGGTGCTTTTTCAGGTAGCCGGACACAGGCTTCGCAGCAGAAACGATCGAATGGAAATCCAGGAAGCCCGCCTGATGACCCTTTTTTCAGAAGTCCCGGTTCCGGTATAATAAGGGAAAAAGTGCTGCTATGGTTTTCAGGTCCAAAAAACGGTCAATCCTTCCCATGGTGCTTGACCGTCAACGGGTCTATATATTTCCAACCCGTCATGGTATTGTCTTTATCATGGTTTTGATCGCCATGCTCGCCGGTTCCATCAACTACAATAATAATCTCGGCTTTATGCTTGTTTTTCTGCTGGGCGGCATTTCCCTTGTTTCCATGATCCATACCTACCGGAACATCCTTGGACTTCAGGTGCTGTCAGTGACTGCAGGCCCTGTTTTTGCAGGACACGATGCCGTGTTCAATATCTCCCTGCGCACAGGACGTCATGTCAGGAAAGCCATTTCCGTATTTGCCGACAAAAGGCAGAGCGCATCAAAAGACTTCAAAGTCAATGACCATGAAACGGTTTCTGCAGCGGTGCCGACGCTTCGCCGGGGGCGTTTGCGCCCCGGGTCCTTTACCGTGTCCACGGTCTACCCCCTTGGACTTTTCAGTGCATGGACGGTGTTCCACCCGGAAAAGGATTGCATTGTATATCCTGCCCCGATGACCGGTGCGATGATACCTTCCGATCAACATCCCGGAAAAACCGATCGGAAGCGAGGTTTCGTTTCCGGGGCAGAGGATTACAGCGGATTGAAACCCTACCAGCCCGGAGATTCGTTCCGACACATTGCATGGAAAGCGCTTTCGCGAGGGCAGGGCGTTTTTACAAAGGATTTTGATGGCGCAGCGAGGCGATCTACCCTTGTCTTCGATTTCAGAAAAATACCGGCCAGTGACACGGAAGCCCGTTTGTCGAAGCTATGCAGCATGATTCTTCAGGCAAACAGGGAAAACATGCAATACGGCCTTGTGCTTCCGGGGAAAACCATATCCCCGGGAAGTGGAGACGCCCACATGCATCAATGTTTAAAAGCCTTGGCGGTTTTTACAGAAGACGATTCCAATGGATGACAAGAAGGAATATATTCCGTCCATACTTCTGGCGCTTTTTGTCGCCATGCTCCCCCATTTGACAGACCTTCCCCTGTGGGTTGTCGTTTGGTGCGCATTCATGTGGGCCTATGTGCTGGTTTGCATGAAGTACAATCGCCCGCCTCCGGGCCGTCTGGTACGGAACCTGCTTGCCGTAATCGGCATCGTCGGGCTGCTTCTTACCTATCGCATCCGGATTGATGCAAGCGCCTATATCAGTCTTCTGGCGCTGATGGCGGCAATAAAGCCGCTTGAAATATCGACGCACCGGGACAGGATGATCACTGTCTTTCTGGCCTATTTTATTGTTATCACAAGCCTTTTGCAGTCAGAAACCCTCCTGGCTGCCGTGTACATGTTTATATCCGTGCTTGTCACCACAGCGGTCCTGGTTCATATCAACGATCCTGAAGGCCGCCTCCGGGATCAATTCCGCTTGAGCGCAATCATCCTGGCCCAGGCGGTGCCGGTCATGCTGGCCCTTTTTTTTCTTTTCCCGAGAATGGAAGGGAGCCTTGTGGGATTTACCCGTTCGGGCAGCGGGATTACCGGTTTTTCAGAAACGTTGAGACCGGGAGGGGTTTCCCGCCTGGTGGAAGACAACTCGGTTGCCTTCCGGGTGGAATTCGAAGCGGATATTCCGGATGTTCATCATCTTTACTGGCGGGGCATTGTTTTCGTTCATTTCGACGGGACTTCCTGGCGTTACGAAAGAAGACTGCGTGAAGCAGCGGATCCCGCGGGAATGGCTGATCATGCGTCAACGTACCGGGTGACACTGGAACCACACCACAGTCGCTGGCTATTTGCCATGGACTTCCCGGTACAGATACCGGATTCCGGCAGAATGCACGATGATTTTACCGTTACATCCCAGAGCCCTGTTTCTCGTACGATGCGGTATGAAATGAAATCCGATATAAGGGATCATACGGGTGAAACGGATTTTCCGGGAGATGCATACATCCGGCTCCCCGTGTCCGGCAACCCGGAAAGCAGGACGCTTGCCAAGCGTTTGTCTGCCAATAAAACCGACACGGCGGATATCGTCAATAGCGTGCTGAATTATTTCAGGGACCATGATTTTGTATATACATTGACGCCCCCTCTGGCCGGGAGAAATCCGGTGGACGATTTTCTTTTTGAGTCCCGTCGCGGGTATTGCGAACACTATGCATCGGCCTTTGCTTTTTTGATGCGATCCGCCGGTGTTCCGGCCAGAGTTGTTGGCGGCTACCAGGGCGGAGAGATCAATCCATACGGCAACTACCTTATCGTCCGCCAGTCTTATGCCCATGCGTGGACCGAAGTGTGGGATCAGGATAGAGGCTGGCTCCGGGTCGATCCGACCAATGTCGTTTCACCCGGCAGAATCGCCTCCGGTCCGGAAGGCGGTCTCGCCCCCGGTGAGCTTGCGGGTTTTGCGGACAAATACCTGGCGCCGTTTTCCGCTTTTATCCGTCAGGCCAGGTATGGGTGGGACGCGTTTTCAAAGAACTGGCAAGCCTGGTTTGAAGGGTATTCATACGAACAGCAAAAAGCGTTTCTCGAACGGCTTGGGATATCCTATTCCTACCTTACCGGGCCGCTGTTGCTTCTCATGGCAGGTATTTTTTCGGTTTTTCTGTTTATCGGTGCCTATCTTTTCCTCCAGTTGCGCGGAAAAACGGAACTTCCCGATAACGTGAAAAAACGCTATAAGCAGTTTTTACAGAAGATGTCCCGCGCGGGTGTTGAAAAGCGGCCCGGAGAAGGTCCGGTCGAATTTGCCGAAAAAGCCTCTTGCACCCGGCCTGACCTGGAATCTTTTGTGCGCGAAATCACGGATTTGTACATCATGCTGCGGTACTCGCCAATCCCCGGTGATGACGCGTATTTGCGCTTTGAAAAGGCCGTGAAGAAGTTTGCCCCGATGCCGATGCGGAAAAAACAAAACCGCTCAACCGTAAAAGGCGCAAAGCATACGGATATAAAGAAATATAAGAAAATATAAGAAAAGGAGAAATAAGGTTCAATTTCATTTGGGGGTGTGGGGTGCTTTCCTTGGCGACTGTGAGCGATTGGGATCGCTCTATGGCTCATTTCACAACATCCTGCAATCAAAACCAATGCAGGATTTTTTGCTCCACTTCGCCAAGAGCGATCGACAATCACTCCCAATGTCGCCCACGGGCAGCAACCCCCCACCCCCAAATGAAATTGGTCATTTTATAGATCGCAACAATGGTGTTTTCTGTGTTGGCATCTTGTTTTTTCGAAATCGCAATCGTAATCGAAATCGGTTTTGGCACACATACTAATTTTGGATTTTTGTATAGACACGATAAATATTTCCGCAGCATATGACCCCGTAGGGGCACCCCTTGCGGGTGCCCGGAATCAGGGCACCCGCAAGGGGTGCCCCTACGGGGTCCTCTTGATCATCATGTCTATTGATACATGCAAAGAATTGTAAAATGATCAATTTCCTTATGAACGGGGGATGGTGTTGCGTGAAAGCAACATTGGGAGGACATGGCAGACCGCTTATGGCGAAGATACGCCAGGCGGCCTGAATTGTTTGAGTCACGCCATCGGCGGGATGAGTTTTCAGGACGCGGCGGATCGAGCCATAGAGCGGTCGCCAGGTTCTCACAGTTGCGGAACGCAATACTATCCCCCGTTTAGAGGAAATTGAACCGTTAACATGGTAAGGAGAATGCCGGTTGAAACGGATTTTCAGAACTCTTTTCGGGGAAAACCCTGAAAAAGAGGCGCAACGGAAAAAACGGGGGGAGACGGCACCTCTTATGGGTCCGGCTGTTGCACAGGTCGAGGTGACCACCCGATGCAACTTCAAATGTACGATGTGCCCGCGGACCTATTATTCCGGCGAAAAAAACCGGGATTTTTCATGGGATCTGTTTGAAAAATTATCGGCATTTTTTCCGAAACTGGAACTGGTTCATCTCCAGGGGTGGGGGGAGCCCCTGCTGCATCCCCGTATTTTTGATATGGCCGCCCTTGTCCGGCAGAAAAATGCCCGGGTCGCTTTTACCACCAACGGATCTCTTCTGCATGAAACGGCTATTGCCGAAATTCTGCGACTTCCCATGCAGCACGTAACCGTTTCCATGGCCGGCGCCGATGCTTCGGTACATGATGCCATACGCGTGGGGTCGAGTTTTGATGCCCTTTTAGGCAACGTGGCAAATCTTGTGGAGGCGAAAAAGAGGGCCAATCTGAAAGAACCGGTGGTGCATCTTTCCTATATGCTTACCCGCAATTCAATTGTGGATCTGTCGAAAATGGTCAGAAAAGCGCATGAAATTGGCGTTGACCGGCTTGTGACGCCCAACCTGGACTGCCCGGTAACCAAGAAAGAAGACGACAGCACGATATTCGGGTTCGATGTGCCGGACAGGGATTTTCAACACGCCATCGACGAAGCGCAGATTTTGGCAAACCAATTGAAATTCCGCTTAAACGTCTACCCCCTGAAACTCTCGGATGAAATCCTGTGTTGCGAACTCAACCCGGTGAAACAGTTTTTTGTAAACGTCCACGGCGATGTCGCCCCATGTGCCTATGCAAGCGTGATGGGCCGGAGTGATTATTGCCGTTATTTTTCAGGAGAAGAAGTGCCAACGTCGCCGCTTCTGTTTGGATCCCTGGCAACAGAAGACATCGATGAAATCTGGGGAAAAAAGGAATACCGCCGTTTCCGGCTTGATTATCAAAACCGCATGCAGGCATACAACAACCTGTCTGTGAACCGGACAAGCATACACTCCATGTTTGCGCTGCAGGATTATCTCCGGGAAATTGACTGCGTGCTGGCGGATCACCCGGTGCCCCGCTTCTGCAGGAAATGCTACAAGGCCTACGGCGCATGAACGATATTTTTCAGAAAGCCGCCTGAAAATAATTATCCCTGGTTTTTTCTGTCCGCCAGCTGCCCGCAGGCGGCGGAGATATCCTCCCCCTTGCTCCAGCGGACCATCGCCGTGTAATGCTTTTCAATCAGGATGGTATGAAAGGTCAAGATAGCCGGTATGTCAGGGCGGCTGTAGGGGGACCCCTCGTGGGGATTGTAAGGGATGAGGTTGACTTTTCCCCGTATGGGCGCAAGCAGTTTTGCCAGCTTTCTGGCATGATCGGGCGAGTCGTTGACGTCTTTGATCAAAATGTATTCAAATGTTATCCGGTCGCGATGTACGCGGGTGTATGCCTTGCAGGCATCAAGGAGCATTTCGATGGGATATGTCCTGTTGACGGGCATGAGCATGCTGCGGGTAACGTTGTCCGGCGCATTGAGCGAGACGGCCAGTCTTATACTTTTTCCCCCAAGAAGAGCGATTTTCGGGACTATGCCCGCGGTGGACAGCGTGATCCTTCGTGAAGCGAATTTCAGGCCGTTATCCGCATCGGTGATAATATCTATTGCCTGCATGACGTTTTCGTAATTGGCAAGGGGCTCGCCCATACCCATGAGCACGATGTTCGTCAGCGGCCTGTCTTCGGGGCACATGTTTCGGGCTGCCATGACCTGGCCGATGATTTCGCCGGGGGTAAGATTCCTGGCAAGCCCGTTTTTCGCCGTCATGCAGAAGGTGCACCCCATGGCGCAGCCTGCCTGGGTCGAGATGCAGAGGGTATAATGGTCTTTTTCGCCGATCAGAACGGTTTCGATGCGTCTGTCATCCCTCAGGGCAAATGAGAGTTTGCGTGTACCGTCTTCTGCCTTTCGTTCATCGGTCAGGGTAAGCGGACGAATCGTGAATCGGTGTGACAATTTGTCTCTCACAGCCTTCCCGATATTGGTCATTTCATCAAATGATGCGGCCTTTCTGAGGTAAATCCAACGCATTACCTGGTCTGCGCGAAAGGATCGCATGCCGTTTTCCTCAAACCAGGCTGATAGTTGATCACGGGTCAGTTCAGTGATATCCGTGCTTTCCGTTTGATGAGAAACCGATGGTATGTTATTTATATCCGGATAATGAAGCGTCAATGGAAAATCCGCGTATGATATTGTTTTTTATGTCCTTGCAGCGTGTTTTTTCATTGCCGGAAAGGGCAAAGCATACTACAATAGGTAATATTAAATCATTATACTTGACATGACAATGCGGAAATATTAATCTTGCAAGATTCTTTTAACAGCCTGTTAATCCGGATGATATAAAGTAGCCATACCATTATGTTCGAAAATTTAAGTGACAAGCTCAACAGTGCGTTTAAAAAGCTCAAGGGGCACGGCAAGCTAAACGAGGCAAACATCGAGGAAGGCCTGCGGGAAGTCCGCATGGCGCTTCTGGAAGCCGATGCCCATTACAAGGTGGTTAAACAGCTCATTGCCGGCATAAAGGAAAGGGCGATCGGGCAGGAGGTTTTGTCCAGCCTTACACCTGCGCAGCAGGTGATCAAGATCGTGAACGAGGAGCTTACCGACCTCATGGGGTCCAGAAACGAAGACCTGGACCTGTCCGGTCAGGCACCGGCATCACTGATGCTGGTTGGACTTCAGGGCTCCGGTAAAACCACGACTGCCGGGAAGCTGGCCGTTTTTCTGCGCAAGGAGGGGCGCAAGCCCTATCTGGTACCGGTGGACGTATACCGGCCGGCAGCCATCGACCAGCTGAAAAAGCTTGGCGGGCAGCTTTCTGTTCCCGTTTTTGACTCCAGCACGGACATGAAGCCCGTCAATATCGCCAGGCTTGCCAAAAAGGCCGCCCTGAGCGAGGGCTGTGACACGCTGATCTATGACACGGCAGGCAGACTGCACGTGGATGAAGAGCTCATGGACGAGCTCGTAGAGATTAAAAAGACGGTCAACCCCTCGGATATCCTTCTGGTTGCCGATGCCATGACCGGTCAGGATGCGGTGAACATCGCCCGTTCCTTTGACGAAAAACTCGATATCGGCGGTGTGGTTTTAACCAAGATGGATGGTGATGCCAGGGGCGGAGCGGCCCTGTCCATCAAGGCGGTGACCGGAAAACCGATCAAATTTGTTGGCGTTGGCGAGAAATCCAGCGCCCTGGAAAAATTTCACCCCGACCGGATGGCATCCCGTATCCTTGATATGGGGGATATGCTGTCGTTCATCGAAAAAGCCCAGAGCGTCGTCGATGAAAAAGATGCAGCGGCGCTGGAGCAAAAACTCCGGAAAAACGAATTTACCCTTGAGGACTTTCGCGACCAGATGGCATCGGTTCGCAAGATGGGTTCGATTACCGATCTGCTGAAAATGATACCCGGTATCGGTAAAAGCAAGCATTTGAACAATGTCAATATCGATGACAGAGAGCTTGTGCGGATCGAGGCGATCATTAATTCAATGACGCCGGCCGAACGCCGCCAGCACAACATCATCAACGGCAGCCGCAGAAAAAGAATCGCAAGCGGCAGCGGAACCAATGTCCAGGATGTCAACAAGCTTTTGAAGAATTACACCCAGGTTATGAAAATGGTAAAAAAAATCAACAAGGGCGGCAAAATGCGCGGAATGCCACGCGGCATGATGCCGTTCTAACCAAGGAGAGATCAGTAAATGGCAGTAAAAATAAGACTGGCAAGACATGGTGCAAAGAAAAAGCCTTTTTACCGAATTGTTGTGGCAGACAGCCGGTATCCCAGGGAAGGCCGTTTTCTTGAAAACGTAGGAACCTATAACCCGATGGTGGATCCGGCGCAGGTCACCCTGAAAACAGACCGTATCACCTATTGGATGGAAAAAGGAGCCATTCCTACCGATACGGTGAACAGCCTCCTGAAAAAAGAGGGTTTCGGGAAATCTGCGGCACCTTCCGCATAGCAGCATGTGAAACGATATGCGTTTGTTTTTTTGACCCCGGACTTGTTCCGAAATTTCCCAGCAGCCATTTAAAGGAGATGTATCTATGAAAGAGCTGATTACTTACATTGCAAAGGCGCTCGTGGACAATCCAGAAGAAGTTGCGGTTACGGAGGTTGAAGGAGATCAGACGTCCGTACTCGAACTCAAGGTTGCAAAGGAAGACCTGGGGAAAGTCATCGGAAAACAGGGACGCACCGCCAGGGCAATGCGCACGATATTGAATGCCGCATCCGCCAAGGTCAAAAAACGCACAGTATTAGAAATTGTAGAAGATTAGACCTGCAAAATGGATCCCGGCCGGGTTCTTCAGATCGGAAAAATTGTAGGTGTTTTCGGTGTCACAGGCGAGCTTAAGGTGTTTAAGATGGCCGAGGACATGGCGTATTTTGAACCGGGATATCGCGTCATGCTTCTGGAGGAGAATGGTTGGTACACCACGTATACCGTGAGTACCGTCAAGCCCCACAAAAAAATTCTCCGAATCCGTTTCCGGGAAATCATGGATCGAAACGCCGCTGAAAAACTGGTGGGGGCGGGCCTGTTCATCTCCCGGTCGGCCCTTCCGGAAACCGATTCCGATACCTGGTACTGGTGCGATCTGATCGGACTGGACGTGTACGGAACGGGGCAGCAATATATCGGCCGCGTGACCTCCATGATAGAAACCGGCAGCAACGATGTTTTTGTGGTCACCGGTGATGATGCTGAGACGCTTATCCCGGCGATCGCTTCGGTGGTTGTGGATATCGATATGGAAAGCGGCCGTATCCTGGTTGATTTGCCGGAAGGCCTGTAAGGGGTCTTCAAGAGGATAAAGGGAAAGATGGACTTCAGGGTTGTAACGATCTTTCCCGGTATGTTTGATGCTTTTGCTTCCCATGGCATTATCCGGCGGGCCATTGAAAGCGGCCGTATCACCATTGATGCGATCAACATCCGGGATTTTGCGGAAGGGAGACACCGTGTTACGGATGACCGCCCCTATGGCGGTGGATCGGGAATGGTGATGAAACCGGAACCCCTGGTCAGGGCTATCCGCAGCGCCAGGGACCTCTGCCCGGCGTCGAAAACCATTCTTCTGTCACCCCAGGGGAGACGCTTTGACCAGCAGGAAGCGCGTGATCTTGCAAACGGCAGGGGGGTTATTTTCGTCTGCGGCCGTTATGAAGGGGTTGACGAGAGGGTTTATGAAAATTATATCGACGATGAGCTTTCCATTGGCGATTATGTTCTAACCGGCGGGGAACTGGCCGCCATGGTCGTTATGGATGCCGTCATCCGATTCATTCCGGGCGTGCTTGGCAATGAGGATTCCCCGGAATCGGATTCGTTTTCAGACGGTTTGCTGGAATATGCACATTACACGCGACCGCAGTTGTTTGAAGGGGAGTCCGTGCCGGAAGTGCTTCTTTCCGGGCATCACGGAGATGTAAAACGCTGGCGGCTCGAATCCTCCCTTGTCCGGACCTTTCTAAAGCGCCCGGATCTTATGGAAAAAAGGGAGTTTACCCCAGAAGAAAAACGTATTTTGCAGCAATGGTCCCGGCGTATTGAATCCATCATCCGGCCTGAAGCCGGTGAAAATGAATGATTGACGAACGATGCAAACAACGGTAATAAAGCGCAGCGTCGGAAAAGCAGGATAGGTCGATATATCCGTGGGAATACTTAGCCTCGCCCTTGTTCATTACCCTGTAAAGGGCAGAAAAGGCGAAACCATCGCATCGGCGATCACCAATCTGGATCTACACGATATCGCGCGGGCTGCAAAAACATACGGTATTGAACGGTTCTACGTTGTAACGCCGCTGGAAGACCAGAAAGTGCTGGCCGGCAAAATCGTGTCACACTGGCAAAAGGGTGTGGGGGCGGCGTATAATCCGGACCGGGGGCAGGCCTTAGACCTGGTAAGGGTGATGTCCGGTATCAGGGATGTAGTTTTAGATATGGAAACGCAATTCGGGTCGCCGGTGAAAATTGTTGCCACCAGTGCGGTAAAACACCGGCGAAGCATCAGCTTCCCCCGGTTTAAAGCGATGCTGGAGGCACCTGGGAATAAAGGTTATTCGTACCTGCTTGCACTGGGAACGGCCTGGGGTCTCGCAGATTCGGTCATGGAAAACGCGGATTACATACTTGCACCCATTTACGGAATATCCGGATATAACCATCTGTCCGTCCGGTCGGCCGCATCCATCATGCTTGACAGGATTCTGGGAGACAGGGCCGCTTGAATGTGCAAACAGCCATTTTAAAACTGTGATGCACTCGTAATAATTCGCGATTAGACGGCTTTGAAAAAAGTTCAAGATCAAGGCTTGCGTGATCCCGAAGAATGCAGCGTACTTAGCGTACGTGTATGTCTACAAGGCGTAAGCCGCAAATTCTGAGGGATCACGCGTAACGCAGATATTGGACTTTTTGCGAAGTCGTCAAAACTACGGTGACGATAATAAATACGGATCCGGTTATGTTTCCGACATGACAGGAGCCGATAAAACAGTTGAGAGGTTATCATGAACGTTATTGAGCAGATTGAAAAAGAGCATCTTCGTCTGGACCTGGAAGACTTTTCACCCGGCGACCGCGTAAAGGTCCACGTCCGGATCCGCGAGGGTGAAAAAGAGAGGGTGCAGGTGTTCCAAGGGACGATCATCAGAAAGAAAAACGGTACAACCGATGCATCTTTCACCGTGCGGAAAGTTTCCTATGGAATCGGCGTGGAGAGGATCTTCCCCACCAATTCCCCTGCCATTGACAAGATTGAAGTCGTTGAAAAAGGAAGTGTCCGGCGCTCCAAAATATACTACCTCAGGGGTCTCAAGGAAAAGGCCGCACGGATGAAGCTGCGCAAGAAATAAGGCCTGGCAATACGCCCGAAAGCAAGGACGGCTCCGTTCCTATGGATGGTAAGGATTATGGCGACCGGATGAGGCAATCCCTTTGGCTGCATGAAAAAAAGGCCCTTGATGAAGGCTTTGTAAGAGTGGCAGGGGTCGATGAAGCCGGGCGGGGTCCCCTGGCGGGTCCCGTGGTTTCCGCAGCGATTATCCTTCCGGTGAATTTTTCCGTGTCCGGCGTGACTGATTCCAAACGCCTTACGCCCCGAAAAAGAAGCATGCTGTATGATGAAATATACGATGCTGCACTGAGCATCGGTATCGGTATTGTTGATCCGGTCGAAATCGACCGGATCAACATTTTGCAGGCGTCCCTGACCGCAATGGCAATCGCCGTCGAAAATCTTGATCCTTTTCCGGACTGCCTTTTTGTTGACGGGAATCGTTCCATTCCCCCTTGCATGTTCATGAAAAAACCGCTGCTGTTGAAACAAAAAGCGATCGTGGGCGGAGATTTAAAATCAATTTCCGTTGGCGCCGCATCCATCGTGGCCAAGGTGACGCGGGACAGGATGATGGAGGGATATCACCTCGATTACCCGGAGTTTGATTTTCCCGGGCACAAAGGATATGGCACGAAAGCACATCTGGCAGCCATAGCGATCTTCGGCTGCTGCCCCATTCATCGCCGCAGTTTCAGGGGAGCGGGGAAAGAGGTCTTCCAGCAGGGGGAGCTCTTCGCCGCAAACCAGTAACCGCATCATTACGGGCCCCATTCATGCCGCATGAAAGACAGAGATTCGGCAGACTCGGCGAGCATCTTGCTGCGAGGCACCTTGCGGATAAGGGGTACCGCATTGTCGAGAGCAATTACAAGAACCGGTTCGGCGAAATTGATATTATCGCCATGGACGGTGAAACGATTGTTTTTGTCGAGGTGAAATCCCGCCGGTCCGACAGGTTCGGGAGTGCCAGGGCCTCCGTAAGCAGGGCCAAACAGCGAAAGATCTCCATGGTCGCTCTGGCCTATTTAAAAGAAAAAGGGGGCACCGGAAAAAAGGCGCGTTTTGATGTGGTTGCCGTAGATTCTCATGCTGCCGGCCCGGAGGACAGCGTCGAAGTAATCAAAAATGCATTTGCCCTCGCTTATGGATGATCCAAAAAATCGCGCTGAAAAAAGCGTTCTCTATGTTGTCGCAACCCCCATCGGCAATCTCAGCGATATGACCTTCCGGGCGGTGGATATCCTGAAAAGCGTCGATGTCATCGCCGCGGAAGATACCCGCCATACAGCCCGCCTGCTGTCGTTTTTCAATATTCGCGCAAAGCTCGTCTCCTGCCACGAGCACAATGAAAACCAGCGCGCAGAACAACTCATTGAAAGACTGGCCTCCGGTCAAAGCGTGGCCCTGGTTTCCAATGCTGGAACGCCATCGATCTCTGATCCGGGATACCGTGTCATCAAGGAAGCTGTCGCCGCCGGAATCAAAGTAGTTCCCTTGCCAGGGGCTTCCGCCGTCGTGACCGCCATTTCCGCTTCTGCCATGCCAACCGACATGTTTTGCTTTGTCGGATTCCTTCCAAAGAAAAAGGGAAGCCAGTCTTCCCTGTTGGGTTCGTTGTCCGAAAGAAGAGAAACCCTTGTTTTTTATGAATCGCCAAAGCGCCTTCTTTCCCTGCTTTCTGCCATAAAGAACCACATGGGGGACCGCTACGCCGTTATTGCAAGGGAATTGACCAAGATTCACGAAGAATTCATCAGGGGGCGTATATCCGAACTTATTGGGCAGATAGATGATCGGGCCGTTCTCAAGGGAGAGGTGACCCTGCTTGTTGCCGGACGGCCGGAGGAGCCCGGAGAAGATACGGAAACGCTGGAAACGGAGATCAGAAAATTGATTCAAAAAGACAATCTGTCTACCGCCATGCTTGCGGCAAGGCTGGCCAAACGTTATAATCTGTCAAAAAGCCATATTTACCAGGAAGTCATAAAAGTCAAGTCCCGGATGAAAAACAACGGGGACAGCGATGAAAAAGGAGATTTTGCAGATGGATAAACTGGACGCGATATTCAAGCCCCGTTCGGTCGTGGTTATCGGCGCATCATCCACAAAGGGCAAAGTCGGTCATGATATTTTTGCCAACCTTCTTCGCGGAGAATTCCACGGGACCCTGTACCCGGTAAACCCCACCGCCAGGGCAATTCTTTCCGTACCATGTTACAAAAGTGTTCTGGACATAGACGATGAAATTGATCTAGCCATGATTATCCTTCCGCCGAAAGTGGCGTTGGCGGCGGTCAAAGATTGCGTCAAAAAAAAGGTCAAGGGGCTTGTCATCGTTTCCGCCGGGTTCAAGGAGGTCGGCGGAGAGGGCGCTGAAATCGAAGAGGAAATCGCCCGTATATGCACAGAAGCAGATATACGGCTCATCGGTCCGAACTGCCTTGGCGTGATCAATCCGCACGCCGATGTCCGGCTGAATGCCAGTTTTTCAACCCATATGCCGGAGATGGGCAATATTTCGTTTATTTCCCAAAGCGGCGCCTTGTGCACCTCTGTACTTGACTTCGCCCAATCCAGGGGTTTCGGCTTTTCAAAGTTTGTCTCCATCGGCAACAAGGCGGACGTGGATGAAATCGATCTGCTGCGCTATTATCACAAGGATTCGGAAACCAATGTCATCATGATCTACATGGAAGCGCTTCGCATGCGTCCCGGCCTGATCGGCGAAGTAAAACACATTGTTTCGGGGCACAGACCCACGCCGATTTTGGTGATAAAATCCGGAAAGACCGCGGCCGGTGCCAGCGCCGCAGCATCGCACACCGGCTCTATCGCCGGAACCGAGGCTGTCTATAACGCGATTTTCGATGCCGCGGGTATCATACGGGTAGATACGGTCGACAACCTGTTTGATTACGCCATTGCCTTCGGCGCCGGCAGAATTCCCGAGGGGAATCGTGTGGCGATTATTACCAATGCAGGTGGTCCGGGTATTATTGCCACGGACATGAGTGAAATCTCCGGGTTGAAACTGGCGCGGTTCAGCAAAAAAACCGACGAAATCCTGCATCAGTACCTTCCCCCGACGGCCAATTTCAGCAACCCGGTGGATGTGATCGGCGATGCCTCCAGCGACCGCTACCGGTACGCCCTTGAAGCGGTTATCAATGATGAAGGGGTCGACTGCGTTCTGATGATACTCACCCCGCAGTCAATGACCGACGCCATTGGCACGGCAAAAGCGATCGTTTCCATTTACCAAAATACGACAAAACCAATCATATGCTGTTTCATGGGCGTCGTGGACGTTTCAGCAGGGGTCAAGTACCTCCATCAACATTACGTGCCGGTCTACTCGTTTCCGGAAAATGCCGCCAAGGCCATGGGAAAGCTATACGAAGCCAACAGGTGGCTGACCCGGACAATCCTGCCCCAGTATGAGCTCTCCTTTGACAGGGAAAGAGCGGCGGATATCGTTGCACAATGCGTAAAAAGCGGAAAGACGGTTCTCGGGGAGTATGACGGCGCGGAGCTTTTGAAATGCTATGGATTTGACCTGCCCCCCATGGAAATTGCCGCGTCCGCTGAAGATGCCGTCCGGATCTCAGATGACATCGGTTACCCCGTGGTGATGAAAATTGCATCGCCCCAGATACTGCACAAATCTGATGCCGGTGGTGTTGCACTGGGCCTGAAAACACCGGAAGCCGTGAAGAAAGCCCATGGTGAAATCATGAAAAACGCAGCGGCGTACGATCCCGATGCGCGGATAGATGGTGTGCTCGTGCAGCAAATGGCGCCTCCCGGCCTGGAGGTCATCCTGGGTGTCACCAAGAACCCCGGCTTCGGACATTTGATCATGTTCGGCCTTGGCGGCATCTATGTGGAGCTCTTTAAAAACGTTACCTTCCGGCTGGCCCCCATCGGCAGAAACAACGCCCGCCGAATGATAACGGGCATCAAGGGGTTTGAGATACTGATCGGTTTCAGGGGAAAGCCCAAGGCCGATATTGAAAAAGTAGAAAAGCTGCTGGTGGGCCTTTCCAATATGGTCATGGACAATCCCGAGATCAAGGAGCTGGATATCAACCCGCTGCTGGTCCATGAAAAAGGCAAGGGGGCAACGGTTGCAGATATTATTATCACGTTTGAAAGCAGCGGTGATGCGGTGAAACAATGAAAGGATCTTTTGCCATTATCGGATGCGGTCGCGCCGGACTGGCATTTGCGAAAAATCTCATCGCCGCAGGATACATGCCTGAGGGTTTTGCCAGCAGAAGCATTGGCTCGGCCAGGCGCGTCGCGGACCTCACGGGTTTCAGGGGAATTGTCTCCACTAAACCATGGGATGTGACCGAAGAGGCCGACATCGTCCTTCTTACAACACCGGACGCGGTTATCCGGCAGACGGCAGAGGAAATGGCCGCGCATGGACGCATGAAAAAAGATGCCGTTGTCTTTCATTGCAGCGGCGCCCTTTCATCGACCGAATTGACCGCTCTTACACATGCAGGCGCCAAAACGGGAAGCATACATCCGTTGCAGAGCTTCGGGTCCGGAAATGCGGCAAAAAATCCGTTTCAAGGCATCATGATGGGGATTGAAGGGGATGCGGAAGCCGTGGAAAAGGCATGGGTGATGGCAAAAGACCTGGGCGCCACGCCGTTTGAAATCGACACCGCAGGGAAAATGCTTTACCATGCGTCGGCTGTTGTTGCCTCGAACTATCTGGTAACGCTCATGAAATCCGCCATGGATCTGCTGGGCACTTCCGGCGTCCCGCCGGAGAAGTGCTTCGACATTTTAAAACCCCTGATCACGGGAACCCTTGGCAATATCGAAAACAGCGGCGCCGTTGATGCGTTGACCGGACCCATTGTTCGCGGGGATGCCGCCATCGTCCGGGCCCACGTTGCGGCAATACGCCGGGATGCATCGCAACTTCTTCCACTTTATAAACTGCTCGGAAAATATACCGTTGAAATCGCCTTTGAGCGAAGCAGCATCACCGATGAGGTGAGGCGGGAGCTGCTGCGGGTTCTTTCGGATGCAGCATCTTCCGAGTGAGGCGGTTATATCCGGTAAATTTTCAACCTTCCCCCAAGTTTTTCATTTGCGGTATCCAGCTTTTCCTCGTTGGATATCACCGCAACGCCGGAAGGAATGTCTTTTCCCCCGAAATAGCTATGTCCGGCGCTTTTTACCTGCTGGATATCCACCTTGAGCAGTTTTTGCTTGAATTTTCTCCGCATATCGTCGGTAAGGCCGATCAGTTTGTGGTAAAAATGCTTTCTGGCGGCATTCTGCGGAGGATCCGGATGGTCAACGTCCGCACAGACCTGTAAAATCGCTTCCTTGATATCGTCTTCGCCGTAGTAACCGGTTTCGATGAATTCGGACACCCCGTCAAATACGGAAATCGTATTTTCAATGTGCGGATCACGGTATGATCCGAAATAAAAAAGGCCGTTTTCCACCTGGTAAATAGAAAAACCGCCGTATGCCCCTCCTTTTTCCCGGATTTCCCGGTGCAGATACATGGATTTCAATAGTTTGCTCAACACCGCCAGTACGGGAGCGTCTTCGTGATCCAGGCGTTTTGCTTCAATGACCCTCGCGACAAAGGATACGGCGGTTGATGTGGCCCATCCTTCAAACGGAAGTTCGGGTTGAGGGGGGTACAGCGGCGGTGCAAGCCCTGCCATCGGATCGGTGTCGAGTTGGTTGCAGATGGACCGGACAATGCCGGTTGCCTTTTCAACATCCTGCGTTTCGCCGGTAAGGACGGTTTTGATGTTGTTTCGCATAAACAGGGCGTTTGCAATCCGGTGTAAATTGTCGGCGAGCGCCTGGAGTTTGTCTTCTGAAAGGTCTTCCGCAATATTTTTTATGAATTGTAACTGGTTAACACCGTGCCAGGATTCGTTGAGTGCGGTTGCACTGGAAAAATTCCTTGCGGCAAGGGAGAGGGCAAGACGATGACCATTGTGGACAACGGAGGACTCCATGTCCGAACGAACTTCCAGTAAAAGCGTTTTCAGCCGCTGCAGGTCTGAAAAATCATAGGAGCAGAGCACTTTTTTTATGATATCGAGCATCTCAGCCGTATTTCGGGAAAGAGACTTCCCGGAAATCGTCACCATCGGTATGCAGGGGTTTTTTTCCCCATGAAAGCTGTTCCCTGCGGAGACCGACAATCCCATGCCGCCGGTGTACTGATCGATTCTTCTTGCCATCTCAACATAATCGAATTCCCTTGTGCCGATGCGGGTAATGGCGTGACAGAAAAACGGAACCAATGGCAGCAGATCAACCGGCAGGGATTTGAGCCCCATAACGGCCGTATAGTAAAAGATTCCCGAGGTGGGCTGTTCATAGCAGGAAATGGAAAATTCTTCTATCACCCGGGTTTCGGATACGGTATTGATATCGGGGGATATATCTTCGAGAGCAAGGGTCGGGAGGCAGGACAGATCTTCCTGCTCATCCTGTCGCTGGACAAGCGTTTCCGAATCTTCCCTGATTTTCTGGATTTCGGTTTCAGAAAGGTGCATGCGCCGATTTTCGAGTTCCGCCAGTTCCCGTTCATGCTGTCTTTGGGCCAGATCAGGGTCCGGTTTCAGCGTGATTAACGTCCTGTGTGGATTTTCAAGGAGGTAGCGACGGATGCGGTTTTCAAGTAATGGCCCTTCTTCAAGCTCCCTGCAGAATCGTTTGAGAAGCGATTCGAACTGCAGGGTTGTCGCGGCGTCGCCGTGGTGGATCCAATCCCCGCAAAACCGCAAAAGAAGCTTCAAACCATAGGGAAAAGGCGCATTGGAAACCTCCTTGCGGTAAAATTCAATCTGGTGGAGGGCGGTTTCGATCAACCTGCGGTCGATTCCGTTTTCGACCAGTTCTTTCATGGTGTCCATAATAACCGCTTGAATTTCTTCTGCTGAATCTTCGGCCACGTCTTTTAATCCGCAGGCAAACATCGTGTCCTTATTTTCCGAATCATATCCGGATCCGTCGCTTAAGGTGCTGCCCAGTCCGGAATCCATCAGCGCCTTTCTCAATGGAGAACCGGAATTGCCGATAAGTACCTGCTCAATTACCGTCATGACGAGTACTTCAAATGCATCCCGTATGTCCGGGCCGAGCCATGCAAGGCATGCCTGACTTTTTTTTTCACGGTTTTCACCGGGATCGGCGGCATAATAGTAGGTGGCTGTTTTTGGACTGTTCCAGCGGGGCTGGGACGGCACTTCGGTATTCGGGTTTATGATGTCGTAATCGGATAAAATGGTCGTTTCGATAAACAAAAGGTGTTCTTGGAGCGGAAAATCGCCATATGTATAAAAAAAGGCATTGCTGGGATGGTAATGCTGACTGTGAAATGCAAGCAGATCCCCATGGGTCAGCTTTGGGATATCTTCCGGTTTTCCTCCTGAATTATAGCTATATGTGGTGTCCGGATAAAGTGCATTGAGGATGGAGCGTCCCATGACCTGGTCGGGGGACGACATGGCGCCCTTCATCTCATTATAGACAACGCCCTTGTAAACCAGTCGGAAACCATCCGATGATTCAGCGTCAGGTTCCACTTCCAGCCGGTGCCCCTCCTGCATAAAGCTCAATCGGTCCAGCGCTGGATGAAAAACAGAGTCCAGGTATACGGACATCAGGTTGTAATAGTCTTTTTTGTTCTGGGTGGCAAAGGGGTACATGGTCCAGTCCGACGCGGTAAGCGCGTTCATGAAGGTGTTCAGGCTTCGTTTTATCATTGAAAAAAACGGGTCTTTAACGGGATATTTCACCGAACCGCAAAGGGCCGTATGCTCCAGAATATGTGCAACCCCGGTAGAATCGCGGGGAACGGTTTTCAAGGCCACGGCAAACGCGTTTTCAGAATCCGGTCGGCTGATATGTATGTGACGGGCTCCGGTGGCACCGTGCGCCAGCTCATAATAAAAGGCGGCGATTTCAGGAAGTGCGACAATTTTTTCAATGACATAGCCGCCGATGCGACCGCCGGTTTCAAGACCGGGATTTCTCGGATCTGCGTGTTGCATAAAATTCATTTCTCCGTTATCGTTTTCAGATAATGTTATATTTGTTGAACGCCATCTGTTACGTATCTTGTGACTTTTACGAATTCATCACAAACTGCAGCGGCAAAAAATGTGTACGATTCTGCCATGCATTGTGAAAAAAAACAAGGACCATAACATTGACGTTTCCCGGTCGCCTGCTTGCCATCAGAAATCTTTCTCCCAAAAAGCACATGGGACAGAATTTCCTTATCGATCCATCCACCGCTGAAATGATCGTCCGTCGTGCGGATATTACAAAAAATGACGCGGCAATGGAGATAGGCGCCGGACTGGGAGCCCTGACTATACCGCTGGCGCGTTGTGCAAAAACCGTTTATGCTGTGGAAAAAGACCGGGATTTGATAGAAATTCTTTCCGGTGTGCTTGCGGAAAACAAAACAGACAATGTGAATCTGCTTAACAGGAATGTCTTTGATGTCGACATTGAGAAAATTGCACGGGAGGAAAGGGGCAGGCTCACGGTTTTCGGGAATCTTCCCTACAATATTTCCTCACAGGTCGTCATATGGGCCATCGGACACCGGAATATCATCGACCGGGCGGTTTTTATGTTTCAAAAAGAGGTTGCCATGCGGATTGCGGCCTGCCCCGGCAGCGGGGATTACGGACGTCTGTCCGTGATGGTCCAGCATTACGGCAGTGTTGCGCGCATCGCAAAAGTAGATGCGCATCAGTTTTATCCCCGGCCAAAGGTGGATTCTGAGGTGATCGAGATCCGATTTGCGCAAGGCGGAAAGCAGGCTGAGGATGACGCCCTGTTTTCATCCCTGGTCAAGGCGGCCTTCGGACAGCGTCGGAAAACGCTTAAAAACGCTCTTAGCGGAAGCGGGATGGGTCTTGACAGCCGGATGGTCGAATGCATGTGGGAAAACACGTCGATCGATCCGGTCCGGCGTGCTGAAACAATAACGGTTCCGGAGTTTGTGGCGCTCGCTAATGCACTGAAAAAGTGCAGGGACAATGGGTTGAAGACCCGTTGAAAAGAAAACAGGTATCGTTGTCATCCATAAATTTTCTTTACAACTATTTTTAATATGGGTATATTAATTAGCTTCGACTTGGGTAAAAATAATTCTGCCCGGTAAGCTTCTTATTGCCCAAATGCCCCGCTCACCGGTTGGTTTCAGCCCTTTTATATATAACATGTTTTCCGGTGCCTGTTTTTACAATCAGTGGAGCGCATAGGCCCCAGGAAACGTTTGATCTGGTTTTACAATTTTACAATCAATAAAAATAAAATGGAGTTACCTGTTATGGCAAAAAAGATGCAGACGATCGACGGCAATACTGCAGCAGTCCACGTGGCATATGCGTTAAGTGACGTGGCGGCGATTTATCCGATAACCCCTTCCACCTCCATGGGAGAGACCGCCGATGAGTGGGCCGCGGCGGGGCGTAAAAATATTTTTGGACAAGTACTGAGTATTCGTGAGATGCAGTCCGAGGCGGGTGCCGCCGGTGCTGTCCATGGGGCGCTCGCGGCAGGGGCGTTAACGTCCACTTTTACGGCATCGCAGGGCCTT
>JAABUA010000140.1 GCA_011389515.1 Desulfobacteraceae bacterium
GCCTCGCGGATGTTTTCTGGGTCGCTTTCCGGTCCGACGATAACGAAATCATTGTACATGACATAATACCGTTTCGTGCCGAAACCGTCGTCCACGAATTGTTTCTCCCGCACTTCGTCGTGCACGAAAACGATATCCACGTTGCCGTCCATGCCGTCGCGGAGCGCAGCCCCGGTCCCCTTGGCCATAACCCGGACGGTGATGCCCGTATCGGCATAAAATTCCGGCAGCAGGTAATCCAGCAGTTCCGACGCCTCCGTGCTGGTGGTGGTGCTCATGGTGAGGATCTTGTCATCTGCTTCCGCAGAATCCATGCCCGCACCGATTATACACAAAAATGCCGCTGTGTATAGCAACTGTAGAATGGTTTTCATTTCGCTCCCTCTCTTTTTTATTTTTGGAAGAAAGCCGGATGAAAATTTTTCCGGTTCTGCGTCGACAGCGTTTGTTTTTTATTTTGGCCGTGACTATACTTGTCATTTTTAGTCATTTCAAGTTATTTTTAATATATATTTTTAATATAAATTAAATAAAAAAAATTATTATTTCTAATTAAGACAAATAATATCCTTGCTTGTTTTCTGGCAGCATCTCTGATATTATAATGATTATGTCCGATTTGCCCGTCGCCCTGCTTGTAAATGTCAAAGGACAGGCCATGAAAAAACTGCTTTCAACCCGGGAAGTCGCCGAATACCTGGGCGTCAACGAAAAGATGGTCTACACACTGGTTTCGGAAAAAGGGCTGCCCGCATCCAAGGTTACCGGAAAATGGGTCTTTCCTTTACACCTGGTGGATGCGTGGGTGGAGGCCAATACCCTCAACTACCCCACCCGGGCCCTTGACAATGAGTCGGTTCATCCCCGGCTCATCGCCCTTGCCGGCAGCAACGACCTGCTCCTTGAAAAGACCGTCGCCCTGTTTAACCGTTCGTTTCAGGATTTCCTGGCGGTGTTTGCCAACCTGGGGAGCATGGGCGGCCTGCGGGCCCTTCGCAGAGATCTTTGCCATATTGCCACATCCCATATGCTTCAGGATGACGGTACGGACTACAACTTTGAATTCGCCAACCAGGAATGCAACCAGGTCCCGGTCATGGTCAACTTCTGCCGCCGGGAGCAGGGATTTATGCTGCAGCCCGGCAACCCGAAAGGCATCAGCGGAATACATGATCTGAAAAACAGCGGCATTCGAATCGTCAACCGGTCTATCGGTACGGGAACGCGCCACCTGTTCGATCGGGAAGCAAAAAAATCGGGCATCGATCCGGAAACAATTGCGGGATACCATAATGAAGTCAACAGTCACATAGAGGTGGGCCTCGAGATATTACGCGGACGGGCGGATATGGGGCTGGGCATCCGTCCGGTCGCGGGTTTGCTGGGTCTTGACTTTATTCCTCTTCGTTGGGAGCGCTATGATCTCCTGATTGCAAGGGGTCGGTTTTTTGACAAGCCTGTCCAGTACTTTCTGGGTATCCTGCAGGAAACGGAATTCAAGGAGATTGCAGCATCGTTGGACGGCTATGATGTCGCTTCCGCCGGAAAGATGGTATATCCGCAGTAAGCATCATGAAAAATAACGTACGCCAGGAGCCTGTGACAATGAAACCGCTTTCATGGATTGTTGCTTTTCTCGTGTTATTGGCTGTCCCCGGCGGGACTGCCGCAGCGGGGCAGCCGCTGGATTCAAAAATTACAAAAGTCACGGTATTTGCAAACCAGGCCATGGTGACAAGGACCGCTTCCGCCGATGCGGAGGCGGGAACAAACCGTCTGGTCATTCCCACGGACGCCTTTCACCTTGTCAGCGATTCGGTGACTGCCGCTGTTTTCGGTGAAGGAGAGATCCTGGGCGTGCAGGTTGTTCGGGTGCCGGTATCGGAAATGCCCCAGGAAGCGATCCGGGAAATTGAGACCAAAATCGAAGACCTGGAAAAGGAAAAAGCAGCGCTTCTCGATGCCAAAAAGGCCCTGCAAAAGCAGGAGGCCTTTCTGGACGGGGTGGTTGATTTTTTAAAACAACCCCTTGCCGATGAAATAAAGGCCCCGTTGCCCCCCACCGGGGAATTGAAGGCATACCTGGTGTTTTTTGATGAAACCTTCACGGATATTTTCGACAAAAAACGGGAAATCGACGAGAAAATTTCATCCATCGACCGGGAGATCGAGCGGCTGCGCCGCGAGCTGGCCATGCACAAGGGTGCCCGGGATCAGACGCTCACCGGCATCGAGGTTCTGTTTTCTTCCGATAAAACGCAAACCGTGAGGGTTGAGGTCCGCTACATGGTTGAACGGGCAAGATGGTCGCCCGTTTACAGGGCATCGGTCGGAGACGATATGAAAGGCGTGGATCTTGCCATGATGGCGGAAATCATTCAGACAACGGGGGAAGATTGGGAAAATGCCGAGCTTACGGTTTCCAATGCGGCGCCGGTAAGGGCGGGCCGCCTGCCGGAGCTGTTTCCGTGGCGGCTCGATTATACGCAGCCGGTTCCCGCAAGAGAGAAAGCGGCCATGATGCGGACCATGGAAATGGCCGATACCGTAGGTGCAGCACCCCAGGCCGAAGCCGTGCGCAGGGAAACAGCCCTTTCCTTTGAATACACCCTGCCGGTGCCCGTCACCATCGCATCAAGGGAAAAGGAAACCATCGTG
>JAABUA010000141.1 GCA_011389515.1 Desulfobacteraceae bacterium
GAGGCCGGACCACTTGATAAAGGAAACCAGGATGTCCACCGCATCGGCTGAAAGCATTTCCGCCTGGAGTTCGTGAACCAGCTGGGGGTCTTTGGGAGACCCGGTAAAAAGACTGCTTTCCGATATGGGGGTGTGGGGGCGGGGGATGCCCGGCTTGCCATAATGCGGCGGGGTGATTTCCAGGAGGAGCGATTTTCTGGCTGCGGTGAGCTCGGATTTTTGCCGGTTCCCGTCCGATGCTGACGCCAGTTTGTCCAGAATGGCATTGCACAGGGCCAGCCGTTTTGCAGGGTCATTCTCCTCCCGGAGCACCTGTTCCATGACTTTGGCGATGAAATCGGCATATCTTGCAGGCTGTTCTTCGGGTTCGAGCTTTCCGAAGACGGCCCGCAGTTCCGGGTAGGCGTTTAAAACATCCTGAAGCGCTTTGTCGATGAGCGCATCGTATATGCCGAAAGCCAGTCCGGACTTCATCGGGGCCCTTTCGAGAGGTTTTATGGTTTGCGTATTGCCTGGTCAATATATGTTTTTACCACGGCAATGTCAGCGTCCGCCCAGTCCAGGGTTAGAAGCTGGTCAGGCGTTTTCCAGCAGATGGCGTGATGCTCCGACAAGGTCATGGCCGCACCTTCGGTGATTTGGCAGATAAAGGGGTACAGCCGGATCTGAAAATCGGGGTAGGCATGCGTTGACGGCGACATGGCGGATTGTATCTCAATTTGGATGCCGAACTCTTCTGTGATTTCACGGAGAATGCACTGCTGTGCGGTTTCGCCTGGTTCGATCTTTCCACCGGGAAACTCCCACTTAAAGGGCATCCGCATAAGGGGGCCGCGCTGGGCAGCCATGACCTTGCCGTTTTTTTCTATTATCGCGCATGTGACGTCGATGGGGAGATCATCTGTGGGGATACCATCTGCTCTTTTCAGCACGTACCCAAGCCATGCTTCCCCGGTTCCCAGGACAGATGTTGAGCGGGAAAAATCGATCACTTTGAGGCTGTTCCTGCGGCATATATCGCGGATATCCGCATCCTGCCAGAGGTAGAAGGTTCGGTTATGATCGTCGGTAAAAGTGCCATGTCCTTCCTTGACGGAAAGATAAACGGTTGATTTCGATCCGGTTTTCAGTGCGCGCAAAATGTTTTTCAGGGCCGGTTCCATTTGTTTGTGCGGCAGGTGGACCAGGGCGCCGGACATGAGGATGGCGTCGACCTGGAGTGTGGAAAAATCAAAGGATTCAAAATCACCTTCAATGACCGGACAGTTGGTGTTCTGGCGAGCGAGGGCGGCAAGGCCGGGAGAGGCTTCAAAACCGGTGGGTTGAAAGCATTTCTGGGCAAGCCAGAGAAGGTCGCGGCCGGAACCGCATCCGATATCGAGCACGTGGGCGCCGGGTTGCAGGTTTTCGGCAAAAGAAGAAAGAAACGCGGCCGGGTCGATGTGGAACGTCTTTTCGTGGTATTGCGAAAAATGTGTGGTGTAGTATTCGGGTATGGTCATAAGCTGTTAAAAATAAGCCCGGTTTTTGGCGGTTTTCTTGTGGAAACAGCCTTTTGAGTCAGAAAAAAGTGTAAGTATTGTATACTATGATATTGAAGTTTCAAAGAGCAATTTTTTTGAAGGCTCAAGAAGGTTCTTGGGGCAATCGTTGTTTCCAGGCCTTATCGTTTCTGGGCCCGCTTGCATATGAGGTGGATCGGCAGCAAGGGACTTGACAAAATAGATAGATGATGTATATGTATAATGTATACATTAAATTGCGAGGTGCCTTATGATACGAACTCAAATATACCTTACTGATCGGCAGCGCTCAAAGCTTTCTGTAATTGCAAAAAATACGGGTAAGAAGCAGAGTGAAATCATTCGTGAGGCGATCGATCGCCTTATTGATCAGTCAGATCAAAACCAAAAACAAGCGGTATTGAGAGAAGCGGCCGGAATCTGGAAAAATCGGGATGACCTTCCTGATTTCAGGACAATGCGCTCTGAATGGGACAGGTAATCGGCATGTCGAACGCGATACTTGCAGATACCGACGTGTTGGTTGATTTTTTACGGGGCAACGATAAAGCGATTGCTTTTTTAGATGAATTTTCCTCCCGAATGATCCTGTCTCCCATCGTTGTCGCTGAATTGTACGCGGGTGTGAAGGGCGACAATGAACTGTCGGTATTAGGCAATTTTGTCTCCCTTTTCCACGTAGTCCCAATAGACGCTGAGATTGCAAAAGCCGGAGGGGGATACAAACGTGATTATGGCAAATCTCATGGCGTTGGTCTGGCGGATGCGATTTTAGCCGCTACAGCCGATAAAGAAAACGCTGAGTTAAAGACCCTCAATGTAAAGCATTACCCTATGTTTAAGGGCTTACGGCCAGCCTATAAAAAATGATTGGCCAACCAACAGCATTAACGCGGTCTGGCATGCCCCGACCGGAAATGACGTCCTTGTCGATTATTATTTGTTTTCCGCTTCAAAAGTCAGGCCGGCGTTGGCGGACAGGCGGTCAATCAGCTTCTGCCCCATGGCGGTGGCCGGCGTCCAGAACCCGCCGTTTACATCCTTTTTTCCGATTTCGGTAAGCAGGCACATGGCGGTTTCCCCCAGCATTTTGGAGGTTGATCCG
>JAABUA010000142.1 GCA_011389515.1 Desulfobacteraceae bacterium
CAGATCTTCCGGGCATAGTCTGAAACCGAGCGATCACTTGAAAACTTTCCCGTGCCGGCCGTGTTTAAAGTCGAAGGCCGGGTTCATCCATCCTGATCAAGATAAAATTTGGCCACCCGGTCCGGGCAGGCCGTCTAGTAGACGATGGTAATGGGGAAATCAGGCGGATAATGCGCTTCAATGCGTGCTAAGTTATGGTAAATGGAGCTTAGCGACAGTATCATACTGCGGTGATTTTGCAATTTGTTAGATCGTCGACATTAAAATTGGAAAAGGCAGATATTGCACCCGGGTAATCATCGATGAAAGCAAGGATCGCTGTCAGGCCTATGAGTTTCTGGTTAATGACCGGTTTTTTTTTATTTGTATTATTAAATTTTGAGCTTATTCTCATAAATAGAAGGGGTATGTCCGTGAAAATCCCGTAGGCCAACCGTAATCCGACACGAACAAAGGAGAGAGCATCAAGGACATCCCTTGGCAGGCCGAGCGGCAGCGCTTTTGGAATACCAATGAAAGGAGGACGCCATGAAAGAATTTCGCAGAAGACAAGACAGCGACAGGTGGCATTGGTGTAAAGAGTGTCCCGATTATCCAGAAGAAAAAGAAGTCATTATCAGTCACACCATGCCTGAATACGGGTCTTTATGTGAGGAATGCAAGAAACGAGAGCCGTTAAAGACGGAGGAAAGAAAGTAGAGATTTTCGATGTACAAAGGAGGAAGTGAGATGGAATTCTCAAAATTCATCAAGACCAGAGAAGCGGAAGGCAAAGAAAAGCATGTGCCAACCATTACCATGGATAAAGGTCACAAGTCGGGAATGGATATTGTGCGTGTAGTTGTCGGGCACGAAGTGGCGCATCCCAACACACCCGAGCATCATATTGAATGGATCGAGCTTTACGGCGTAAAAAAGGACAACGAGCAGGTCATGGCTCTGGGGCGCGCGGCCTGGGCACCGGTTTACTCGAATCCCAATGTGCGGTTTCAGATCAACGGGATCGCGGATTTCAAGTCCTTCGTTGCACTGGCCTATTGCAATATCCACGGAATCTGGATGAATTCCCTGGAAGCGCAATAGCGAACTTGAAATAAGGGGTGCCATCGTAGCTGTACACCTGCCGAATGATAATTACCCTGCCGGTATTTCATCATGCAAGGGTATCCTTATGCTTCAGCTCTGGATCGGGCTGCACTCCTTCATCGACGGGGTAATCTACTCCATCGCTTTTACGCGCATTCTCACGGGGGTCCTGGGGACCATGGGCATGGTCCTGCACGAATTTCCCGAGGGGATCATCACGTACTTTGTACTGATGGTAATGGTGATCTGCTTTGTTGAGCATATCCTGAATTCGTTTCACGAAGCCTTCCGGGTATTGAATTCAGGCGGGAGCATCATTGTCGGTTTTATGGACAGGGAAAAACATCCCATCAACCATCCACCAAAAAATCGCCCCCCGGCAGCACCGCAGGGCATCCTGTTTCGCATTTGGCTGACGGCGGGCTCCGCCTGCCGCCGGTTGCAAACCCTTATGCCCTTTATGAATGGCATCCTTACAGTACCATTTCACATCACAAAGCAACGGTATATTCCATGCTGCTCGTAAACCACTGGAGCCATATTGACAATAGGGCATTTGCCACATAGTATGATTCAAAAAATATCATGAAGCCTGTTCTTATTCCTCTGCCGGAAAAACCAACTTTCCGCCGGATGCTGAAGCCCTTGAAAAAGACCGGGGAAAAACCATCGGTTTTGTGTGCGCCACTACCTCCCGAACCAGCGAAACCGGATTTGAACCTGTGTGATACAGCCATAGCAATTACCAGGCGCGTGGACGGGAAGAGATGCGGATACCTGAAGGCTTGGAGAAAGGATGAATTGATGCATATTTTTGTAGATGCGGACGCGTGCCCGGTCAAGCAGGAAGTTTACCGCGTCGCGGGCCGATACCGCCTCAACGTCACGTTGGTGTCCAATGCATGGATGCGGGTGCCCGATGACGAAGGGATCGCACTGGAAGTGGTCAGCAACGGTTTTGACGCGGCAGACGACTGGATTGTGGCTCACATTCAAACGGGAGATATCGTGGTCACCGCCGACATACCGCTTGCCGATCGCTGCATAAAAAAAGGTGCATGCGTTGTCGGTCCTACCGGAAAACCGTTCACGGAAGACAATATCGGCATGGCAGTGGCGGGCAGGAATCTCATGGCCGGGCTTCGCAGCGCCGGAGAAATAACCGGCGGACCGCCCCCCCTGAACAAGCGGGACCGGTCACGGTTTCTTCAACAGCTCGACAATATTATCCAATCATTGCGCCGTGAGCATCCTTAAGTGGATTCACGGAATCCCGCCGCCATTTGACAGGAATCCCCAGGGGCACCCCTGGGGAGCTTCAGGACCTCCCCGATACGCATGCCGCCCCTGGCCATCAAATCAAGCATCAGGCGATCCCTTGGATTTTCAGTTCTGAATATGATTTCGTCAACCACCTCTTTTTCCAGGATGATCCACTTGCGGTCTTTTGGCAGAAAGCCTTGAAACAAGGGCTGAAAAACAGCCTTGGGACGCTCAAAAAAACCATATATTTTTAGATCGGAAGAGCGT
>JAABUA010000143.1 GCA_011389515.1 Desulfobacteraceae bacterium
ATCATAGAAGAGCGCACCGTGGGGCCGTCCTTGGGTCAGGATTCGATCCGGCAGGGGTTTTTGTCAATGTTTGTCGGCGGGGCGCTGGTTCTCGTTTTTATGGTCCTTTATTACCAGGTTGCCGGTTTGGTCGCCAATGTGGCGCTTGTTTTGAATATTTTGCTGATTGCCGCCGGGCTTGCCGCCTTCCAGGCCACGCTGACCCTGCCCGGCATTGCCGGCATCATATTGACAATCGGCATGGCCGTTGATGCCAATGTAATTATTTTCGAGCGAATACGGGAAGAACTCCGGCTTGGCAAGAAAGTCGCATCCGCGATTGCATCCGGTTTCGACCGGGCAACATTGACGATAATGGACGCAAACGTAACCACGCTCATTGCCGCGGTTGTGCTTTTCCAATTCGGCACCGGTCCCGTGCGTGGATTCGCGGTTACATTAAGTCTCGGGGTTTTGGCCAGCATGTTCACATCCCTTGTCGTTTGTCGCCAGATACTGGATGTAATCTATGTGTCCCGTCGTATGAAAACCTTAAGCATATAAGGATCTTGGTGGATGGAGTTTATTAAGCCCGGGATTAATATCGACTTTGTCGGAAAACGGAAAATCGGTTATATCATATCTTTGGCAATGATACTGGCCAGTATTGTTACCCTGGCAGTCAACCGGGGGCCCAACTATGGCATCGACTTTGTGGGCGGGACGATAATTCAGGTTCGCTTTGAGGCGCCCGTTGGGATCAATGATGTCCGTACCGGGTTGGATGCGGCGGGTCTTGCAGGCGTTTCGCTTCAGATGTACGGTGCCGAGGAGCAGCGGGAATATCTCGTAAGAACCCAGGAAGGCCTGGAAACCGGTGACGAATTCGCAAGAACGCTTACCGGTCATTTAGCCGATGCAACCGGTGCCGCTGCTGAAATTCGCAGGGTGGAGATGGTCGGGCCGCAAGTGGGCGAGACCCTCCGGGAAGGGGCTCTTTTTGCGATGTTTTACGCCCTGCTGTTCATTGCCATATATATTTCCGGCCGGTTTGAAATGAAGTGGATGGTTTCCGGTGTTACGGCCGGAGTGCTTATCGCCGGTGTCGTTTTTCTGTCACGCCTTCAGGTGAGCATCCCCCTTTTGATCCTTGCGGCGATCCTTCTTACCCTGGTATTGTTCTGGCAGCTGCGTCTCCGGTACGCCATGGGCGCTTCTGTTGCGCTTTTGCATGACGTACTGATCACGGTCGGTCTTTTCACGCTTCTGGGCAAGGAGTTTTCGCTACCGGTTGTCGCTGCCCTTTTGACCATAATCGGGTATTCGCTCAACGATACCATTGTCGTTTTCGACCGTATCCGGGAGAATTTAAAGCGATACAGTACCCGTCTCCTTGAAAAAAATGTCAACAACAGCATCAATGAAACCTTGAACCGGACGCTCCTGACTTCATCGACAACCCTGCTGGTTCTCCTGTCGCTGCTGTTTCTGGGCGGCGATATTATTCATGATTTTGCCTTCACCCTCATTGTCGGCATCATCGTGGGAACGTACTCGTCCATTTTTGTGGCAAGCCCCATGCTTGTTCTGCTTCAAAGCACGCTGCCGCCGGAAGATGAAGAGGAAGAAACAGCGGCAGAGACCGAAAGGGGTGCCGCAGCAGCACGATAGCATGGTACGCTGCCGCAGTTCAGCCGTTTTTTGATTATGCCTTTGATGAATGAACCCGCTGATAGCAATCACTATCTCTACTGGATCGCATTGCGGAAAGTCCCTGGTGTCGGGAACCGGATGTTTAAGCGGTTGGTCGACCGTTTTGGTGATCCCGCGATTATTGCAACCGCCGCAAAGGAAGATCTGTATTCCGTAGAGGGGATGAATCCCAGAATTGCCGGTGCCATTTTTTCCACCGTCCGGTCGGGCAGGTTTGACGGAAATGCCAAAAGGGAATGCGATCTGATTGTGAGGCGGGGGTACCGGCTGGTCACGCTTTTGGACGACGAATACCCCGGATTGCTGGCAGAGATCCATGATCCCCCCCCATACCTGTATGCCTGTGGCGATGCAATCGATTATTCCAGGGCTGTTGCCGTTGTCGGCTCCAGAAATCCCACGGCCTACGGCATTTCCATGGCAAGAAGGCTGGCCGCAGATCTTGCCGGCAGGGGGTTCGTCGTAGTCAGTGGCATGGCAACCGGTATCGATACGGCGGCTCACCAGGGGGCGCTGTCTGTGGGCGGCAAAACGGCTGCTGTTTTAGGCAGCGGGCTTGCCGTAATCTATCCTCCGGAAAACAGGAAGCTGTATCACAATATTGTCGATTCCGGGGTTATCCTGTCAGAACTTCCCGTGCTGGAACCCCCCAATGCATATAATTTTCCGTCAAGAAACAGAATTATATCCGGAATGACCCTTGGTACGGTCGTCGTTGAGGCTGCGAAAAAAAGCGGTTCACTGATAACGGCAAAACTCGCGGCGGAACAGGGGCGGGAAGTGTTTGCCGTACCGGGCAGCATCAAATCCTGCAAAAGCACCGGCACGCACAGCCTTCTTAAGCAGGGTGCCAAGCTGGTGGAAAATGTCGACGATATCATTGAGGAATTTTCACAT
>JAABUA010000144.1 GCA_011389515.1 Desulfobacteraceae bacterium
TATGGGTCGGGAAGACTTGGAGGTGGTGGGGGAGGCCCAGGACGGCCTGGCTGCCATAGAGGTTGTCAAAAAGAGAAAGCCGGATTTGCTTCTGCTTGATCTCTCCATGCCCAGGCTCAGCGGTGTCAGCGTGGTCAAGGAAGTGAAGCGCTTATTTCCGGAAATAATCGTACTGGCACTTACCATCCATGAATCCGACCAGTATGTGCTCGAAGCATTTGAATCCGGTGTAAACGGTTACTGCATAAAGGATGCAAGCAGGGAGGAACTGCTGGTCGCCATAAACAGCGTATTAAAAGGCAAGACATATATCAGCCCCGGCATTGCAGATAATGTAATGGAAGGTTATCTTGAGGGGCGAAAGCGTTTGAAATCCGTTTCCGTCTGGGATACCATAACGCCCAGAGAGCGTGAAGTGCTCAAACTGATTGCGGAAGGGTATTTGAATAAGGAAATCGGAGATTTTTTAAATATCAGCGTGAAAACGGTTGAAAAGCACCGGGCGAATATCATGGCGAAGTTAAAATTGCACAGCGCTGCAGCATTGACTACCTATGCCATAGAGCAGGGTCTGGTGAACAAGAAAAATTAAATCGCCCCTTTTTCAGCCAATTCATTTTGAACCTCAGCAGGTATTCACCTGCAGGGGTATCTCCACCGCAACACGGGTTCCCACGCCCGGTTTCGATTTTAGCGCAAATTTTCCACCACAGATCTCCGCTCTTTCTTTCATTCCCACTATGCCGTGTCCGCTTAATGGATCTGCGGAAATCAGACCCGCTCCCGGTTCAAAGCCAAGGCCGTTGTCGGAAATGGTCAAAACAACGGCCGCGTCTTTTTTTCTGAGGTTGATGTCAATTTTGTCCGGGCGCCCATGCTTTGCGGCATTGGACGTGGCTTCCTGGATAATCCGGTATAAGACGATTTTTATGGATTCGGGCAGGCTGCTTTCATCAATGTCGATGTCCTGCTTGATATCGATGTCCTTATAAAACAGTTTAAACTCGCGGCAAAACCATGAAATGGTTGCGGACAGCCCCAGGTCTTCCATTGTTGTGGGGTGCAGGTTGGCGGATATCCGCTTGGTTTCCTTTATCGTGGACATGAGATATGAGACGATATTTTCCAAAGACGTAAGATGGTCAGGCGGTGTCGAGACCATTTTCGCCAACTTTTCCTCGAGGCTGAATTTTATGGCCGCAAGATTTGCGCCAATTGAGTCGTGAAGCTCCTTTGCGATGGTCTTCCGGTCTGCTTCAAGGGTTTCCAGCAGTTTTTTGGATATTTGTCGTAGTTTTTCCTCGCTGTGGCGCAGCTTTTTCTCAATACGTTTCCGTTGGTTGATTTCATTTTTAAGTGTTTCCACTGTTTTTAACAGTTCGTTGGTTCTTATGGCGACACGATTTTCAAGTTCCATGCGGATTTTCTGCAGTTCAAGCTGTTCGTTCTTTTTTTCGGTAATGTCGTGGAAGATACCGACGCCGCCGGTAATCTTTCCGTCCGTACTCCTGATGGGAGAAGTGTTGATCAATATGTGCCTGACGGTGTTATCCGGTTGTGCAATTTCCATTTCGAAATCTGCTATCATTTCTCCCCTGAAAACCGTTCGTCCAAGGGGATGTGCGATAATGTCATTGGGAGGGGCATCCGGATAACGCGGTGTGGGTTCTCCTTGGTAAAGCCACCTGGCTTTGGGGTTGGACATGATAATTTGGCAGGTTTCATCAACCACGACGATCGCCTCGGGCGCACTGTCAAAAATGGCTCTCAGCGTGAAGCTTTCCCGCTCAAGATCGGTTGAGGGGCAATGCCTGGAAATTTCGGCCTCATCACGTATTACGACCACCGCACCCGTGTTTTCACCGTTCAGGGTCAACGGGTACGTTGAAATCGAACAGTAACGGGCATTGTCATTCTGGTCGATAAAACTGAAGCGCTCTCCGGCAATAACATGACCCTCAAGGGCGTACTTGATCGGCAGGTCTTCATAGGTCACCGGAACGCCATTGGTGGCGGTCAGTTTGAGTTTTTCCATAACTTTTTCGATCGGCCGCGCGGTCGGGTCGAGACCTAAGAGCTGATTGGCGGCAGGGTTGGAAAGAACAGGCCATCCTTGTTTTGAAACAAGAATTAGCGGGTCTTTTAACGCCGAGAAGATTTGAGACATTTCCATTGATATGGATTCGGCCTGCCTGATCGATTCCCGGTTTGGGGGTTTTTGATTTTCCGGATCAAGAGCGGTGATCCTTTCTGCCATCAGGGTGATAATGGACCGAAGGGGTTTATTCATGGAAGTTGGCTCCGCCGAAGCATTTTTTGTGGAAACGCTTATTTGCAGGCTATTATCGCATGTAATTTTTTTTCCATGGTTCACGGCGTAAGGTGCGGTATCGGGCCAGCGCCTGGTAGAGTGCGCCCACTGCAAGTTCTGCGCAGTGATAGGATTCTTCCGGGAGGGTCTCGAGTCCATGGGCGATGTCATCGGGCGTAATTTTCCATGCCCGGTTCAATGTCCCGCCTTCGATCAGATCTCCCAGCATGGCGGCGCACGCACGTGTATTCAGGC
>JAABUA010000145.1 GCA_011389515.1 Desulfobacteraceae bacterium
ATAAATACGGCTGTAGAGGGTTCCCGCCAATTCACTGACCTCGCGGGCGTTCTCCACTGCGGCATCCTGACGCCAGCCATAGGCCACGGTTTTCAGAAGTGTAATCAGCGTCGTCGGTGTCGCAAGGATAACCCCTTTATTAGCGCCCTGTTCGATCAGGGAGGGGGACTGTTTCAATGCCGCGCTGAAAAAATTTTCTCCAGGCATGAACATCACAACAAACTCGGGGGTCGGAGAAAAACCGCTATAATAGGATTTCTGAGAAAGTTGGCTGATGTGCCGCTGAACATGCAACGCATGCCGGGCGAGATGCTCTTCCGTTTTTTCGACGGATTCAACCTCAATGGAGTCGAGATATGCCGTTATGGGCACCTTGGCATCAATGATGATGCTCCGGTTTCCGGGAAGCCGGACGATCATGTCCGGCCGCATGCCCCCGCCTTCCGAACCAGTGGTGGGCTGTTCGAAAAAATCGCAGTGGTTCTGCATGCCGGCAATTTCAACGACCCGCTTCAGCGTCATCTCGCCCCAGCGACCTCTTACATGGGGAAGTCGCAGCGCCGATACCAGTTTTCCGGTTTCCCTCTGCAGATCCTGCTGGTTTTTTGCCAGGGAGATCACCTGCTGGGTGAGCCCGCCGTAAGCTTCCTGCCGGGCCTGTTCCATGGCCTGAACCTGCCGGTCATATTTTTCAAGACTTTCGACAATGGGCTGAACCATCTGACCGATATTTCTGCTCTTGTTTTCCATTTCGCTTTTTGCCGCATCAAAATATCTGTCAAACGTGGATCCGGCAAGCTCCAGAAAATACCGATTGTTCTTCTGTAATGCCGTAGATGAAAGGGCTGAAAAGGTCTGCTCTGTACGACTGCGGATTTCCTCGAACATCTCGGACTGCTTTTTGACCAGTTCTTTCTGGGATTCGATTTTCGCCCTGAGATGCGCCTCGCAGGATGCGGCCTCTGAAAGCCGTTGCGTCAACACCTTTTTTTCATTTTCCCGTTTTGCCAGTTCCATTCTGACTGCCGCAAAACGACCCCTGCAGGCAAGCCACATGATAAAGGCGCCCGCAAGCAGACCGGACATGGATGCGGCGATAAGATAGAGTATTTCTATAGGGATAAACATAGGGTTTTCTATTTGGGATTAGGGCAAAAAGCTATTGATACGCAAGCAATTATTGCTTTCGGGTATAATGGCCGCTCTTTCCGCCGGACTTTTCGATGAGCCGTATTTCGGATATCACCATGCTTCTGTCGTGGGACTTGCACATGTCGTATATGGTCAGCGCCGCCACAGATACTGCGGTCAATGCCTCCATTTCAACCCCTGTTCGGTCGGAGGCCCTCACATCCCCCTCAATGCGGATGGCGCAAGATTCCCTGTCCAAATGAAAATCGATCTGCACGTGGCGAATGTGTATGGGGTGGCACATGGGTACGAGGGTGTGGGTCTGCTTCGCTGCCAGAATCCCAGCGATTCTTGCCGTCTCGAGTACGTTTCCCTTTCGAACACTGTTGCTCGCGACCTTTTCGAATGTTTCCGAATTCATGGTAATTGTGCCGCCTGCCTTTGCAAGGCGATCCGTCACATCCTTGTCTCCGACATCGACCATCCGGACAGACCCTTTTTCATCCATATGCGTAAACTCGCTCACGGGCTCCTCCTGACGAATATCCTCTTTTGTTTTCTTCTGTTTTGCCCTCGCCCTGCGGTCTGATGATCTCCGTTTTCTGCTCTCCGGTGCACCTTTTACGACTTCCGGCCTGGATCTTCAGGCATAATGTTCCGTCTTACGGGTCACTTCGGACTTGATGGCATCAATGATCGATGCCATCGCACTAAGCACATTTTCCCGAATATCGCCGGCCACCGCAACCGTCATGATCCAGTCGCCGGGCAGGAGGCTCGCCTTTTCGGTCAGCGCCACCTGTATCTCAATGATACCGGTCATCTGTCTGTGCCTTTGGACCACATGATCAAGTATTGCGGCATTCGCTGTGATGTCGATACCGGATACCCTGCGCCCGTTTCTGGAAAAACCCCGCACGATTCCCGTATGGGTCAGAATCATTCCAACCTTCCCAAATTCCGGATGATTCCGAATCTGTTCAATCATTGCGTCCACCTTCATACTAGCCTATTCCGACCTTTTCCCGCCGACACGATCCAGGTCGTCCGCGGTGTTTATATTGAAAAAAGACCGCAGTTCCGGATCTGTTTCAAGCACCCTTTCCTTCGAAATGGTAACAACGCGGAGCTTCTTGAAAACTTTTTTGATTTTAAACTTTTCCTGGTTCAGGTGCCGTTCGATAACAGGCAATGTCGCCTTGGCATACGCAGCAAGAAGCGGCTCCGTGCCGGACGGTGTTTCCGGCATCACCGCATCGACATCGGGCCGGATTTTAGAAATCACCAGTTGCACGATTTCTTTCCGTATAAACGGTGTATCACATGCAGCCACAAAAACATACGGGTTTTGGGCATAGAACAGCCCGGCATGAATCCCGGTGAGGGAACTTCTCACGGAAAAAATGTCAGACACAAGGGTTGCG
>JAABUA010000146.1 GCA_011389515.1 Desulfobacteraceae bacterium
TGACCACGATTACCTTTGCGCCCGATTCCTTTGCATGAAACGGCAGGTGCGCCGCCGGGTATACCGTACCAGAGGTGCCAATGGCCAGAAGGACGTCACATTTTCTGGCGGCGTCAAATGCCTGCGGAACATCCTTGACCATCTCGCCGAACATCACCACATCCGGTCGTGTGGGGGCCAGACAATTGCGGCATGGCGGCAGCAGGGATGCAATCGTTTCAAAGGTGAACTCTTTCATCACGCGCACCTTTTTCAATGTGTCTTTGATGATCTGTTTTCTTTGCAGACGCTCACTACCCCCGCAGGAAATGCAGCGTATCCGGAAGCCGTTGCCGTGTACCTCGATCACATCCGTGTTGCCGGCCTCGATGTGGAGGTTGTCAATATTCTGGGTAATCACTGTTTGCAGAATACCCATTCGTTCGAGTTCGCCCAGGGCAAGATGGGCCGGGTTGGGCTCTGCGTTTTGAAACGTTTCCAACAATTCGATAAAGAATGGCATGAGCTTGTGTGGGTTGTTGGTCAACGTGCTGAGCAGTCCGCCTGCGGTGCCCACTTCCGCCGGGTTCAGTTTTTCCCATACGCCTCCGGGATCCCTGAATGTGGCGATCCCGCTTTCCGCGGATATGCCCGCCCCGCATGACGCAACGGTTCTCTTGGCATTGGCCAGAATGTTTGCCGCCTTTTTGATTTCCATTTCGGTGTCCATGGTATCTCCCTTTGCCATTGGTCTGAAAAAACGCTTTTGAATGGCCGTATAGAAAAGCGGGGGCCACGATCCAATTTTTTTCAAATTACGCAATCATCATTTGCGTCCTGAAGGGAATGCTTTCATGCAGATTTTCAATCATGGTGCATTTGCCCCTTTTATTGTTCCATGCCATTTTATATATTACAGAAGGGTTTTGCAATGATACAATATGCCTTAGCAATAATGAGCAATAATGACGAAATTACAAACAACAAGACAAGCCGGGAAAACAAATGCTTGAACTCATTGATCTGGATATCACATCGCTCGGGTATTCCAAATTTATATCCGCATGGCTGTACCGTGGGGAGAATCAAACTTTCATCGTCGACCCGGGGCCGGCAGCCACCATTGACCATCTTATACGGGAAATCGAATCCCGGGGGATCAACAAAATCGACTGGGTACTGTTGACCCATATTCACATGGATCATGCCGGGGGCATAGGGCACCTGGTCGAGCGCTTTGCCGATGCACGGGTGGCCTGCCATGAAAAGGCGGTTCCGCACCTGGTTGATCCGGCAAGGCTGCTGGCGGGTTCCAGGAAGGTCTTGCAGTCGGTTGCAGAAGCATACGGCGATATACGGCCGGTGCCTTCCGAATCCATTGTGACGGGGGCGAATATCGATTTTGAAGACGGTATCGCGGTGATCCCGACCCCCGGGCATGCGCCCCATCATCAATGTTTCGTCTTCCGGGACATCCTGTTTTGCGGCGAGCTATTCGGAGTTTTTTATACGCTTGGGAACACCTTCTATCTTCGTCCGGCAACACCGCCCCGTTTCATCTACGAGGATTTTCTTGAATCCATGAAAAAGATCCGGCCATATGTGGACCGCAACCTGTGCTTCGGTCATTACGGCAGTTTTCCAAACGGTGCTGAAATTTTTGAAGCATCCGGAAGTCAGCTTTCGCTGTGGGTCGATGTCATTCGCTCTCATGGGGTGTCCGCTGATGTGGACATGATCATAAGCGACCTGATGGCAAAAGATCCCGTTTTTGCGAGGGTAAAGCACCTTCAGGGCCGGCACAGCGAGAGGGAGATGTATTTTACGCGAAATTCCATCAGGGGCATTTTGGGCGCTGCATAGCATATTCGTCACGCTAAAAAGAGATTTTACGATTTCGTCAACCGTGGGAAGCGGATTATATTTTTTCGTCAAATCGTATGCCAAGCCCTGCTTTTGTTATCCGGATGATTTTTCCCTGGATTTTGAGATGCATTTTCGTATACGGATGGTCGAAAATCATTTTGACGGCCTGGTCGAGGAACAATTCCGGCCCGCTGTAGTGCGGATTTTCCAGAAAGAGCCCACTGACGCTGATGTTTCTTATGAATCCGTGGCTCAGGCGGTCATTGATTACATATTGAATGGGGGAAAAAAAGTCGACCCTGCTGTATTTGCGCATGGTGGAACCGCTGTTCGCCTTCAATTCTCCCAGAATCCGGCAGCGCTCCTTTATGGTCAGTTTCATGACCGCATCGATAAGCGCCGTGGTTACATTCAAAAGGGCACCGGATTCAATTTTTTGCCGGACGCCCGGTTGTAATTCCGTAAGAAGCCTTGCCCTCTCCGCTTTTGGCTGTTTCATGATCAGGTCCAACAACTCCCTTGTCACCCTGGCAACATTGAGGTTTTCACCTGGTATACTTGTTTTCATTGAGTTTTA
>JAABUA010000147.1 GCA_011389515.1 Desulfobacteraceae bacterium
CGTCGCTCATATCCGGCCCTTTCGCGCCTCACGGCATCAATGTCAACATCAAAGAAAACTCTTGCCAGATAAAAATTCAGCTTCTTGAATCGCTGGTCAAAAACAACCCTTTTTACCCAAACATCAAAAATGTGCTGGTACTCACAGCACTCAAATATGATCTGTATATCATCCACATCGCCATATTTTAAAACGGTTTCAACCAGTACATCCGTCCCTACGTCCGACGCTGAGATATTTTTGTCATAACTCCAGAAAAGGTTTTTGGATTTCATTTTATCAAAAAGACGTAAAATCCTTTTTTCCATTACCCCAAGTCCCATTTTAAAACAAAATTATCTTTGATTTATTTGGTTTGATCATACCCTTTTCCGGATTTGCTTTCAACCATCTATCGCATCCGATCCGCCCGCAATACCCAATATGCACGAAGCGCGGTTCAGGCGCGCGCATATTTTGCGAGTGCGCTTATATGAAACCTTAAACTCGCGAAAAAGCGTGTCATACAAATGCTTGTTGGTGGCATCCGGCGAATACACGTCATCAATCTCCACATTTTCACCAATTTCGGAAAACGGGATATACCCCATTGCCGCAGAAGCCAGAAATGCCGCCCCGCGAACGTTGGCCAGCAAGGGATCCTTCACTTTTTCAATGGTTCGATCAAGCACATCCGCATGAATCCTGCACCAGATGTCGGAATGCGCGCCGCCGCCGATCATCCGGATCGGATCGATCCGCCTTCCGGTAAATTTTTCCACCGCCTCCAGAAGCCACCGGCTGTTAAAGGCCACACCTTCCAGCACCGCGCGAACCATTTGGGACCGCGTTGCATTCAAGGACAGGTTGACAAATCCTCCCCGAATCATCGGATCATCAATGGGCGTACGTTCCCCGTACAGCCACGGTAAAAATAAAACGCCGCCGCTGCCTGCTGCTGCTTCCGCAGCAAGGCGGTCCAGGCGCTGGTAGAAATCATCTGGCGCATGGGCATCAGAAATGGCGTCTTCGGGGAAAAAAATGTTGTCCCGCAAAAACTTCAAACAGGCGCCGGCCGATTCTTGTTCGTTGGCCACAAAATAACGGCCGGGAACAGCGGAAGGCAGGGACGCAATGTTCGAGGAAAGAAGCGTTTTTTTAAAGGGCACGTGACAGGTCAGCCAAGAGGATGTGCCGATATACAGGTGCGCTGCAAAATCGGCAACCGCACCGGAGCCCACGGCCGCTGCCTGTACGTCCGGCGTCCCTGAAATTACCCGGGTCTCGGGGGATAGCCCAAGGTCGTCTGCGACTTCTTTTTTGAGCAAACCCAGAACAGAGGCCGCCTGCACAATGCCCGGCAACTTGTCCCTGTCAATGGTGGAAAGCTTTATAAGCCGGTCGTCATAAGAAATACGATCGATGTTTCGGTTGTCCGTTACCCAGTGAAGGGTTATGGAATCGGCGGATGCCGCAAAGATGCCTGTAAGGCGAAGGTTGATATAGTCTTTTGGTTCGAGGAACTTGTAGGTGTTGCGGTATATGTCTGGCATCCTGTTTTTAATGTAGAGAATGTGGGCGATGGAATCCTTGCCGGAACGGGATGGCGCTCCGCCGGTAAGGCGAATCCACTGAAGCAGTTTCAGGGGGGCATATCCCTGGATTTTCAACAGGCCGCTGGTAATGGCCTCTACATCCTGGCTGCCCCGGGAATCAAGCCACACCAGCGCGTTCATGAGATGACGGCCGTCTGCATCCACGGCAACCGTGCCGGACCATTGGGAAGAGATGCAGATGGCGGCAATCTCTTCGGGCGGAACGAGCTTTCTGGCCAAAAGCACCCGGAAGGTTTCAAGGATGGCCTGCCACCATTGTTCGGGATCCTGTTCGGCGCCGCCGCCGTCAAGCAGGTACAGATCGTTTTCAATAAAGGTATGGGCAAGAATTTTTCCCCGGGTGGATACCAGGGCGCTTTTCGGGCCAGAGGTGCCCAGATCAACGGCGAGGATATATTTTTGCGTCATATGCACATCCGAATTGCGATTCAACCCGCGGCTTCACCCATGATTCGTTAAACCAGAGCGCAGCAAGGATAATGACGCCCCCCGCTGCCAGCCGGAGCAGGTTCACGTCCCTGTTCCAGATCAGCAGGTTCACCAGCAATCCCGCAGGCACAAGCGCATTGTTCATAATGGCCAGCGCCCCCTGGTCCACGATGGTGGCCCCTTTGTTCCACAGAAAATAGCCGGCACCGGACGCTGCCACTCCCAGCCACAGAAGAATGCCCCATTGAACAGGGGTCGAAGGCAGCCTGCTGATATCGCCAAAAAGGAGCCAGCCGCAAAGCGAGACGACAAGGGCGCCCAGATAGAAATACCCGAATACCGTATGCTGGGGAAAAGGCTCCTTTCTGGTGGCCTGCTC
>JAABUA010000148.1 GCA_011389515.1 Desulfobacteraceae bacterium
CAAAGGCAAGACAGCGCGTCCCATAAGGGTGCTTTTAAATCCCGGTGGATGAGGCGGGCCGTCACTGGCCATGGTTCTGGATGAACCAAAAGAAACCGACACGGTATTTGACGTAAAAGGATTCGAATTTATAGCGGACAACGACTTTCTGGAAAAAGCAAAGCCGATTGTCGTGGATCATAAAGGCATGGGATTCAGTATAAGTTCCAATATTGATCTAACCGGCGGCTCGTGCGCCTGCGGATCGGGCTGCGGGACGGATTGAGACTGAAAAACGTCGTGCTTTCAAGACCCTTTGCCGTAAAAAATAAAAATGTGCCGGACCAACGATTGTCGGGCACATTTTTATTTTTGTAAATTGTAGGTCGAATACCGGGAAATGGGGCGGCAAAAGCTTTGTGTACCAATCGGGGTATTAGTTCAATGCTTCTTTCAGCGCTTTGCCGGGCGTAAATTTCGGGACCTTGCGCGCTTTGATGTTTATGGGCGCCCCGGTCTGGGGGTTTCGGCCCGTACGAGCATCTCTCTTGACCGGCTTAAAAGTGCCGAATCCAACCAGGGTTACGGAATCTCCCTTGGACAGTGCATCTGTAATTGCCTGAACCATGCAATCCACTGCTGCCTGGGCCTCTTTCTTGGTGCTTACGACTTTTGACACTTCGTTGATTAAATCTGCCTTGTTCACTTGACTACTCCTTTCTTTGCGGTTGTTGTTGGTTTTTGCGGGGGGTTTATGGGTATTCAAATGTTGTTCAACAGATCGTCAATGTATAAAACCGACCATGCAAACCATAGTGAAAAATCCTGATGTTCAAAGGGACAATCGTTATGCAAATGAATGCGCAGGGTCGTTCAGTCGTCCAAACATTTTTTTTAAGGCGAACCGTTGTTCTATATTCATACGTCTATGAAAACGTTGTGTCAAGAGTGTTTTTGAGGATTTGAACAATTTAGATCAAAATATACGTTCCTTTCCGACTAAATTTTTCAGAAAGGGCGGATGCCGTAAAGGTACCATTGTATCAGTTCCCGGCCGTAAAATGCTGAAATAACAGCCCCAAGGGCCAGGAATGGGCCGAATGGGATTGCGAGTTTTAAATTCTTGCCGGAGAGAAGCATCAGCGTGCCGCCAACGATGGTCCCGGTGATGGACGCAGCAAAAATGGTCAATATAACCCCCTGCCAGCCGACGACCGCCCCGATCATGGCCAGCAGTTTGATGTCTCCGCCACCCATCCCCTCTTTGCCGGTAAGCATGTAATACGACCATGCCACAAGGAGAAGGCTCCCCCCCCCAACCAGGATGCCGAAAATCGATTCCACCGGCGTTATGGCGGGCAAAAGAAATGCGGCGGCGAAAAAAACCGGAATTCCCGGGAGACTGATGACATCCGGTATAATGCGATGATCGATGTCGATAAACGTTATGACCAGAAGGGTGGAAACAAAGGCAAAATAAATCAATGCCTCCAGGGTGAAGCCGAATTTCAAAACGCACAGGGCGGCAAGGATGCCGGTAAGCAACTCAACCAACGGATACCGGATGCTGATCCGTGCCGCGCAGCTCCGGCATTTGCCCAGCAGCCATATGTAGCTCAGTATGGGAATATTGTCGTAGAAACGGATGGGTGTTTTACACCTGGGGCAGTTGGATGCCGGCGATACAATGGAATTGTTCGCAGGAATCCGGTAAATGCATACATTGAGAAAGCTGCCGATAAACAGGCCGAATAAAAAGCCGGCAATGATTTCAAACGGAATTGACATGGGGGCAACAGTGCTTAATTTAGTGATTTCGAAAGGTTGTCTGAAAGTCCGGGTTTTTGTCCTCCACGTGAAGAGAATTTGTTGTTTTTACCACATAACGGGTCTATAAGAAATATGTTTTTTACGCAGGGGTTGACGACTCCGTAAGTAAAAAAAGTCACAAGACGCGTAACAGATGGCTAAGTTAACGGTTTCATATACAAGGCGTAGCAATTTTTCATACGCGAAGGCATACATGTAGTATGTTGAGCGGATGAAAAATTGTTACAACGCAGTAGATGGTATTTTTAACGACGCCATCAGGGGTTGACGTTTCTTTGCATAATGGATTATTTACAGCGGCAGGGAAGCAGAAAAGCAGGATAACCGCAAAATGCGAACCATAAGGAAACAAAAACATTGACGAAGAAGTTTATGTCAGGAGTAACAATGGCTGAAAGTGATAAAGAAGATCTTATCCGCCTGATCGACGACGAGGCCGTAAAGTCCGTTGAAATCCCCGACAAGCTGCCTTTGCTGCCGGTCAGGGATGTAGTGGTATATGCGGATATGGTTCTTCCGCTTTACATCGGCCGGGATCATTCATTAAAAGCGATCGAGGAG
>JAABUA010000149.1 GCA_011389515.1 Desulfobacteraceae bacterium
GGTGGAAGGTTGTCTTCCCACACCACAACCTGTTCATATAATGCTGTCAAAAGGGGAAGCTCCCTGGGATAAAAAGGGTCCTGTCGCGGGCCGATGCCGATATGGTCATATTCAATGGCCGGAAGGATATCCACGCCAAGCATGTAATCCATATCAATATCCAGTGTGATATCCCCCGCAGCCGTTACGCCGATGGCTACCCCTTCCACATGTATAACCAATACGATCAGGCGGGCTTTATCCATGTTGAAACTGCCGGCATCGCTCATGTCCAACGCGTAGTCGATCCCCGCCGAAAAGTCATAAATATGCTTGTTGATCCTGAATTCACTGTCCATTGGCGGAATAATGGTCCGGCCCTGGGAAAGCTCGGTGAGAAACCGGTAGGAGTTCTTGTCGACAACGATCCCCATTTTGTCGCCGCGGGTAGGCTGCGGGAACCCTCCGGCAAAATCCCGATCCCATAGGGCCGCGACAATCACCCTGTCTCCCGGCATAAGATCCGTATGGGATAAGTCGCGATTGAAAGAATATTCATATGCCGGCATTTTATAAAAATATTTCAATGCGCCAAAATTATCATCCAGGATATCTCCGGGATTGCTGGAATCAAAAACCGTAATATAGACAGGTGCGTCACCGCGCAGGTATTCTTCCGAGACGGAAAAGGTTCCGGATATGGAAATATCAAATCCCGACGGTTTGGGAATATCCATCCGGAATGCCAGGTCAATATCCTTGAGGTTCGTGCCATCGTCTATTGCCAGCAAAGACGAGAATTCCCCTCCCCGGCCGTAAAATCCAATCCGGTCCCCGGCATCGATTTCATTGTTGGCATTGACATCCAGCAGCGCAAAAATCTGGAGGGTTTCTACGGGCACGTCCCTGCCGTAGGGCAGGATGCCCAGCGTATAGGTAACGGGCCCGCCCACCTTTTCAATCTTTTCAAACCCCATGACAGACCCGGTGTCCAGCCCGGAAAAATCCGACGAAACAATGTCGCCCGCATATGCCACCACGATCACGTCACCGGTGTCGTTGCCGGTGATGGTGCCGGAAATACTCGCCTCGTAATCGAACACTGCCCGGTCGATATCGATATGTATCCCGGTATTGCCGCCGTCTTGCAGTTCAAGCCCCGGGGTGAGGCTGCCGCGCGCCACATGGATCCCGACGATGTCGCCCGTGTCCGGAAAGGGCACTCCCCCCGTGTAATTGTTGTCCACAAAGGCGATCAGGTTGACCGTATCCCCGGGCATCAAAACCGTGTCCGACAGATCGATCTCAAACAACGTGCCGTTTTCGCCGGCTGCCACGTATTTGATAATGGCGGCGCCCGGATCTTCCTGGATTTCACTTGCGTCAAGGGACCTGGTAACGGCCACGAGCACCGGCGCGTCTCCGTATCGCATTGATTCGTCAACGGCTAAGGTTCCGGCGATGAATAAACCCGGCGTCTCCGATTCTTCCCCGCACCCCGATCCGAAAAACAGCAATGCCGAGAGAATGCAAAACCGCACGCAGCTTTGGAGATTACAGAAACGCATATCGCAGATTTACCATGATGAAATCGTTGTTTTTAAAATAATAAAACAGGGGGTCCCGTCCCGCCCCCTCCCGCTTGCTACCGTGGATCTCGACATAGCCCAACTCGATCTCGAATCCGTTTTTAAAATCATATCCGATCCGGGGCCACCATACCGAACCACTGTAGCGGGTCTCCAGCAATTGCGTCAGCGACACCTTGAACCGGTCGTCGAAAAAACTGTCCTGATACCGAAGGGTCAAAAAATCAGTAATCACCGGACGATAAAGTGCTTCATCATCGTATCGAGCCTGATACCATTCCACGGTGAGCAGGCTTTCCCCTGCATGACCGGCAAGCAGGCGCTGCATCGGAATAAAGTAGTTGAGCCCCAGGGAATACGCATAATACCGGGATCTGCGGGTCTCGTAGGGGAAAGTCAGCTCCTGGGGGCGCCGGGTGTCCTGACGGACAAGCCCCCGCTTGTTCGGCGAAAAAGCCCCTTCCACCTGAAACACAAAATCGCCGCGGGTAAAAGCGAGATCCGCACCGATGAAATCCACCAAATACGATTTGGGCGCGATGAATACAGATATCGGTTGATTTTCTTCCACCACGGTGGATACGGGCACGAGGAGCTGCTCCTTGTCCGGTCCATGGTAGGCGCTGAACGAAAAATCGATCCCGGATCGGGTGGCGGTTGCGCGCCCGCCGTAGCCGAAATTTCGGCTGTTGGCCGGCAGCTCTTCGGGCTCGTCAAATATCACGGGATATTCGTCGTCAAGGCGCTTCACTGCCCAGAAATGACCGGTGGAGGGAAGCGCCGACGGGACGTGAAACGGC
>JAABUA010000014.1 GCA_011389515.1 Desulfobacteraceae bacterium
ATTATGGGTGGCGTTACTACCGTGATGGACATGCGGACAACCACATACTCTTACGGCGCCCCTGAAATGGCATTGGCATCGGCTGCCAACACGGATATTTCCAAATGGCTTAACCTGATTATGTTTTCCACCGGTGGATGCTCCGATGCCAAGGTCCTTGACGAGCAGGCGGCCATCGAATCGACCATCAGCAACCTTACGGCGTTTTTGTCCGGAGCGAACCTGGTTCATGACGTTGGCTATATTGATTCCGGCGTGAATGCATCCCTGGAGAGCCTTGTGATGAACGATGAGATCATCGCCATGGTCCGTCAGGTCGGCAAGGGGATCAAGACCGATGAAGCCCACCTCGCCTTGAAAGTCATTGATGAAGTGGGACCGGGCGGAGAGTTCGTGACCCATGACCACACCTATGAGCACTGGAAAGAGTGGTTTATGCCCAAGCTGATGGACCGCTCCGACTGGGAAACATGGAACGCGGAAGGCGCAAAGACCATGCTTGACCGGGTCAACGAGGAAACCCAGCGGATCCTTGACACCTATGAGCCGGCACCCATCGACGATACGATCAAAAAAGAGCTTAAAAAGATCATCGACGATGCGGACAAGCGTCATTCCAAATAATTGAGATATCCCAATCCCCGGCAGACAACAGCAGCGCCGGCGGGTTTTCCGGATAGCGAAACAAGGAGATGCAACATGACTTTCAGGACAAACTATACTGTCAACAAAACCACCCGTTTCAGGCTTCTTTCCGAAGACCAGAAAGCGCGGATTTTTCGCGGGGTGCTAAAGACATTAAACGATACGGGTGCCAATGTGCACCATGAAGAAGTTCGGGAAATATTAGGCAAAAACCGCTGCAAGGTGGACGGCAAGCGTGTACGGATACCGTCGGAGGTCGTTCTGGATGCATTGGCATCGCTTCCCCCGACGACAACGCTTTACAGTTGGGACAATGATGAAGAGATGTGTTACGTGGAGCCCGGCCGCAGTTATTTCGGCCCCGGCCCAACACCCCCGAATTTCAATGATCCGGATACGCTGGAACGCCGCCCCTATCTCAGAAAAGACGCCACGACCGTGGCCCGGGTATGCGATGCGCTTCCCAATATCGGCTACGTGCAGTCGCTGGGTTCCATCAGTGATGTCACCAACGGCCTGGCCGATGTCTATGAATTTGCGGACATGATCCAGAATACCCGCAAAATAATCATGAACTGGGCTTTCAGTGTGGAAAATCTTGCCGACGAGCATCGCGTAGGCATCGCTATGGCCGGCGGGGAGGAAGCCTTCAGCAGGCGTCCGAATTTCATCCATTACAGCGAGCCGATATCGCCGCTGACCAGTGATTTCGACGCCATCGGAAAATGCCTGTATTGTGCGAAACACCGGATACCGCAGGTGTACACCCCTTGCTGCATTGGCGGAGCGACGGTGCCTGCGACCCATGCCGGACAGATTATCGTTGCCATGAGTGAATCCATGGTCGGCGTGGTTCTGTCCCAGCTCGTCAATCCCGGTACCTGTATTATCATCGGCGGTGTGCAGTCGATTCTCGACATGCGGCGGACCATTTATTCCTATGGCGCGCCGGAGCTGGGCATCATGAGCGCGGCGTTCACGGAAATGCTCAATTACGTGGGGCTGCCCATGTATTCGACATCCGGCTGCACTGACACGAAGAAAATGGAGATCCAGTCGGGCATCGAGGCGGCCTTTTCCATCCACATGGCCATGCTCTCCGGCGCCAATTTCGTTCATGACAACGGGTACACGGAATCCGGCATCACCGGAGATATTTGCCAGACCGTCATGGACGACGAGATCATCGGCATGAGCCGCCTGATCGCCGGCGGCGTCGAGGTCAACGAGGAGACCCTGGCCGTGGAGGAAATCTGCAACGTGGGGCCAGGTGGGCACTATCTCTACGAAGACCATACCATGAAATGGTTCCGCCACCACTGGCAGCCGACGCTTATGGACCGGAATTCCTACGAAGACTGGGACGCCCAGGGGCGGCTCACCATGAAGGACCGTATCGTCAAAAAAACACGCGATATTATAGCGAATCACGAGGGCCCCGCCTCCAGGGTGCCGGAAGATGCCAAAAAGGACATCCAGAAAATTCTGGATGAATCTGAGGAGCGGATGCGCTCGCAATCCTAAGTAATTCAGAACGCAAATGATTCCGATGCGATAAAAAGCCCGCGGGTGTCTGTTACCCCACTTGCGGGCTTTTCAAGCATTGCTGGTGTCGTAAAAGTCCCATCTACTGCGGTGCAGCAATTTTTCACCCGCTCAACATACGACATGTATGCCTTCGCGTATGAAAAATCACTACGCCTTGTATATGGAACGGTTACCGTCGCCATCTGTTACTTGTCTTGTGACTTTTACGAGTTCATCAAGCATTGAAAGGGCTTTTTTCATACCCATGAAAACAGAAAAACGTTTTGCGCCCCATGCCGTCAGACGTGATGACCGACGTGGGAAAGAAAGCAGCGATTATGTCGTTGGCATCGATACCGGGGGGACCTACACGGACGGCGTATTGATGGATTACCGGTCCCGCCGGGTGCTGGCTTCGGGGAAAACCCTGACCACCAGAGAGGACCTCTCCCACGGGGTTATCGAGGTCCTGAAAAGCCTGCATATCAAAAATCCCGCACGGGTGAAGCTGGTCGGTATATCCAGCACCCTGGCGACCAATTCGATCGCCGAAGGCAAGGCCCGCAAGGTTGGGTTGATCCTCATCGGATACGACCGCGACCTGGTCGAATCTTTTGGTCTGGAGGATAAGTTTACAGCGGCCTGCCATGGTTTTTTTGCCGGCGGCCACAATTCCCAGGGAGAGGAAAGACAGCCTCCGGATCTTGAAGGGATCGAGCAATGGGTATGTGAAAACAAAGACAAGGTTGATGCGTTTGCCATATCGGGTTATTTCAGCCCGCTGGATCCTTCCCATGAAGATGCCGCATTCGAGCGGGTATCAAAGGTTTGCGACCTGCCAGTTGTCCTGGGGCACCAGTTGTCCACAAGGCTGGATTCCATTGTGCGTGCCGCCACCGCGAGCCTGAACGCATCTTTGGTTGCGGTGATGCAGGAGTTCATTGAAGCGGTCAAGGCCTCCCTTGCCGAACTCGATATCAAGGCCCCGCTGATGATCGTCAAAGGGGACGGATCGTTGATGCCATATACGGAAGCAGTGAAAAAACCCGTGGAAACCATTCTGTCCGGACCTGCGGCAAGCGCTATCGGGGGCTTGTTCTTTTCCCGCGAGGGGAATGCCCTGATGATCGACGTGGGAGGGACCACAACGGATATCGCCTTTATAAAAGACGGCCAGATTTCGGTCTCTGATGAAGGGGCGCGCGTGGGGCAGATAGAAACGGCCGTGAAGGCGGCCCGTATCAGAACCGCATGCGTGGGGTGCGACAGCCGCATTTCGTTCGGTCAGGGCGCAAAACCCCAAGTGGGGCCCGAGCGGGTCGTCCCTTTGTCCAGGCTTGCCTGGCAGCATCCCCGCGTTCATGAAGAGATCATGGCCTTGAAAAGGAAAAAGGGGTACTGGGTGCCTGGAGATATTCATTACTGGATGTTTCCAAAGACAATAGACGCCGGTGAAATGGGGATTACCGATCACAGGGCGGTTCAGCTCGTAGGTGCCCTGAACCGCGGGCCTGCAAGCATATCATCGCTTATAAAGGAACTCGATGTCAGTCATGTCGTACAATTGAATGCAGACGAACTGTTCCGTTCCGGCATCATTGAGGAGTCGACGATTACGCCCAGCGATCTGCTGCATGTCAACGGGAAAATGGATATCTGGGATGTGGACGTGGCCCGGCAGGCGACGGTCTGTGCCTGTGAGATGGCAGGCAGGGATTCCAAAACGTTCGTTGACGATATCCTGGAGCATATTGTTTCCATGATGGTCGAGGAAGCCATTGTCTTTCTGGCGGGTCAGGCGGAGCGAAACATCCATGAACGGCTTCCGGAAACCGTGGACGGCCGCTGGGGCCGGTGGCTGCTCGCGGAATCGATCACCCGGAAAAATCCATACCTGTCCGTTGAAATTTCCAGCCGGTTCCCCATCATCGGTATCGGAGCGCCGGCTGGTATTTTCGTCAAAAAAGTGGCGGAAACGCTTCGTGCGCCGTTTATTCTTCCGGCGCACGCCCACGTCGCCAATGCCGCCGGGGCTGTGGCCGGGTCCGTGGTGATTGAAAAGGAAGCCATCCTCTATACCCGGGAAAGGCAGAACAGCCTCTCCTATGTGGTGCAGATCGACGATGAGCGAACAAAATTCGCCGAATATGACATTGCATTGGCGTATGCGCGCAAAACCGTCACGGATATGGCCAGGCAATCGGTCCTTCATGCCGGCGCAGCAGACCCGGTGGCGACCCTCAGGATAAAAACCGAAGGGGCGCTTGAACGGATACAGGCGCGTGCGGCGGGTAATCCGAAGCTTTCAGAGGATAATTGAGCTGGAAAATACAGTGTGGAAAGGAAAACAGAATCAATGAAAAAGGAGTTTATCATTTCAGCGGTAGGCCTCAATATGCCCGGCATCGTGGCGCGGGTATCCAAGGCCGTATATGAGTCAAAAGGCAATTTCGAGGACTCCACCATGACGCTGCTGGGAAACCGCTTTGCCCTCATGGTCCTGGTTACGGCTGCGGATGAAACTGTTGCCCGGGATCTGGAGGATGCATGCAGTCGGCTGGAAACGGACAGGGATCTGGATATCAACCTGTTTCCGGTGGATGACAAGCGTATTGATTTCGGCCCGGAAGCTTCCACGCCCAACTATGAAATCCGGGTAAAGGGGGCGGATCGAATGGGGATCGTATACCGTACCACTCAATTGCTTGCATCCCTGAATATCAATATTGTGGAGTTGGAAACAAAACTTGTCGCGGCCAAAGACGGTACGCCGGTTTTTTCCATGCGCACCGCAGTCGTGGTCCCCGAAACGGTGAACGGGGAGACGCTTCGCAAGGACCTCAAGTTTCTGGCGGAGGACAACCGGGAAACCATATCCCTGACGCGCATATCATGAACGATGAATACCGGATAACCGTTACGGTCACGGGGCTTTTTTACAATGCCTAAAATAAAAATATATCCGCTGGGAGTAACCATGCGGGCCCGCAGGGGGGAGAGTCTTGCGGATGTGCTTTACCGTGCGGGGGTGGATATGGATACCCCCTGCAACGGAGACGGCATTTGCGGCAAATGCCTTGTATGCGTTGAATATCCATCAAATACCCGGCCGACCCCCCATAAGGATATCTCTCATGACCAGCATGAAGCGGGCATTCGCCTGGCCTGCCAGCTGACGCCGAAAACGGACATGACCGTAAGGCTTCTGTCCGGCTACACGGAAGAGGCGCATCGCATACTGGAAGGCGACCAGGATCCCGATTTTTTTTCTTGTGAATCAGGGGGGGAAGGCGCCGTGGCGGGAAGGCGCCATTTGCCTGTCATGGAATCGGAAAACCGCATTTCTCCGGCGGTGAGGGTTTTTCTGGAAGGCGACCGCTATTTCTGCCGCTATGAGGACGGTGCCACCGAAGAAATGAAAAAATTCCGCAAGGGGAAAGCGGCCATGGGGCTTGCCATTGATCTGGGCACGACAACCCTCGTGGCTACGCTTGTATCCCTGAAGACCGGACGGGAAATTTCCACCACTTCGTCATTGAATCCGCAGATCCGGTACGGCCATGACGTGGTAAGGCGCATCCAGTATGCGTCCACCCCGGAAGGCTTAGAGGAAATGTCATTGGCCATACGGGAAGGGCTCAACTACCTGATCGATGAAATCTGCGAGGAATCGAATATTACCGCAGAAGAGATCCTTGACGTGGTCATCGGCGGGAATACCGTCATGTTACAGATCGCTGCGGGCATCGATCCTGCGCCGTTGGGAGAAGTTCCCTTTACCGTCGGCATCGAAAGCGGAAGGGCGTATCCGGTGTCCACATTCGGCCTGGCAGTGCACCCGGGGGCAAGGATCTACGTGCCGCCCGTACTGCATGCGTATGTCGGCGCCGATATCAGCGCCGGGCTTCTGGTCTGTCCTGAGTTTTTCAGCAAGGAGGTCAATACCCTGTTTATCGATGTCGGTACCAATGGCGAGATAGGGGTGAGCGCAAACGGAAGGTTTCTGATGTCATCCACAGCGGCTGGCCCCGCATTCGAAGGGATGGGAATTTCCAGCGGCATGCGAGCCCGTATCGGTGCCGTGGAAGCGGCAAATGTCAACGGGCCGGATATCGAAATCTATACCATTGGAAATGCACCGGCTTCCGGTATCTGCGGCAGCGGCATCATCGACCTTACGGCCGCCCTTTTCAAAACCGGGGTTATCGATGCATCCGGCCGAATGAAGCGGCCTGCCGATGCGGATGCGCTTCCCGGAACCATGGCAGGGCGCATAGGGGAAAAAGACGGCGCTGCCGCCTTCCACGTCAGTGACGATGTCTGGTTTACCCAGGAGGATGTCCGCCAGGTTCAGCTTGCCAAAAGCGCCATCCGTGCGGCGATCGACATTTTGCTTGCGGAAGCCGGAATCGGGCCGGAAAAGTTGGAAAACATCGTGCTGGCCGGTGGCTTCGGCTATTCACTGCGGCCGCAAAACCTGGAGATCATCGGTTTTATTCCGCCGGGGACGGCGGAAAAGGTTTCCTTTGCCGGCAATACCAGCCGGATCGGTTGTGTGATGATGCTTAAAAGTGTTCAATTCCGCAGGTTTCTGGAGGAAAAAATGAAACAGGTCCGCCATGTGAGCATCGAGACGCGGCCGGATTTCATGGAAAAATATGTTGAAGAAATGGAGTTTCCCGCAGATGTCGACCGCAACTGATCACAACAAAGATCCGTATGGCCTGGACCGGGAGCACCCGAGGGTGGTGATTGCCTGCAGGGTCATGAAAACCCAGATAGACGGCCTTTTATCTCAAGATGATCCTATAGAGGTTCACTACCTGGATCAGAACCTTCATCGGACGCCTGAGAAAATGCGTCATATGATCGAGGAAAAAATTGCCGAGGTTGCCGAGTACGCCGCCCATATTGTTTTGGGATACGGTTTGTGTTCCAACGGGGTTGTGGGCACCCGGGCCGACCGCCAGGAAATCTGCATCCCCCGGGTGCACGACTGTATCGCCCTCATGCTGGGATCCCGGCAGGCCTATCATGACGCATTCAACGCCCGTGCCGGCACCTATTACCTGACCGCAGGGTGGGTGGCGGAGGAAAAAGATCCGCTTGGCACGCTCGAAAAGGAATATGTTCCCAAAATGGGACGGGAAGATGCGGAGTGGGGATTGCGGGAAGAGCTGAAGCACTACACCCATATCGTGCTTATCGGCAGCAAGGGGGATGATATGGCGAGGCTTCGGAAAAGGGCGAGAGAGAACGCCGATTTTTTAGGCATGAAATATGAAGAGGTCGTAGGGTCGGATGTGTATTTCCGGAAACTGCTGTTCGGACCTTACGAGCCGGCGGATTTTGTATGCTTGCCCCCCGGTGAACCAATTCCGCAGAAGCCGTTTCTGCAGGGATAGGACAGACTGTTTCAGACGGTTTTGAAAAAAGATCAAGGCTTGCGCATTTTGAAGAGTTGAGTCACACCTTTGGCGTTATGAGATTCTTCGGAAATTGCGGGTAACGCAGATATTGGATTTTGCGAAGCCGTCAAAAATAAAAAGGAGAATGTATTATGCTGGTAGTTGGAGAACTTATCAATTCAAGCAGGAAAGCGGTAAAAGAGGCCATTCAAGCTGAAAATATCGCGGAAATCCAAAAGATCGCAAAAGATCAGCGCGACAATGGGGCGGACTACATTGATATCAATGCAGGCACGTTTGTGGGAAAAGAAGCCGGATATATGAAATGGCTCGTCACGTCCGTGCAGGAGGTCGTTGACACACCCTGCTGCATCGACAGCCCGGATCCGAAAGTGATTGAAGCGGTGCTGCCGCTGCACAAGGGTGTTCCCATGATCAATTCCATTTCCCTGGAAAAGGAACGTTATGATGCGCTCCTGCCCGTTGTTTCCGGGGCGGACTGCAAGGTGATCGCCCTTTGTATGAGCGATGCGGGCATGCCCGAGACGAAAGACGACCGGTTATCCATCGCAAGCGAACTGATCAACAAACTGGTCAAAAACAACGTTCCCCTGGAAAATATCTACGTGGACCCTCTGGTACAGCCCATTTCAACGAATGACGCTTACGGCAGGGAGTTTATGAACGCCATTGATGCGATTATGACCGAGTTTCCGGGAGTTCATACCATTTGCGGCCTTTCAAATATTTCATACGGCCTTCCCGAGCGCAAGCTTCTCAACCAGACGTTTATGGTCATGGCCATTTGCAAGGGGCTTGACGGCGCCATTATCAATCCCCTTGACCGGCAGATGATGGCCAATATCCATGCGGCCGAGACCCTTGCCGGCAGGGACGAATACTGCTCCAACTATCTCACGGCCTACAGGGACGGGAAGCTTGCAATGGAATAGAACCGATCTCAAAATGGTCTTTCGGCTCAACAAAGATATTGGGCCGAAATCCGGATGTTGAGATGGTTTCTAATGCGGCTGGAACATACAATTGTTTTAATGAATATTATATCATGCCCGCATGGAAACCCGGCTTTTCGCTGGTATCAGGAAAGGCGAAACCACAGGTTTCCATGTACGCATGAGAGAAAGTGGAGGAGAAAAAAATGACATACAAGGTACTGGTCAGCGATAAGCTTGGAGAAGCCGGAATCAAGATTTTCGAGATGGATCCGGAGATTGAAGTGGATGTGAAAACCGATCTGACGCCGGAGGCGTTGAAGGAAATTATCGGCGAATATAACGGGCTTGCCATACGGAGCGCCACAAAAGTCACCGAAGATCTTCTGGAATCGGCTGAAAACCTGAAAGTGATCGGCCGTGCCGGCATCGGGGTGGATAATATCGATGTCCCGGCCGCCACCAAGCGCGGCATCCTGGTCATGAATACCCCGGGCGGAAATGTCGTCACAACGGCGGAGCATGCCATTGCCATGATGATGGCCTTGACCCGCAATATTCCCCAGGGGACCATGTCCCTGAAGGAGGGGCGCTGGGACAAGAAAAAGCTCCAGGGGCGCGAAATCATGAACAAGACGCTGGGCGTTATCGGTTTTGGCAAGATCGGGTCGGTGGTGGCCCAGCGGGCGCGCGGGCTGAAAATGAAAGTGATTGTGTACGATCCGGTGGTAGCGCCGGAAAAAATCCAGAAGGCTGGATGCGAAAGCGTCCGTCTGGACGAGCTTTATGAAAAAGCGGATTATATAACGATCCATGTTCCCAAAATCAAGAAAACGGCCAACATGATTGACAAGGCGGCCTTCGGAAAGATGAAGGACGGGGTTATGCTGATCAACTGCGCCCGCGGCGGTATCGTGGATGAAGATGCCCTCTACGAAGCGCTGACATTGGGCAGGGTGGCCGGGGCCGCGATGGACGTCTTTGCTGTTGAGCCGCCCCCTTCCGATCATCCGCTGCTTTCTTTAGACAATGTTATTGTTACACCCCATCTCGGGGCTTCCACGGCGGAGGCCCAGACCAATGTGGCGGTTGCCATTGCCAACCAGATAAGCGATTACCTGAAAAATGAAACGATTACCAATTCGGTGAACGTTCCTTCGGTATCCGGAGAAGTCCTCGAGGAACTTGATCCTTATATCAGGCTCGCGGATCGCCTTGGTTGCATGCAGGGTCAGCTCGCCAAGGGGCATATCCGGGAGATCGAAATTGCCTATGACGGCGATTTCGGGAATATCGATCTTTCCCCGGTGACCACGGCGGTGATATGCGGGCTGCTGGAGCCGCTGGTTATAGACGATGTCAACGCGGTCAACGCACGCTTTCTGGCCAAGGAAATGGGGATCAAGGTTCTGGAATCCAACACGGAAGATGCGCAAGAGTTTATGAACCTTCTGTCGGTGAAGGTGCGGACCGACAAGGAGGAAAGCACCGTCGCAGGCACCGTGTTCGGCAAGAGCGATCCCCGCGTGGTCAAGATCAATGATTTCCGGCTGGAAATGAAGCCGGAGGGCTACCTCACCCTGATTCAAAACATGGATATCCCCGGGGAGATCGGCAACATCGGGACAGTTCTCGGAAACAACAACATCAATATCTCCCGCATGACCGTGGGGCAGGAAGCAGAGGGAAAAGGAGGGCGAAATATCGTGTTTCTTCGCACGGACACGCCCCTTGACAAGGACATCCTCTTCCAGTTGGAAAATATGCCCCAGGCCCGTACCGTGATCTACATGGAGCTGTAAAAGGCTGAAAGCCGGGGTGGGCGGCAATGTAACTGAAAAGAAGGGATGGATTCAAAATTTTACGTTGACTTCGTAACAATGATGAAGTATGTCTATCGTCTTGTTTTATTATTTCGTTTGACCGGCAATGCATAACAATGACATGGTCCGTCCTTAAAAAAAACCGGTTGGGGGTATGCGGCGGGCGGGCGGACATTAGCAGGCAGGTTCTGACGCGAAAAAAGGTTGACTTCATGCTGGTTATTCTATTAGAAGCAGAGCGGTTTGGGCCGTTTTCAGTCAAGGGGCGGTGGCCTTGTCGGATGATAAGAAAAAAAAGTCGTTTTTCAATTACGATAAAAACCGCGACTGGACGGAAAATTTCGCCCTGGTCACGCAGCTTGGCCTTACCATGGCGGGAAGCATCCTGTTCTGCTTTTTTATCGGCATGTACCTGGATAAATGGCTCGGGACGAAGGGGCTGTTTCTCGTGATCGGCATTTTTCTGGGCATTGCCGGTGGCGGTGTGACCGTTTACCGGCAGATTATGGACATGCTGAAAGACAAGCGCAAGGATAAAGACGAGTAAGGATGGATGATGTCAGGGATCTCCGGAAAAAGTATTGCCCGGCAGCATTGTTCATTGCCATCATGGCCGCCATGATCATGATTTTTGTGGGCCACCGGGAGTTGGCCAGGGGGCTGATACTGGGAACCCTTTTCAGCATCATCAATTTCGTGCTGATGGGAATGTCCATACAGCTCAGAATCCAAAAGACGAGGCGTTCCGGAACGATCATTGCCCTGCTGCTGGTTCTGATGCGCATCGGTTTTCTGGCTGTTCCCCTTGTGGTCGCGCTAAGCTACGACAAATTCCATGTGGTGGCGACCATCGCCGGGCTTTTTATGGTACAGGCGGTGATACTGGGGGATGCACTGCGGAAAATGGTAGCGTCCGGACAGGGGTAAGGGATAGGGTTTGAACAATTCGGGTTATCAACAGATCGGGAAATAATTGTAATGGATGAAATCGGCGGCATTTATCAAATGATCGTGAGAGTGGGTGAGTACTCCTTCCATTTTAATCTCACCACTATCAAGATGACGTGGATCGTAATCGCCCTGCTGCTTTTTTTCGGCTACATGGCGACCCGGCAGCGGCATATTCTGCCCCACACCTTACAGGTTGTGGGCGAGCTCGTCATCAGCCAGTTCTATTCGCTCACGGAAAGCGCCTTGGGAAAAGAAAGAGCAAAAGCCTATGCGCCGTTGATTGTCGCATTGTTTATGTTTCTCCTTATTTCCAACTGGCTTGATATTTTTCCGCATATGGAAGGGCCGACTACCGACCTTAACACACCTTTAAGTTTGGGGCTTATGGGTTTTTGCCTGGCGCATTATGCTGGAATTCGGGCAAAGGGATTCAAGGGATACATTAAGACGTACTTCGAGCCCATTGCCTTCATGATGCCCATGAACCTTATTGGTGAACTGGCAAAAGTGATTTCCATTTCCTTCAGGTTGTTCGGCAATATGATGGGAGGTTCCATCATTATCCTGGTGGTTTCCTACCTGATTTACAGCCTGATTCTCCCCCCATTTTTATACGCCTTTTTCAGCCTGTTTATCGGTACGATTCAGGCTTTCGTATTCACCATGCTGACAATTGTTTATATAGCGGTACAGGTCGAATAATATGGATATCGATATTCAAACACTGGTAAAGATGGCGGCCTATCTTGGTGCCGGCTTGTCTATTGGCTTTGGCGCTATCGGCGCCGCCTTGGGTGAGGGTTACGCTGCTGCCAAGGCGGATGAGGCCATATCAGCAAATCCGGAAAAAGCTTCAGAAATTACGAGAAATATGCTCGTTGGGCAGGCAGTTGCCGAATCGGCTGCCATATTCGCGCTGGTCATTGCGGTGGTGCTGTTGTTTTTGTCTCCCCAGATTCCGACGATTGTGACTGCAGCCGCACTGGTAGCCGCAGGTGCATGCATGGGGCTCGGCGCATTCGGTTCAGGTCTGGGTTCAGGGTTCCCTGCGGGGAGGACCTGCGAAGCGATTGTCAAGGCCCGTGATCCCAATGTTCAGAGCCGTATGACGACAGTTATGCTTATCGGGCAGGCCGTGTGCCAGACCCCTGCTATTCTTGCCATGGTTGTTTCATTGATGCTGATCTTCATGAGTTTCGGGGATCCTTCACTAATGAAGGCAGTGACTATTCTTGGCGCAGGCTTCTGCATGGGGCTGGGCGGAATTGGTTCCGGAATCGGCGCCGGGTTGCCTGCGGGGGAAACCTGCATGGCCATGACGCGCCAGCCTAAGCTGACCGGGAACTTGACCACGGTCATGCTGATCGGTGCTGCCGTGAGTCAGACGCCGACCATTTTGGCCATGGTCATTGCCCTGATGCTGATGTTCGTCAATTTCGGGGATCCTTCTACTGCGAAAGCCATGGCCCTGTTGGGTGCAGGTCTCTGCATGGGCTTCGGGGCTATCGGGTCCGGCGTGGGTTCCGGTTATCCAGGGGGGGCTGCCTGCAAGGGGCTGGGGGAACAGCCGGCGGCACAGGCGAGTTTGACAACCACCATGCTCGTTGGCGCGGCCGTATGTCAGACACCCACTATTTTCGCTATGGTTGTCGCCTTGATACTGATGTTCGTCAACTTTGGGGATGTTCCTTTGAATCCTTACTGGGCAGCGTTTCTAGGAGCGGGGTTGGCAACCGGGCTTTCGGCTATTGGATCCGGGTTTGGAGGCGGTCTCGCCGCTGGCGCTGCTTGCGAAGGGGTTTCCCGTAATCCGAAAAATACGGGCATCGTCACAACCACCATGCTCCTTGGCCAGGCGGTTTGTCAGACACCATGTATTTTCGGCTTGCTTATCAGTTTTGTGCTGTTGTTTATGGCGCATCCGGAAACGACAGCCCTTGCCCCTTCCATGGCGCTGCTTGCGGCAGCCCTTTGTATGGGGTTCGGCGGAATAGGCCCCGGTCTTGGAATTGGTATCGCCGCCACAGGTGGGGTGAAATGGGTAGGCAGGAATGAGGAACACTCCGGGCTGTTGATACGTATGATGCTGGTTGGCCAGGCGGTTTCCGAGTCAACCGCAATATATTCAGTTGTAATCGCACTAGTTTTGCTCTTTGTGGTTTGAGTATTTTATAAATTTATTCAGGAGGAAGAAAATGGGTATCGAAGGTGCAGATATGATCGTAGCAGCGACATATATCGGTGCAGGCATTGCCATGGGTCTCGGTGCTATCGGGCCGGGCGTTGGTCAGGGAATGGTTGGTGCCAAGGCATGTGAGGCCATAGGGAAAAATCCCAGCGAGGCGCCCCTTCTTACACGCACCATGCTGGTAGGGCAGGCAGTAGCGGAGTCCACCGGTATTTATTCGCTCGTCGTAGCAATGCTCTTGATTTTTGTCGTATAACCAGAAAGACGGCATTGCCGTCAGTTATTCATGAGACCGCACACTTTTTTAGTAGGGAAAATCGCCGGTGGGCAAAGGGGACACTTTTTCATGATCAATTTACGGAATTCATACCATGGAAATTGAAATTACCAGAGCAGTCGCGCTAATCTCCATTAATGCGACCCTTTTCGTGCAGCTGATTTCATTTCTGATTTTCATGATGCTGATCAGCCGATTAATGTATCACCCGCTACAAGATATGATAGCTGAGCGTGACCGGCAGATCGGGCAGATGAAAAAGGATATTTCAGCGGCGGAAGCCGATCTTGAGGATATTTTTTTCGAGATTGAAAGCGAGACGCGGAAAGTCAAGGATGAGGCCTTTGTCCTACAGCTTCATCTTGAAAAAGAAGGAGGGAAGCAGGCGGACGAACTTTTTTCAGAGGTCAACGCTGAAATCGAAAAGCTCAAAGCGGAAACCAAAAAGGAAGTCCAACGCCAGATAGCGGAGGTTAGTCAACATTTAGGTGAGGAATCCGAGCGGTTATCAAAGGTCATTATGGAAAAGGCGTTGGATCGGAGACTGGCAAATGAATAACCTTTTTCGAAAAATTATTCAGGCAGGCTTTTTTTCTGTGCTGTTTTTTGTTTTTATGATCGAGCCTGCCATAGCGGAAGACGGTACCAGGGAATGGCGACCCATTTATGATTTGGTGATGCGCTGGATTAACTTCGGCATTCTCGTTTTTTTCCTCGTGAAGGTGGTCGGTCCGATTCTGTACAATTTTTTGTCCAATCAGCAGTCGGAGATCCAGGGGAAAATTTTGCGCATCCAGCAGGATAAAGAAGAAATTCTTACCAAAGTGCGGGACGCCAAGGATTCTCTTGAGAACAGTGGCCCGCGTCTGGAAGAGATCAAACGTCGGATTGTGGAGCAGGGGGAGAGACGGAAGCAGGAAATTATCGACGAGGCCAATGAACACACTCGCCTGATGCTGGGGCATGCGCGTCAGAGAATTGACAACCAGATACTTCAGACCCGGAAAAAGCTGATGGATGACCTTCTGGACATGGCAATGGAAAAAGCCCTGACGCAACTTCCCGGAGAAATTACGGAAGAGGACAATCACCGGCTGATACAGAAATATCTCAGTGCTGCGTCGGCCAAAGAGATCGGAATAGGCGTATAACCGGAGATCGCTTTTTATCATAAATGAATCGTTTCACACCAGTAAGGGCGCAGGAGCTTTTGTTTAAAAAAAGATTCCATGCGCCCTTCTTGTTTTTTCCCGCCTGGTTTTTCATCCTTTTGATCCACGCTGCGCTTGTGTTTTGTTCTCCAGGCGTCATCTACGGCAACGAAGTCTTTCGGGTTGGAAGCTATAACGTGGAAAACCTTTTTGATATGACCCATGACGGGACGGAATATCCCGGCTATATCCCAAAAACCGGATATGGATGGACGCCGGATATGCTTGGAATCAAGGCGGAAAATATATCAAAGGTGATCGTGGGTCTTAATGCGCATATCCTTGCACTCCAGGAAGTGGAGTCTCTTGAGGCCCTTTTATATCTTCGGGATATGCTGCGCAGAAAGGGGCTGGATTATCCATGGGCCGCTGTAACGCAAAAGGATGAAACAGCGGTACGATGCGCGCTTCTTTCCATGTATCCCATCATTGAAAGCCGCGACATCGCCGTTCCCGGCAGGGGGAATCGGAATATTTTACAGGCAACCGTTGAAATTGATGGTAAGCCGCTCGTTTTGTTCGTGAATCACTGGCGATCCAGGAATGCTCCGGAAAGTCTGCGGATGGTTTCGGCAAAATCCCTTATTGATTCCCTGTCATCGCTCCCCCCGGAAGCAGAGTATATATTGCTCGGCGATTTTAACGCCAATTACAACGAATTTGAGATTATCCGAGACGATGACAAGGTCAACGACACCAGCGGCCGCACCGGAATCAATCATGTATTGAGAACCATTGCAGGCGGTCGCCTGGTTGATCCCGATATTTTGCTGCAGGCCACCGCAATGCGCCTGCACTATAATTTGTGGATGGAACTGGAAGAAGGGCGGCGATGGTCCTACCTTTTTTCCGGCCAACCGCGCACCCTGGACAATATCCTGCTGCCGGCGGCGTTGTATGACTATAAAGGACTTTCCTACATAGACAACTCCTTCGACAAATTCGATCCGCACTATCTGTTCCGGGATGGCCGTATTTTCAGATGGCAGCGGGAAGACCGGGGGAGAGGACGGCACCTGGGCGAGGGCTATTCCGACCATCTACCGATTTATGCCTGTTTTACGACGGGAGGGTTCAAACCGTCAGGCAGTGATGCGCCCTGCTTTGCGCAGCCGGTAACGGTATCCATTTCGGACCTGTATGAATCAAAAACCGGCGCGGTTCGTTATTTGATTGAAAATGTCACAGTTATTTACAAGCACGGCAACAATGCCGTTATAAAGAAGGAAAAAGACCGGGCCATATATGTATACGGCGCTGCAAAGGAGCTTGAATACGGAAAGTCCTACCGCATGGTTGTCAATCGGTTGAACCGGTTTTTCGGGAACCTTCAGATAACCGGCCTTGAACGAGTCATGCCGGAATCCGCCGTGGTCGAGGTGCCCTCCTTGTTGTTGCATGACCCGGCGGCCGATCTTTCAGATCCGCGTTTTGAGAACGAGGTCGTTTCAGCCGTTGCAGGATATTATGCGGATGGATGGCTGTATTATCCGCCGGATCAATCCATAAGGCTGTTTTTCCGGGACAAGGCAATCGCGCCGGACGGGAAGGGGCCTGCTGCAATCGATAAAGCGCGTATCGGCTTTCACAGGTATCCGCAAATCGTTATTGAGCAAAAATCCCAGATTCATCGGTTGCAATAGCCGCCGAAGAAGGGCTATACTCTTCGGTAAGGCCATTTTGCGATCACATGCGATCACAATGGAAACGCATAATTTCATGGACGTCCCCCAAATTGATCAAGCGCATTGAACTGATAAACTTCATGTCTCACCGGCATACGGTAATCGAGCCAGCAAAGGGGCTTACCGTTATTGTCGGCGAAAACAACACCGGTAAATCCGCGCTGATTAGCGCTTTGCAGGTCTTATGCCGGAATGCGCCCGGTGACTATATGGTCAGCCACGGGGAGCGGGAGTGCATCATCCGGGTTGTAACGGAAGAAGAAGATGAGATCGAGTGGAAGAGAAAAAACCGGACGGTCAGTTACGTCATCAACGGAACCGATATTCATCGTCTTGGCGGTGGTGTGCCTGATGCGCTCCATGAAAGACTTCGCCTGGGTCTTGTTGAAACGGAAAGTGATCCATTTGAGATTCATTTCGGCGAGCAGAAAAAGCCGATTTTCCTTTTAAATGAATCCCCCAGCCGAAGGGCGGCATTTTTTGCCTCTTCTTCCGATACAATCAAGCTCATTGAAATGCAGAACCTTCACCGGCGCAACGTGCAGGATGCAAAAACCCTTGAGAATGAGCTGGTTCGCCGTGAGGCGGAGCTCGACGGGCGTCTGGATAAACTGGCCTCCATTGACTCGCTGGGTCAATGCATTGATGACCTTGAAAAGCAGTATGGCGATATTGCAGGCGATATGGATGCGGCTGTGCGGCTGTATGAAAAAATTGACGCTCTTTTCGAAGCCCGGGAAGTGGTGTCCAGATGTATTGCCATGGCATCTGCAACATCTTTTCTTGCGCCTCCCCCGTCTTTTTTCGACACTGCAGGCATAAAAGGCCTGATCGAAAAAATCGTGGCGCTTTCAATCCGTCGGGACAAGAACGCCGATTGGATCGAAGCGTATGGCCCGTTGGCCCCAGCCCCTGAAATAGCGGATGTTTCCACTTTACGTGCCGTAATAAGACGTCTTGAAAAGGGCTTGTCTGATGTCATGTATTATGAAGTTATTGCCGGCAGTGTCTCCATGCTTACCCCTCCGCCTGAAATGGTGGATGTGGGCGGGCTGAAAAATCATATCCGGAAAATGACCGCTGCAGCAGCAGATTGCAAGAGCCAAAAAGATGCTCTCGAGAAGATTAAACGGGAGATCGCCAAGGCCGGCAGCTCGCTTACGGAGTGCATCGAAAAGCAAGGGATATGTCCGACCTGCGGGCAGGAAATGGATCCGGCGCTTTTTATTGGCATGACACCCCTGGTTGCCGGGAGAAAGAAGTGAACATCCTGAAGGCATCCCGCACATATTCCGGTTTGCTGGTTATCGGCGATCCTCATCTGGAAGCGCGTGTACCCGGATTTCGCAAGGATGATTATCCGGCCGTCATCCTGGAAAAGCTTAGGTGGGCGATAGCGTATGCGGCCAATAATACACTTCTCCCTCTGGTGACCGGCGATCTTTTCAACCTTCCGCGAAGCAATCCCAACTGGCTGCTTGTTGAGGTGATGCGGCTTTTTGACCGGGAGATCTTTTTTATCTACGGCAATCATGACGTTCACGAAAACAGTCTTTCAAACGACGACAGCATATCCGTCATCGCAGAGGCAAGAAAGGGGTGCCTTCTGGGTGAAAACGCCGTCATTGTGGAAATGACCAACGGGCGGCAGGTGGTCGTGGGCGGATCCTCCTGGGGATCTGCGCTTCCCCGAAAAATGGCGCTGCCCTTTGAAAAGGGCCCGGGGATGTTTGTCGTATGGTTGACCCATCATGACATAAAGGTTCCGGGATACGAAGAAAAAGGATATCTTCGTCCAAAGGAGCTCCCGGGCATTGACGTGGTCATAAACGGTCATGTCCACCGCAGGCTCGATTCTGTTAAAAAGGGGGACACCGTATGGTTGACACCCGGCAATATCAGCCGCAGGTCAAGAAGTGATGCTGCAAGATCCCACATTCCGGCGGTTTTGCGCATCGATGGCGTAAACGACGGGTCTTTTGCATGCAGCCACGTGGAAGTGCCGCATCAGCCGTATGATGAGGTGTTTCACGAGGCGGTAATTGAGGCGTCGGAAGAAGAACGGTCCAGCATTTTCGTGGCAGGTCTTGCCGAACTGGAATCCAGGCGAACCCAGACGGGTGATGGGTTGAAAGCCTTTCTGGAAAAAAATCTGGATCGTTTTGAAACGGATGTCGCCGATGAAATACGTAAACTTGCTGAAAAGGTAACGGGAAATGAATGATCAGGAAAAAAACAGGCAGGGCATAGAATCGCTCACGGATCGGTATAACAGGCTGCATACCCGGAGAATAGAGGCGGAAACCAACCTCAAATCGGCAAGGAAGCAGCTTGATGACCTGAAAAAAGAAGCGCTTGAAAAGTACGGTACCGATAATCTCGACACGCTGAAAAAGAAACTTGCGGAAATGGAATCGGAAAATGAGAAGAAAAGAAGCCAGTATGAAAAGTCCCTGGATAAAATTGAATCCGAACTGAAACAGGTGGAAGAAAAATATCACCAATCGTAAAGGGAATGGGTTATGGAGGACGGAAAAAAACCGGAGTCACCTGCGCGTTTAAAAAACAGGCACACCCGCCTGGCGGCATTCCGGGACCAGGCCCAAAAAGACATGGATCGTACCCGTGCGTCCATCAAGCAGGTCCGGGACTACTTAGCGCTCTCCGGGAAGGTGAGTGTTGCACTGGAGGCGTTGAACCAGCAGCTTTTCAGAAAATTGCTGGATTTGATTGAAGAAAAACTCTCCATTGCCCTGCAGGAAGTGCTTGAGCAGCCTATCGTGCTGAAAGCGGGCGTCGACTGGAAGCGAAATGCCGCTTCCGTCGATTTCTGGATAGAGCGGGAAGGCAACCGGGAAGATATCCTGAAGGGGCAGGGTGGATCCGTGGCAAATATCCTCTCGGTAGGCCTTCGCATGTTTGCCCTGACAACACTCGACGAGAAGGACCACAGGCGGTTTCTGGTGTTAGACGAGCAGGACTGCTGGCTTCATCCGGACCTTGTTCCCCGCCTGGTTAAAATTATTCATGATGCGGGAAGTGCACTTGGTTTCCAGGTCCTGATGATTTCCCATCATGATGCGGACACTTTCAGTCGGTACGCGGACAGGGTATACCGGCTGGTGCCGCGAGCCGCTTCCGGCGTGAGCGTCGAGCGTGTTGGTTGCTTTGCCGAAGAAGGCCGTTTTTGATCTTTTCCCCAAGCGGCTTTTCGGGCTTATCTCCCGGGAACGTAAATCCGGGATTGATCCTGTTGTTTTTGCTGCTGCTGTTGCTGCTGTTGTTTTTGTATCTGTTCGATGGTTTTGCTGAGCGAATCTCTCATGGCCTGGGGAAATTCCTCGATTGCCGCTTCAAATGATTTCGCCTTTAATGCCGCTTGGATCGGCAATGGCCCTTCCGGCGTCATCAGCTGCGTGCTGGCATAAAAAACCGGTTCGCGATCCGGATCGTCAGTGCCGTCGATCTTTATGGGGACAAGCCTGCGGATGGACGCCACCTTGTGGTCCGTGATCCCTTCTTCACGATACAGGTTGTTTTTATCCACCGAAAAATCAATGTCGGGTATATTTGCACCATTTGTCATGGTTTTGCCTCCTTATGTTGTTTTTTATATACCGGATTTGAAATGAAATGCCATTGACTGTATCATCAGAAAGTCCTTGTATCAAGGGGTAAAAACAGGGGTAAGAACAGACCCGGAAAAAGCAGGTGAGGTTGCAGAAAATGGATGATGTGAAAAGGGAAATATGCGCTTTGCTGGTCAGGCTTGAGGCGCTGTCCCTGCAAAACAAGGAAGGTGTGGAGGCAATGGCCCTGTTTCATGTAACGCAGGTTGCCGCAGCGTTTGAATCTGCTCCCCACCGGATTGACAAGCGGATGGCGGCGCTACATCGTTTTTGGATTGAATCGGTGCCCTGGTGTTCCGGCCTCTCTAAGGAACTTGAAAAAGTGCTTATTATGTATGGCGAGGCTGCAGAAAAGAAATCTGTACTGTGAGCGGACAATCGACAACCGGTTATTGCTGCAGTTCTTGTCCGGTTTGTTTGTCGCTGCCTTCAGGGGTCGGGGTGTTTTTAATGTGAATGTCTCGCTGTGGAAAGGGAATTTCGATGCCCTGTTCTGCCAGGCGTTTGAAAATGCTGAAATACAGGGCGCTTCGGACCCTGCGCCGGGCGGTTTTCTTGACGTTGATCCAAAACAGAAGCTGAAAGTCAATGGAGCTGTCCCCGAATCCCACAAACCGGACCCCAGGCGCATGAACCTTTTCAACCATGGGTTCTTCATTTGCGGCCGCAAGAAGAATTTTTTTGACCACTTCTGGGTCTGCGTTGTAGGATACGCCGACATCGAGGTCGATCCGTATCATGGGCGAGGACAGCGAGTAGTTCACGATGGTGTCCGATATCAGGTTCGCGTTGGGGATGAGATATTCGATGTTGTCCCTTGTGCGTATCTTGGTGGCGCTGAGGTGAATATCCGTTACAACGCCTACGGTGCTGCCGATTTCGATCCAGTCCTCTTTCCGTATTCTGCCGCCGAATATGATCGTAAAACCGCTGATCACATTGGCGGCCATATTCTGAAGCCCTATGCCGATCCCGATGCCGATCGCCCCGGCAAAGACAAGAAGAACCCGGAGATCCAGCCCGATTACCCGGAGAGCGGTCAAAAAACCTACTGCCAGCAGCAGGTATTTCAAAAAAGTGTTCAGTGCGTATCCGAGGCCGGGATCCACGCCCATGGCCGGATAGATTTTGTAGTCCAAATACGCCTGAAACATGCCGGAGGCAAACACGAATGCGAGGATGATCAGGAGGGCCTTGATGATGGTCCAGAAGGTTATGGCCTTTTCAGCGATCGTCAGTACGGGAAAAGACATGATCCGTTGAAGAGGGTCAAGGAGGCCTAACATGTTCAGGCCGATGACAATCGTAACGACAATGGTCACATAGGTCAAAAGGCTTTTGAGGGAGCGAATCAGCGCTCTGGCGGCTTCGTCGGATACGCTTCTTTTTTCGTCCCAATGTTTGAGCAGCCCCATGAGATAATGATGCACCACTGTTATGAAAACAATGGCCAAAACCGTTCCCCAGAACTTGAACAGCACTAACTGGCCGAGCGCCCGGTATCCAACGCACCACAACAGGGCCACAATGAATGAAAAAAACAGAAGCGGGTAGTAAAATTTCCACAGCAAAGATACGAATGCCCGGTACGTATCGTAGGGGCGCTCCGGAATCATTGAAAGCACGGCATGTTTTCTCAGCAGCAGAAGAAAAAGGACAATGGACAGGGTGACGGATATGGAAAAATGAACAAGGGCGAGAATATCCGGACGGATATTGAACGCCTCGGCGCCCCAGAAAATGCCGGTTCCCATGAGAACGGCGATCAGGGCGATTCTTCCAAGTCTGAAAATCGTTCGGCCGTATTCTCCGGGATTGCCCAAAAGACCGGTTATGAAAATTTCTTTTAAAGAGCCGATGATCAACACACCGATGACCCAAAGCCAGAGCAGATGTCCGGCCAGCAGAAACCAGGCGGCGTTATATTCGGCAATTAACAGTGCGAAACGGTGTACGACATACAGGAGAATTGGTATCAGTGCGGAAACGACCAGTTTGAGCCCGGAACGGAAATACGGGGCAAATTGTTCCGGCATGACTTCCATGACGGGTTGAAAATTTTTTTCAACCCGTGTAAGGACCCTGTTCCGGAAGATGATGCTGTATAGTGCGGCAAAAATGAAAATAAAAACGACAATGGATCCGGCTGTTCCGATCACGCGGCTTTGCTCGATCAAGTCCCTGGAAACTGCGGAAATCTGTTTGAAAAACCAGTTGGGAAGGTACTCAATTGTCTGCCAGTTCCACTCAAGCGGTTCTCTTTCGAAAAGGGCCGCCGTCTGGTGCCTGAGTTCCTCGGTTACGCTTTGTGCCTCCAGATAGACGCTCTCATCGATGCCGGAAGGAAAGGATATGGGGGGACTGGCAATGCCGGCCGCTGCGGTGCAGATAACCACCAGCGCTGCAGCGATAAAGAGTTTTCCCCAATATGTACATGTCGTCTTTTTCAATCCGTATTTTTCCCCGGATAAAGAAAAATCGTTTTGCGGTTAAAGCGGGAATGATTTTTTGTTTCTCTACCGGTGAAAATCCCCGGAGGCTTCCGGTTGATAGAGAATTTCCAGGATTTTGAACCGTTTTTGCCCGGATTGGATTTTCCATGCAACAGTGTCGCCGACCTTGCACCCGATCAGTGCAACACCCATGGGTGCCAGAATTGAAATCCTGTTTTTCGAGAAATCGGCTTGGTGGGGGAATACCAAAGTATAATCGGACTGGATTCCACCCTCCTGATCCAGCACCCGGAATTTTGAATTCATCGTGATGACATCACTCGGAATATCGGGTGGTTCGATAACCTCGCCCTGTTCCAGTTCTTCCTTTAACTGCAATAGGTGCGTTTTGTCCCGAATGTTTGGGTCGGCCGATTCTACGAGTCCGTATAAACGATCAAAGTCGAATTCAGTGATATAAATTGTTTTTTTTTCCATGGTGGATCCCGGGCAAAGCGCGTTTCTGGTCGGTCAAAAATGATTGCGATATGTCAAAATTGCGAATGTTTACAGCGTACACCATCCGGGAACCAATAATCAAGCCTTAAAACCCTTGCATCAAGGCCGCTCCGAAAAAGGGTCCGAGGCCCCTTATGCTTTTTGGGTGTCGAATATTTTTTTGATTTTTCCCGGATCCTGCCATATGCGGTCGGTTTCTTCATACAGGGCGGACAACCGGTCTTCAATCTCTTTTCGTTTATCTTCGAACTGGTCGCTGTTTACCTGGCGGGGCACATAAAAAGGTTCTCCGAAGCGGATAATAATCCGGGTAAAAGGCTTTGGAATCATGAACCGGTCCCAGCTTTTTGCCTGCCAGTGTCTTTCGGCCGATGTGATCACTGGTACAATGGCCAGTCCGGTTGCCTGGGCCATCATGACAATGCCCGGCTTGACAGACCCGAAAGGCCCTTTGGGGCCGTCCACGATATGTCCGATCCGGTATCCCTCTGCCGCGCGTTTTTTCAGTTTTATCAGGGCGGAAACACCGCCCTTTGACGAAGATCCGCGGATGGGGTGCCATCCCAGTATGTCGGCAACTTTGGCGATGAATTCCCCGTCACGACTCCTGCTGATCATGATCGCAATAGGCTTTCGCGTGGCAAAAAACGTGACCCCGGGGAAAAAACGCTGGTGCCAGGATGCATAGATCAGGCTTTTGTCTTTTTCCAGGGGGGCATTTTCATTTTCCGGGTCGACAATAACCACCCTGCAGGTTCGGCACAAAAGGGTGGCCAGCAAAAGGCTTATATGGGGAAGGAGGCGTCCGTATATGAAAAATTTTATATTTTTTGTCATATTCGTTCGCCGGTGAATCGAAAAGGATGGAACCCCTTGGGAATCCGTTTTTTCAAATGCAGGTCGACCCGGCGCTACAGTACCGCCAGAAAGATCCCTGCAGCGATTGCCGATCCGATAACGCCCCCAACGTTGGGCCCCATGGCAAACATGAGCAGAAAGTTGGACGGGTTTTCTTTTTGCCCCACTGTCTGACAGACTCTTGCCGACATGGGAACCGCTGAAACCCCTGCAGCGCCGATCAGCGGATTGACTTTGCCCCCGGTGGCCTTGCAGAGAACTTTGCCCATGAGCACGCCGGTAGCCGTGCCCATGGCAAACGCCAGAAGCCCCAGGACGATAATCTGGATCGTTTCAACCGTTAAAAAATAGTATGCACTGCATTTGGCCCCCACCGTAAGCCCCAGAAAGATGACAATGATATTGTTCAGTTCATTTTGGGAGGCTTTGCTCAGACGTTCGGTGACGCCGCATTCCCGAAACAGGTTTCCCAGCATGAGCATGCCCAGAAGGGGCAGGGCGGTCGGCAGGAAAAAACCGGTTATGAGGATGACGATAATGGGGAAAAGGATTCTTTCCCGTTTGGATGTTTCTCGCAAGTCCTCCATGACGATTATGCGTTCTTTTTTTGTGGTTAAAAGGCGCATGATGGGGGGTTGAATGATCGGGACGAGCGCCATGTAGGAATAGGCCGCCACGGAAATGGCGCCAAGCAGGTGCGGGGCCATTTGTGAGGAAAGGTAGATCGCAGTAGGCCCGTCAGCCCCCCCGATAATACCTATGGAGCCGGCTTCCATGGCCGTAAAACCCAGCGCCAGTGCGCCCAGAAATGTTCCGAATATGCCAACCTGGGCTGCCGCGCCAAGCAGCAGGGTTTTCGGGTTGGATATGAGCGGGGAAAAATCCGTAAGCGCCCCGATGCCAAGAAAGATCAGGGGAGGATAAATGCCGAGTTCGATTCCAAGGTAAAGATAGTGAAAGAGCCCGCCTGGCTGGCCGTTGTCAGGAAGCGCCATGAGGGGAGACAGGGGAAAATTCACCAGCAGCATGCCGAAACTGATCGGCACCAGCAACAGCGGTTCGTACTTTTTTGCAATGCCAAGATACAGCAGAAACAGGGCAATGACCATCATTACAAGGCTCGACAACTCTATGTTGGCAAAACCGGTTTGGCTTATAAAATGAAGAAACTTATCCATTCTTTTTCAGATCCTTCCCGTTTGACAAAACATCCATTGATCCGCTTATCGTTTTTGTCCACAAAGATGCGTACTATTGTATGTCGGGTTTCCCTGCCCGCTCGTATTTGAATGTAAACCGTTGGTTCTCAACGGGAACCAGTATGCTTTCATAGCGCAACCGGCTGATTGTAAGGTGCGGATGGGGAAAATCGTTTTCAGCAGCCAGTTTATAGAGATCCGCAAGCAGAAATGGGTCGTCCAGCCTTTCGATCAGCGGCGACCAAGCAGCGGCGGCTTCCCACATAGCGGTGGTTTCATTGATATCCTCCGGGCTGGTGGGCGTTGGTGATGCCTGCCCTTTGCCGCCTCCTTCATGCTTGCGCATTTCTTCGGCGTCTTTTTTTTCAGGAGCCAGGTTCTGCGGGAGCAGTTTGGTTCTTTCGTCCCATACAGCTAATATTCTGTGTAGTTGCGAAATGATAAGCGAAAGAATAATCAAGGATATAAAAACGACCGATATGGCCAGTATCGTCAAATTCCAGCCATTGGCTTCGTTGATTGCCTCTATTCCGTACACTTGAAGACCTCCCCAAGATGCTTTGCCGCACAGATAAGGTTTTTTTAATGCGATTCGTTGAATTTTACTTTTAAGTAAACGTTGACTATCATCCATAATCGGGAAAAAAGTCAATCAAAATTGTAAATCCGGCAGTGATATAACGCCTGCCGGATCGTTATCCAGGCAAAGACAAGCAGTACGAGTATGATAAGTGCATATGATTTTATGGACTTGTTATCCGGTATCATGCTAATGAACTTCTAACGAAAAAAGGCTGTTTTTGTTGTTCTAACCGATAAAAACGTTTGTGTCACGATTGCAAATCGATATACAAGTGTCAACGATAAACCACCTTGGTCGTTTTACACGATTGCTATCAGGATTGATCTTATGGGGTCGGGCGTCTCAAAAATTTGGCCTTTTGCCATTCGGGTTATCCGCCAATTTTTTCATAACAAGGGAATTCTGCTTGCCGGCGGTGTTGCGTACAACACGCTTTTGTCGATTGTTCCGCTTTTCGTGGTGATTCTGCTCGGATTGTCCATCTTTATGGAGACGGAGAATCTTCTATCCGCCATTTCGGCGCAATTGCATTTCCTGCTTCCGGGGGTTGCCGGGGAACTGATGCAGACCGTGGCCGCAGCCCTTGAGGCAAGGGCCGTTGTAAGCGGGGTCGGAATCATCGTTCTTCTTTTTTTCAGCTCCATGGCCTTCAGAATGCTGGAGGAGGCGATCGGAACCATCCTCAATGTATCGAAATTCCCAAAAGAAAGAAGGTTCTGGGTTTCCGCCCTGATTCCATATGCATACATGGTCATATTTACTGTCGCCATTATCCTGCTTACGGCGGCTAGCGCCATGCTGGAAGCCCTGGCAGACAAACATATGGTCATCGGATCATGGGATTTCGCCATGACCGATGCCCCTCGCATAGGGTTTCATCTGCTGGGGCTTTTGGGGCTTTGCATTTTGTTTACCTCCATATACAAAGTGCTGCCCGTGGCCCGGATACAGTTCAGGCGGGCGCTGGTTGGAGGGGTAACGGCGGCGCTGCTGTGGGATGGTGTAAGGTGGCTGCTCGTCTGGTATTTTGGCAATATTTCCCTTGTCAACCTGATCTATGGTTCACTGGCTACCGTCGTCATCTTCCTGCTCGTCATGGAAATTGCCGCAATTATTATTCTTCTCGGAGCCCAGGTTATTGCCGAGCTGGAACGGTCGGCCAGAGCGGGGCTTCCGTGGTACGAGGACCCTAAGAATCGCAGGTCGGATGTCGGAGGACGAAGGTCGGGAATAGGCAGCCGGAGGGCGGATGACGAAAACCGGAGGCCGGTGGGAGAATGACAATTTTGAGATGGGTGCTAATACCGGAGGGAGATAGACGGGGTAGGGATGGATAAGCGGAATCCGCAAATGCCGGAGTGCAGGGTGTGCGGCCATGGAAACACGCGGCTGTTCCCGGCGGGAAAAACGATTTACTGGCGCTGCGGGCATTGCATGGCCACGTTTGTGGACGCATCCCTTCTGCCGGATGAAATCACCGAGCGAAAGCGGTATGAACTGCATGAAAATGATCCTGATGATAAGGGATACCGGCGGTTTCTGGAAAAGGCGGCATCCCCGCTGAAAAGTCGTCTTGCACCCGGGCAAAGGGGTCTGGACTACGGATGCGGCCCTGCGCCTGCGATGGCCAAGATGATGGCGGAAGCAGGGCATTTCATGACATTGTACGACCCCTTTTTTTTTCCGGACAAATCGGCACTTTCGCCTGCCTATGATTTTATCGTCTGCACAGAGGTGGTGGAACACTTCCACCGGCCGAAAACCGAATTCGACAGGCTCGATATGCTTCTTAGACCCGGGGGGTATCTTGTGATCATGACCTGTTTCCAGACCGATGACAATAAATTTGAGCATTGGCATTATCGGCGTGATGTCACCCACGTGGTATTTTACCGGGAAAAAACCTTTCGGGTGATCGCCGGCCAGCGGGGCTGGGATTGTGAAATTCCGGTCAAGGACGTGGCCCTGATGCACAAGACCGAAGTTTCCAGCGCTGGCTTGTAAAGGTAACGTTGATGGCACCGTAAAAAGTCCAATATCTGCGTTATGCGCGATTCCTCAGAATTTTACGTACGGCTAAGTACGCTGCATTCTTCCAAATCGCGCAAGCCTTGATCTTGAACTTTTTACGGCACCATCTGAAAACCGACTTTTACGAGCGTGTTAACGTTTACGTCCGTGTGAATTTTTGGTAAAGAGTAGAAGCTATTAACTTTTTAGAGGAAGGGAAAACAGCATGGCACAGCAGATTGCAGACCGAAGGGATGTGGATTTCGTTCTTTATGAGCAGCTTGGCATTGATTCGCTCACAAAGAACGAGCGATACAAAGACATGAACCGCAAGATGTTCGACATGGTTATCAGCGAGGCGAGAAATTTCGCCATCAAGGAAATTCTCCCCGTAAACGAGGAAGGGGACAAGGTTGGCCTGGTATTTGAAAACAATCAGGTAAAAGTGCCGGAGTGTTTCCACCGCCCCTACAAACTGATGCGGGAAGGGGAATGGATTGCCGTTGCAGATGATCCGGAGGTCGGCGGCCAGGGGCTTCCCCAGGTTATCGCCCAGGTGACGGCGGAATACATTGTCGGGGCGGATTTTTCATTCGGGGCCTTCGGGTTTGCCACCCACGGAGCTGCAAAGATGATCGAGGTGTTCGGCACGGAAAAGCAGAAAGAAATGTTTCTGTCTAAAATGTATTCCGGGCAATGGGGGGGTACGATGGTGCTGACGGAGGCGGAAGCCGGGTCGGACGTCGGCAACCTGATTACGTCTGCGGTCAAAAATGAGGACGGCACCTATAGCATCACCGGAAACAAGATTTTCATCACTGCAGGGGAGCATGACTTAACGGAAAACATCATTCATCCGGTGCTGGCCCGCATTGAAGGCGCGCCTGCCGGTACGAAGGGAATTTCCCTTTTTATCGTGCCCAAGATATGGGCGAACGAGGACGGAAGCATGGGCGAGCCCAATGACGTGGTTTGCACCGGGATCGAAGAGAAACTGGGCCTCCATGCCAGCCCCACCTGCCAACTGGCTTTCGGTCCTAAGGGAAAATGCCGCGGCCTTCTTTTGGGTGAAGAAAACAAGGGAATGCGGGTGATGTTTCACATGATGAACGAGGCGCGGCTGGGTGTCGGGGCCATAGGCCTTTTCAATGCATCCTGCGCGTATCTGTATGCGGTAAATTATGCAAGGCAGCGTATTCAGGGCAGGGACCTTGGCGATATGTTCAACAAGGAAGCAAAGCCGGTTGCCATCATCAATCATCCGGATGTTCGGCGCATGCTCATGTGGATGAAGGCCCATGTCGAAGGCATGCGCAGTTTTATTTACTACACGGCATACCTGTTCGATCTGGAAGCATGCGCACAAACCGAGGAAGAAAAGACAAAATACACCGATCTCATCGATTTTTTCACCCCGATCATCAAGTCCTATTGCACGGACAAGGGTTTTCAGGCCACGGTTGAGGCCATGCAGGTCTATGGCGGCTATGGATATACTGCGGATTATCCCATCGAGCGGCTGATGCGCGATTCAAAAATCAACTCCATCTATGAGGGAACCAACGGCATCCAGGCCATGGATCTGCTCGGAAGAAAGTTGGGCATGAAAAAGGGAGCCCTTTTCATGGGCTTTCTGGGCGAGGTCCAGAAGACAACGGCTGCGGCGAAAAACATTGACGGACTTGCGGACCTGGCAGCCCTGGTGGATGACTCCCTCAACCGGATTGGGAATCTTGCAATGTATTTAGGGAAAACCGCCATGTCGGAAAATTTCAAGGTCGCATTCGCCCATGCAACTCCTTTCCTGGATGTCACCGGTGATATCATCATGGCATGGATGCTGCTTTGGCGGGCATGTGTGTCGGCCCCGAAACTGGCGGAGATCACAAAAGATGCAACAGACGACCAGCGGGATGAAATCCTCAGGAAAAACAAGAATGCCGCGTTTTACGACGGCCAGATAAAATCCGCGCAGTATTTCATACAGACCTTTCTTCCCATCACCGCCGGGAAAATGAGTTCCATCGAAGCCGGGTGCAGGGCGGTGGTCGATATCCCGGAAGCGGGTTTCGGCGGCTGATGACAGACCACTCTTTCCAGAGGGCATGAAGGATGAAAGGCGTTTCATGCCCTCCGGGAAAGCGGTTTTGGGTTTACTTACTGGTCGTAAGTCCCAGCCCCTTCAAAACCGTTCCAATTTCATCGAGTATCGCCGGATCGTCAATGGTGGCCGGTGTCTTGAATTCCTGATTGTCGGCCATCTTCTGGATAATTCCCCGAAGGATTTTGCCCGAGCGGGTCTTGGGGAGGCGTTTGACCACGGCCGCCATCTTGAAAGAGGCCACCGGACCGATCTGATCCCTTACCATGGCAATGACCTCTGCAACGATTTCATTTTGATCCCTTGTGACACCGCTGTTGAGTACCAGAAATCCGACTGGGATCTGCCCCTTGAGTGCATCCTGTACACCCAGTACCGCCGCTTCGGCCACGTCCGGGTGAGCGGCGAGAACCTCTTCCATTCCGCCCGTGGAAAGCCGGTGACCAGCCACGTTGATAATATCGTCGGTGCGGGACATGACGTAAATATACCCGTCATCGTCGATCATTCCCGCGTCTGCGGTCTTATAGTAGCCGGGGTATTCAGTGAAATAGGCTTCCACGAAGCGATCGTCGTTTTCCCAGAGGTTCGTCAGCGCTCCCGGCGGCAAGGGAAGCCGGACAGAAAGCGCCCCGATCTCCCCGGGAGGCAGGCTCTCGTTGTTGATGTCCAGCACGCGGACATCCCAGCCGGGCACCGCCTTGGTCGGGGAGCCGTATTTGACCGGGAACGGATGCAGGCCCATGCAGTTCGCCGCGATGGCCCAACCGGTTTCCGTTTGCCACCAGTGGTCAATGACCGGCACCTTGAGATTGTTTTCGGACCACTGCACAGTGGTTGGATCGGAACGTTCTCCGGCAAGAAAAAGGGTTTTGAAATTGGACAGATCATATTTCCGGATCAACTCCCCCTTTGGATCCTCCCTCTTGATGGCACGGTAGGCGGTGGGGGCCGTAAACATGGCCTTTACCCTGTGCTGGGAAATGATCCGCCAGAAAACGCCCGCATCCGGGGTCCCGACCGGTTTTCCTTCGAAGATCACGGATGTGCAGCCCTTGAACAGCGGCGCATAAACGATGTAGGAATGGCCGACTACCCAGCCCACATCCGAAGCCGACCACCAGACATCGTCTTTATCGATGTCGTAGATGGCTTTCATCGTCCATTTGAGCGCCACCATATGACCGCCGTTGTCCCGGACGACCCCTTTCGGCTGCCCGGTGGTACCGGATGTATAGAGAATATAGAGCGGGTCTGTGGCGAGCATGGTGACGCAATCCGCAGGAGAGGACGATTTCATGGCATCGGCCCACTCGATATCCCGACCGGCTTTCAACGGCGCTTTTCGCTGTGGCCGCTGAAAAATAATACATTTGTCCGGCTTGGAGGTGGCAATATCGATTGCGGCATCCAGCAGCGGCTTATACTCGATGATTTTCTGTCCTTCGATGCCACATGATGCCGATACAATGAGTTTTGGGCGGGCATCGTCGATCCTTGTGGCCAGTTCTTTTGCTGCAAAACCGCCGAAAACAACCGAGTGGATGGCGCCGATGCGCGCGCAGGCAAGCATGGCCACGACGGCTTCCGGTATCATTGGCATGTATATGATCACGCGATCCCCTTTTCCAACACCGGAGTCGACCAGGGCTCCCGCAAAAAGGGCTGTCTGGTCCCTGAGTTCCGCGTAGGTAATGTGCCGGATCGTTTCGGTCACCGGGCTGTCATAGATCAACGCCGTTCTGTCGCCGCGGTTTTGTTCGTCTATGTGGTAGTCCAGCGCATTGTAGCAGGTGTTCATTTCCCCTCCCACAAACCATCGGGAGAAAGGTTGTCGGGAATTATCCAGCACCTTGTCCCATTTTTTAAACCAGCGGCAGTCTTCGGCCACCTTTCCCCAGAATCCTTCAGGATTGTTGATGGATTCCTGATATGCGGCATCATAAGGGTTTTGCATGAATGAACCTCCTTTTGCGGGGTTATCGGTCAGATTGACCTTTTATTGTAAATGCTGCCCGAGAAAAATCAGGATTTTTCGTCAAGCGCACAAAAGACATCCCGCCCTTGGCGGGGGAAACCGCGGAGATTTTGTTGTTTACAGCAAGGATTGAAATTTCCGTTTATCGCAGAGCAGAATGAAACGTCATCACCAAATCGGCGGAATGGACCGTTTCATTCAGGTACTGTATATAAAAGTAGGAGAACACTGTTGTTATGTCAAGCAGGATTTGCCGTCATTTTTATCTGCGAATGCTGCGCCGCACATCCGTGTCCGGAATAAATATCACTGACCGGGTTCCCCTGCCGGGAGCGCTGTCGATATCGATGCGCCCGCCTAAAAAATCGACCCGCTCCCGGATGCTGTATATCCCCATGCCGATATCCTCCGGTGCGATTCGCGACGGCTCAAAGCCGCATCCCTGATCTTCGACGATCATATACGCGCCTTCTTGCGAAGAATAAAGCGTAAGCGAGGCGCTTGTAACCCCGGCGTGTTTGATGACATTGAAAAGCAGTTCCCTGGCTGTCTTAAACAAAAACCGTTCAATGGTTTTTGATCGCGGTCTTTGGAAGCCATCCGTTACCAGTGCCAGCTCCATCCTGTATTGGTCGTGCATTCTTCTTGCCAGCCACCCGAGGGCTTCTTCCAGTCCGGCGTGGGACAGTATGGGGGGGCTCAGATCATGGGAGAGATCCCGGGTTTTCTTCAGGGATTCCTGGAGAAGCTGGCGCGTCTTTTCGATCAGTATGTTTTTATGCTCCGTATTTTCCGTATCGTCGATAATAATGTCCAAATGCAGCCTGGCGGATGCCAGCATTTGCTGGAGGTCTTCGTGGAGGACATGGGATATTTTCTCCTGCACGCGGTCTTCTGCCTGGGACAGGGCCAGTGCCAGGCGCTGAAGCTGGCGGGTGCGAATTTTCAACTGCGATGTCCGCTCAAGTACCTGGCGTTCAAGCTCTTCGTTGAACTTGCGGAGCCGCTCTTCCACCTGTTTACGCTCTGTAACGTCTGCGACCATGCCTATGGAGCGGACGATCTTTCCGGATTCGTCTTTTTCATGTGCGCATTTTTCATGGACATAACGTATTTCATTCGTGTCTTTTCGAATCACCCGGTGTTCGATCTCATAGTTGTCTTTCCCCGTTTCGATTGATTGTTTAAACGCACGGTCCACATAGAGTCGGTCGTCGGGGTGAACGGCCTCCAGAAAGTCTTCATAGGTAGGGGGACAAACACTGTCGCCCATTCCGAAGATGCGGTAAACCTGATCCGACCAAATCAATACGTCGGATTTTATATCGAGTTCCCAGCTCCCCACCCGGGCAATTTCCTGGGTTTTGCGCAACAGTTCCGCGCTGTTTCGGAGCGCATTTTCGGCCGCTTTGCGCTCGACGATTTTCCAGACAGAATCCATGAGCAGGGTAAGATGCAGCACATCGCTGTATGTATAATCCGTGTCTTTGTTGGCAACACCGACCACCGCAACGATGCGGTTTTCGTTGATGACCGGGACGGTCATGTATTTCAGGATATCCGCGTGCCCTTCCGGGTATCCTTTTTTCAGGGGATTGGGTGCGTTATAAGCGTTGACCACAATGGGTCGGGCCTGTCGGACAACCTCCCCCCAGAGTCCGGTGTCAGCGAGATCGTAGACGGTCTGGGGCCTTGTTATGGCGCATGCCGCCATAGCCCCTTTGGACCAGTTGTTCAGAATGAATACGTTTTTTTCCTGGTCGTAGTGGTATAGATAACCGATTTTGCTTCCGGTAAGGCTTATGGCCTCTTCAAGGGCAAATTCAAGAATGTCCTGGACGAATTCGGCTGGATGCTGGAAGATTTCAATCAGGCTTTGGAGACGCGCCTCGTTTAAAGAACAGGCCTGTTCCGCTTCCATCAGGTGCTTATTTACAAACTCCAGCGACTTGACCCGTTCTGCCAGTTCTTCATATGTCGGCTTTTGCGTCATGATGCATTCCTTATGGTTTCATAGAGTCGCATCAAGTTGTTTGCGCAGATATTCCCCTTTATAGCATCATTTGTTTTTAATTTCATAATTTTTACTATTTTGGCCGGTATTTGGTTTGATGCCGCAATGGACATGGAGTCGATGATTTTCATTGCGTTTGCTCCCCTCTTAAAAGCTGGTCAAGTGCCGTCTGCCGCAGGGAGGTGTCCTGGTTTTTGACGGCCATGGCCAGCGCCCTGCGTGTTCCGACGAACACGGCCAGTTTTTTCGCCCTTGTCAGTCCCGTATAAACAAGGTTCCGGTAGAGCATTTTAAAATGCTGCGTGAGCAGCGGGATGATAACCGTTTCGAATTCACTCCCCTGGGATTTGTGGATCGTGACCGCATAGGCCAGATCGAGTTCCAGCAGATTTTCCCGCTGGTAAAGGACCTGCCGGTCGTCCGGGGAAAACGATACCACACACGTCATCCCCCCGGTATCAATCCGTTTGATCACGCCGATATCGCCGTTGAATACGCCAAGTTCATAATTGTTTCTGCGGTGAATGACCCGGTCCCCCTCCCGGAAGAGTTTTTCGCCCACTTTCAACTGTCTTTTGCCGGAAACAAAAGGGTTGGTGCTTTCCTGGATCATCCGGTTCAGGTGGTTCGTTCCGAGGCTGCCTTTTGTCATGGGGGAAAGAATCTGTATTTCACAGTTCCCGCCGTAATATTTTGGGATCCATTCCTGGTATAATTTCTTAACGACGTCAACCGCGGACAGTCCCCAATGGAGGCTCGACCATGGGTGGACCTTTTTCAAAACCGCCGTCAATTCCTCAACCGGAGATTCTGCAAGGCACAGTTCTTCCAGGTTTACATGGGAGAATTTTTTCGGGATGACAATTTCTGTTTCATAGACGGGCAGGGGCTCTCCGGCGCGAAATTCGTACAGATCCGATTCGTCGTCAAAACCACGCGCCATTTCATCTGTCCGGGCGCTCAAAATCCGCTTCACCTTTCCGATAAAACGGATCTGTTCAACAGTGGCCTCGTCTGAATCGATAAACAGGCAGTCCTCTTTTTGCCGCCATATCCCGGGCCGTTTAAATGGGGAGTCAATGTGCGGGATTTCTCCCCGGTTGATCCGGTGGGCATGCCGTATGATAAGGGAGGCCTCTGCCTGGCGGAAAACGGTGGTCAGCCGGTAGCAGTCGACCGTGCCGGATACGATGATATCGTGCAGGACATTGCCGGGGCCGACCGATGGCAGCTGGTCCGCATCGCCGATAAACAGTACCTGGCAATGTTCGGGCACAGCCCTGAGCAGGGAGGAACTCAGGCTGATATCGATCATGGAACATTCGTCTATGATCAGAAAATCGGCATCAAGCGGAGATTTTTCGTCTTTTTTGAACCGCCCGGCCTGCCATTTCAAAAGCCGGTGAATGGTCTTGGATTTCCGACCGATCACATCGGTCATTCGCTGGGCGGCCCTGCCGGTGGGCGCGGTAAGCAGCACTTTTTTTCCCATTGCTTCCAGCAGTTTTACAAGCACGCGCGTGGCGGTGGTCTTTCCGCATCCCGGCCCGCCGGTGAGAACCGAAAACCGGCGGGCAGCGATATGTTTTATCGCGTCAGCCTGCTGTTTGCTCAGGGTCAGGTAGTTGGACCGGCAGTATTTTTCCAGCCACTGTTCGACCCTTCGGGCGTCGACGGTTACGAGTTTTCTCCTTTGCCGTATTTTCTCAGCAACCAGGATTTCGTCGTAGTACAATGCCTTTGAATAGTAGCCGTCGATCAGCGTGCCGTCCTGGAGGGAAAGTTTCCGAACCTTCAGAAGATTTTCCGCTTCCATCATATTCAGGATCTTCGCCAGTCGAACGGTGATGTCCATCTGCAGCAATTCTTTTGCCTGCTGCCCGATCTGGGAACGGGTCAGGTAGCAGTGGCCGAACTGCCGGCCGGCGGCAAGTACGTGACGGATGCCTGCAATTACCCGCTTGTCACTTTCGGCGTCGAGTCCCATGCTGAGCGCGATCCTGTCGGCCGATAAAAAACCGATGCCGTGAAAATCATCGGCCAGGCGATAGGGATTGCCCATGACTTTTTCAATGGCATCATCTCCATAGTACTTGTAGATGCGAACGGCAAACAGGGTACTGATGCCGTGCGACTGAAGAAACATCATCACGTTGCGGATCGCGCGGTGCTCGGCCCACGCGCGGCTTATGGTTTTACGCTTTTTTTCGGCAATTCCGGGGACGTTCGTCAGTTTTTCGATATTGTTTTCAAAAATATCAAGGGTGTGCTCCCCAAAGTGGCGGACGATTTTTTTGGCGGTTTTCGGCCCCACGCCCTGTATCAGACCGGAACCCAGGTATTTTTCCAGAGCGGCGGCCGTGGCGGGCTGCTTTTCTATGGCGGAGATGGCGTTGAACTGGCGGCCGTGTTTGGGATGGTTCTTCCATGACCCGGAAAATTCCATGGTGGCGCCCGCAAAAACCCGCATCTGGTGAACGGTTACCGTTTCCGGCTGACGCGGATTGCCCCTGGCATGGATACGCAGCACACTGTAACCATTGTCCGCATTGTGATAGGTAACGCGGTCCACGATTCCCCAGATGGTTTCGTGTTTTACGGGTTGTTCTATCATATTGGCGTACGATTTTTTTGTCAGTCCCGGATTGCCGATCCCGCCACAAGGGCGTACGAAACCCGCTTGACCAGTCCCCATATGGCGTCTGCGGCGAAGTGGTGCTCGATGGTCCGGTCAAAACAGACCGTTATGTTGGGGTCAAAATCCTCGTCACCTTCCCAGAGCAGGTAGTACAGCGGTACGCGGGGGAGCGCCGGCAAACGGTATGAAACATCGGCGTGGGGTTCACGGATTCCCCCCAGCGTTTCTGCGACTGCGGCGAATCCATTGGGGTCGCGGCCGAATTTTTCAATCAGGCCCGCTACATCCAGGCTGTGCACGCCGGTGAAAAAGTGACCTTCTCTGAGTTCCTTGGCGGCGGTCATGCGGTGTTCCGGCTCGACATCGACCGCATTTTTCAGATAGACAATCACAATAAGCGCAAGCAGGGGGTCGTCAAGCGTTTCAACCCTATCCCCTTTTGTCGCAAGCAGGCGCCGGCTGCCATAATCCACCATGACCTTCCGGTTTAAAAAGGAAAGTCTGTACCCGTAATCCGGGTCCGGTTCGGCCTTGCTCCTGCGGCAGACATCTTCCGGATCAAGCAGCGCCAGCTCTTCCCAGTGGGAAGGAGGGACTTTCAAGAGGGATGGCTCTTCCGGTGCAGAACGATAACCTTTGGGACTCATATTCATCCTTGAATTACAATATTTCCGGTGTTTGTTCATTTTCCCCGGTACCTGCCTCCGGGAAAGCGGGTTTCGGTTTTTCCACCACAACCGCATCCACATTCTGAAAGCCCCTGGGCAGTTTTTTCCCCCGCTGCCCCCGGCCGCCCATGAAATTGGCAATATTTCCGAAGACCATCCTGAAATGCCTTTTCCCCGCAAAAAGGGTCAATACCCCCCGGTCGGGCAGCAGTACAAGGTGTTTCAGGAAGTCCGTTCCAGCGATAAAATCACCGGTTCTGATATGGATGATCTTGTTTCCTTTCCCTTTCTGCAACTCCGGCAGCTCCGGCAGCGGAAACAGCAGCATCCGGCCTTCAGCGGTAATGGCCACCACGAAGAAATCCGCAGCAGTGCCGGTAACATGCAGCGGTGGGATGGGCTGCGCCTCCTTCGGCAGGGTGAGAAGCGCTTTCCCCTTCTGGTTGCGGGTATACAGGTGCTGTATCTGCGTGATAAATCCGTACCCGGCGTTGCTTGTGACAACAAGTTTCTGTTTGGGAGCTCCCATGAGAACGGATATGAACCGGGACTGGGGCGGATTTTTAAAAAAACCGGTCAGGGGAGTGCCATGGCTGCGGGCGGAGGGAAGGCCGTTGACGGCAATTGCGTAGCTTCTTCCGGTGGAGTCCAGAAACATGGCGGACTGGTTGCTGCGGCCGCATGCCGATGCCAGAAAACCGTCACCGGACTTGTAGTTCAACTCTTCCGGATTGACTTCATATCCTTTTGCCATTCGAACCCAGCCCTGCTGCGACAGGATGACCGTCACCGGTTCGATGGGCGCAAGATCGACAGTGGATATCGCCTTGGCGTCGCTGCGCGTGGCAATAACCGTCCGGCGAGGATCGCCGTATTTTTTACCGTCTGCCTGGAGTTCCTTTTTAACCAGCGATTTCATCCGCACATCCGAGCCCAGCGTTTTCTCGATGGCAGCCCGTTCTTTTTCCAGCTCCTGTTTTTCCGTATTTATCTTTTTTTCTTCCAGTTTTGCAAGGTTTCTGAGCCGCAGCTGCAGGATGGCCTCGGCCTGGACACCGCTCAATTGAAATTCTTTTTCCAGTATGGGCTTCGGTACATCGTTTTCCCGGATAATCTGTATGACCCGATCCAGGTTGATATAGGCGGTCAGCAGGCCGTCCAGAATATGGAGGCGGTCGACGACTTCGGTAAGCCGGTAATTCAGCCGGTTCCGAACGGTTTCGATGCGGAAGGCGAGCCACTCGGAAAGGATTCCCGCGATGTTTTTCACACCCGGTTTCCTGTCCGTGCCGATCATGTTGAGATTGATGCGGCAGGTCCGCTCCAGGTCGGTGGTCGCAAAAAGGTGAAGCATGAGTGCGTGCCGGTCAACCCGGCGGGATGCAGTGGATATGACAATACGGACGGGCTCCTCGTGGTCCGATTCATCACGGATATCACCCACCATGGGGAGTTTTTTGCGCTCGATCTGCAGGGCGACCTGTTCCATGATTTTTGCCGGGGATACCTGGTGGGGCACCTGGTTGATGACGATGTCGCCGTTTTCCTCGCTCCATGCGGCGCGCAGCCGGATGGAACCATATCCCGTGCGGTAGATCTCTTCGATTTCTTCCTTGCTGGAGATAATCTCGGCGCCGCCCGGGTAATCGGGCCCCTTGATGTATTGGCAAAGCGCATCCGGGCCCGCGCCGGGATTGTCGATGAGGTGCACCAGGGCGTCTACTGTTTCCGACACGTTATGGGGAGGTATGTCCGTTGCCATTCCCACGGCGATTCCCATGGTACCGTTCAGCAGAATGTTTGGCAGCCGGGCGGGCAGGGTTGCCGGTTCCATAAGGGTGCCGTCGAAATTGGGAATCCATTCCACCGTCCCCATGCCGAGCTCGGAAAGGAATATATCGGCGAATAAAGACAGCCTGGATTCCGTATACCGCATGGCCGCAAATGATTTTGGATCGTCCACGCACCCGAAGTTTCCCTGACCATCGACGAGAGGGTAGCGGTAGGAAAACGACTGGGCCATCAACACCATTGCCTCGTAGCATGCCGTATCCCCGTGCGGATGAAACTTGCCCAGTACGTCTCCCACGGTCCGGGCGGATTTCTTGTGCTTTGCCGTATTTTTCAAGCCCAGTTCGGACATGGCGTATAAAACCCGTCGCTGTACCGGTTTCAACCCGTCGCCGATAAAAGGGAGCGCCCGATGCATGATAACGGTCATTGCGTAGTTAAGATACGCTTTTTCGCTGTAATCCTCTATGGTTATGGATTCAAATCCGTTTGCTCCGTCTGCTTTCATATATCGACCATGTTCCCTTTTTCTTCCAGCCAGTGCCTGCGGGCGGATGCGTGTTTTTTGCCAAGCAGCATGTCCATGATTTCGTAAAGTTTTTCCGGTTTTTCCATGTCAACGGTCAACCGGACCAGCCTGCGGGTATCCGGATCCATGGTGGTTTCCCGCAACTGCATGGGATTCATTTCGCCAAGCCCCTTGAACAGCTGTACCGAAGGTTTCTGGCTCTTTTTCGCATGCTTTTTGAGGATAGCGTTTTTTTCCGTTTCATCCAGTGCATAGTATACCTGCTTTCCGATATCAATCCGGTAAAGCGGGGGAAGCGCCGCATAAACCCTTCCGGCAAGGACCAGCGGTTTGAAGTGCTTCAGGAAAAGAGCGCACAGCAGGGTGGCGATATGAAGGCCGTCTGAATCGGCATCCGTCATGATGATATTTTTACCGTACCGGATGCCGTTGGTATCTGTGGAGCCGGGTTCCATACCGATGGCCACGGCAATATCGCGCACCTCCTTTGAAGAAAATATGGCATCCGGTTCCACCTCCCAGGTGTTCAAAATCTTCCCCCGAAGCGGCAGAATGGCCTGTGTTTGACGGTTCCTGGCCTGCTTGGCCGACCCCCCGGCACTGTCTCCTTCCACCAGAAAAAGCTCGCACTGCTCGAAATCCTGGCTGACGCAATCCGCCAGTTTGCCGGGGAGGGTGGGCCCCGAAAGCACCTTTTTCCGCGCCACTTTTTTGGATGCGCGGATCCGGCTGCGGGCTGCGTCAACTGCGATTTCGGCGATTTTTTCGCCGATGGTCGGGTACTGGTTGAGCCACAGGCTGAAGGTATCCTTGACCACCCCGGACACGAAAGCGGCACACTGTCTTGACGACAGGCGCTCCTTGGTCTGTCCGGAAAAACGGGGGTCGACCATTTTGACCGATAGGACATAGGCGCAGCTTTCCCATACATCGTCCGGCGCCAGTTTTACACCCCTGGGAAGCAGCCGCCGAAGGTCGCAGAAATCCCTGAGCGCGTTTAAAAGCCCCTGCCTGAACCCGGTGACATGGGTGCCGCCCTGCAGGGTGGGAATCAGGTTCACATAGCTCTCGGCAACGGTTTCGCCGGAATCCGGAAGCCACGTGCATGACCAGGATACCTGCTCGTCGGTTTCCTCGAAGTTGCCGGTAAATGGTTTTTCGGGGACGGTTTCCAGGCCGTTCAGGCTCGCTGAAAGGTATTCGTCCAGGCCGGTGCTGTAATGCCAGGTTTTGGTTTCCCCGGTAGTATGGTTTGTGAATATGACCTCCAGGCCCGGGCACAAAACGGCCTTGGCCCTGAGGTTATGCGCCAGGCGGGAAACAGAAAATGAAGTATTGTCAAAATACTGCGGGTCTGGCCAGAATCGTATGGATGTGCCGGTTTTGCGTTTGGCGATGGTGTCGGTGGAGACAAGGTCGCTTGCCTTGTATCCGTTTTCAAAAGCGATTTTATATGTTTCGCCGTTTCTGCAGATTTCGATTTCCAGCCGGGTGGACAGTGCGTTAACAACGGAAACGCCGACTCCGTGCAGGCCGCCGGAAAACCGGTAATCCTTGTTGGAGAATTTCGCGCCGGCATGCAGGCGGGTCATGATGACTTCCACACCTGAAATTTTTTCCGTGGTATGCATGTCTACAGGCATACCGCGCCCGTTGTCCGATACCCGCAGCGATCCGTCTTCAAACAGCTCGACCTCGATTCTATCCGCATGGCCGGCAATGGCTTCATCCACGCTGTTGTCGATGACTTCCTGTGCCATGTGATTCGGGCGCTGGGTATCCGTATACATGCCCGGCCGGCGGCGCACGGGGTCGAGGCCTTCCAGAACCTCCACGGAATCCGCATTATATGATGATGCAGCCCGGTGGTTGGTTTTAAACAGTTCGTTATCTTTCACTGTGTTTACTCTTTCAATACAGAAAACAGGAATTCCGGTTGACGGGTCAAAAAACAATGCGACATGGGGCCCATCGCAATGACCGAAGCTACGTTATCCGGCGCATTCGGTCAATCCTCTTTATCATTACGGCACCCGATTTTTCAACAGGTAAAAACATCTATACGGCAACGCTGCAAGATTCATCGTTATAAGGAAGATGCTACCCGGCGGCATGCGCCGATGGAATGCCGTGCCTCTGGGCCAGCTTGTCAAACATGATGACCATTCCGGCGGTCAGGGTGTAAAGGGAGTCCAGGTCAAGATTTTCATCCACGGTTTCATCAAAAAAGAGGTGCAGGCTGGACGCCAGTCCCTCTTCGGGCTCCAGGTAACTGACGATGATCGGGACGAGGGGAAGCGGATATAAGATGACGGCCTTGTCCGCATCCACGGGACCTTCCACGCGCCGTCCATTGAAGATGTCCAGCATGTCCCTGAAAAGATCGGGATACGTGTCGGCAATTTTTTTCAACGGCTTTTCGCATCGCTGGTGATACAGGGAGTAGCGTTCCATACCCCCCTTGAGTTCCCTGAAGGTGATCCATTTCCCGGAAAGGGGCCGCCCTTTGCTGTAAAGAACATAGTTGAGCACCGGCACGGCAAGCCAGGGGTTGACATGAATGTCCGACGACAGCGTGCCATCCTCAATAACGCTGAAATCCTTGCCCATCACCTTGAGCGTCAACTTTTTGCCGTCATATTTCGAACCGGTGCGCGCGGCGGCCTCTTCAAGGTCTGTTCCCGGAATCTTGTTTTTGAGGTATTCAACGGCTTCACGCATGTCCTCATCGATGGTATTGGGCTTTTCCACTTCGCCGCCGTATTTTTCGAGCACCTCGGCGGACAGATGGGGGCATCGGTCAAGATTTTTTTTGTTTTTGAAAACCGCCACCGCAAAGGCCATACAGGTTTTTTCATTGCAGTCCTTGCAATTGGTCTGGGGCAGCAGTTTGAAAATTTCCATGGGGTTGTTGATACGTGTCATGTTCAGGAATCCTTTTTCTAGTGCATCAGCCTTCTTATGGCCTGTATGATTTCCTCCATGGCCGCTCCGGCTTTCATGGGGATATAAATATCTGAAACAGCCGAAAATGCATTTTCATTCGGATTGACCACGATTACCTTTGCGCCTGATTCCTTTGCATGAAACGGCAGGTGCGCCGCCGGGTATACCGTACCAGAGGTGCCAATGGCCAGAAGGACGTCACTTTTTCTGGCGGCGTCAAATGCCTGTGGAACATCCTTGACCATCTCGCCGAACATCACCACATCCGGTCGTGTGGGCGCCAGGCAGTTGCGGCATGGCGGCAGCAGGGATACAATCGTTTCAAGGGTGAACTCTTTTATATCGCGCACCTTTTTCAATGTGTCTTTGATGATCTGTTTTCTTTGCAGACGCTCACTCCCCCCGCAGGAAATGCATCGGATCCGGAAGCCATTTCCGTGCACCTCGATCACATCCGTGTTGCCGGCCTCGATGTGGAGGTTGTCAATATTCTGGGTAATCACTGTTTGCAGAATGCCCATCCGTTCGAGTTCGCCCAGGGCAAGATGGGCCGGGTTGGGCTCGGCGTTTTGAAACGTTTCCAGCAATTCGATAAAGAATGGCATGAGTTTGTGTGGGTTGTTGGTCAACGTGCTGAGCAGTCCGTCTGCGGTGCCCACTTCCGCCGGGTTCAGTTTTTCCCATACCCCTCCGGGATCCCTGAATGTGGCGATCCCGCTTTCCGCGGAGATGCCCGCCCCGCATGACGCAACGGTTCTCTTGGCATTGGCCAGAATGTTTGCCGCCTTTTTGATTTCCATTTCGGTGTTCATGGTCTCTCCCTTTGCGATTGATCTGAAAAAACCGCTTTTAGATGGCCGTATGGAAGCGGGGGCCGCGATCCATTTTTTTTTAAATTACGCACTCATCATATGCGCCCTGAAGATAATGCTTTCATGCAGATTTTCAGTCATGGCGCATTTGACCCTTTTATTATTACGTGCCATTTTATATATTACAGAAGGGTTTTGCAATGATACAATATGCCTTAGCAATAATGTTGACGACTCCGTAAAAAGTCCAATATCTGCGTTACGCGCGATCCCTCAGAATCTCACGTACGCTAAGTACGCTGCATTCTTCGGGATCGCGCAAGCCTTGATCTTGAACTTTTTACGAAGTCGTCTGATCGAGACTTTTTACGGGTGCATCAATTTTGAAATTACAAACAACAAGACAGGCCGGGAAAACAGATGCTTGAACTCATTGATCTGGATATCGAATCGCTCGGTTATTCCAAATTTATATCCGCATGGCTGTACCGTGGGAAGAATCAAACTTTCATCGTCGACCCGGGGCCGGCAGCAACCATTGATCATCTTATACGGGAAATCGAATCCCGGGGCATAAACAAAATCGACTGGGTACTGTTGACCCATATTCACATGGATCATGCCGGGGGCATAGGGCACCTGATTCAGCGCTTTGCCGATGCACGGGTGGCCTGCCATGAAAAGGCGGTTCCGCACCTGGTTGATCCGGCAAGGCTGCTGGAGGGTTCCAGGAAGGTCCTGCAGTCGGTTGCAGAAGCATACGGCGATATACGGCCGGTGCCTTCCGGATCCATTGTGACGGGGGCGCATATCGATTTTGAAGACGGTATAGCGGTGATCCCCACCCCCGGGCATGCGCCCCATCATCAATGTTTCGTCTTCCGGGACATCCTGTTTTGCGGCGAGCTGTTCGGTGTTTTTTATACGCTTGGGAACACCTTCTATCTTCGTCCGGCAACACCGCCCCGTTTCATCTACGAGGATTTTCTTGAATCCATGGAAAAGATCCGGCCGTATGTGGACCGCAACCTGTGCTTCGGTCATTACGGCAGTTTTTCAAACGGTGCTGAAATCTTTGAAGCAGCCGGAAGTCAGCTTTCGCTGTGGGTCGATGTCATTCGCTCGCATGGGGGGTCCGCAGATGTGGACATGATCATAAGCGACCTGATGACAAAAGATCCCGTTTTTTCGAGGGTAAAGCACCTTCATGGCCGGCACTGTGAGCGGGAGATGTATTTTACGCGAAATGCCATCAGGGGCATTTCGGGTGCCGCATAGCATATTCGTATCGCGCTAAAAAGAGATATTCCGATGTCATCAACTGTGGGAAGCGAATTATATTTTTTCGTCAAATCGTATGCCAAGCCCTGCTTTTGTTATCCGGATGATTTTGCCCTGGATCTTGAGATGCATTTTCGTATGCGGGTGGTCGAAAATCATTTTGACGGCCTGGCCGGGGAACAATTCCGGCCCGCTGTAGTGCGGATTTTCCAAAAAGAGCCCACTGACGCTGATGCTTCTTATGAATCCGTGGCTCAGGCGTTCATTGACTACATATTGAATGGGTGAAAAAAATTCGATCCTGCTGTATTTGCGCATGGTGGAAACGCTGTTCGCCTTCAGTTCTCCCAGAATCCGGCAGCGCTCTTTTATGGTCAGTTTCATGACCGCATCGATAAGCGCCGTGGTTACATTCAAAAGGGCACCGGATTCCGTTTGTTGCTGGATGTCCGGATGTAATTCCGTAAGAAGCCTTGCCCTCTCCACTTCCGGTTGTTTCATGATCAGGTCCAGCAGCTCTCTTGTCACCATGGCAACACTGAGGTTTTCACCCGGTATACTTGTTTTCATTGCGGTTCGTCCGTTTTTATTTGAAAAAAGCATTGATGGCAAAGAAAAAGCGACTTTTACGAGTCCATGAAGTATTTGGTGAATATCACCGTTGCCGGAACATAATTAATAATTATAACAAATTTTTATTCCTCCGTAAACCTTCTTGATCAGGATTTCGAAATGTACCCTGCATGTTTTTGGCAGCCTGCCAGGCGAGAAGTTTTTGAATCTGCATGTAATTGATGGTAGGATGGTGTTACTCATATGGCCACATCCAAATTGAATTGAATGGTAACGATCATCCGGGAACCCAGCATGACCAGAAATCAAAAAATATTGAAAAAAATTGCTCCCATACTCGTATACGGGCGTCCAGTCCTGGTTTTTGCAGGCATGATCTGCGCCATAACGGTAATGCTGAACCGGAATCCGTCCATTTTCTTCCTGGGAACAATTCTTTTTTTCGTTTCCATGGTTTTTGATCTTGTCGATGGCTGGTTTGCCGAACGATTTCTGCCGAATACAAATCTTGCACGACTGGCAGACCGCATGATGAACCGCATTGTGTATTCAATCGTTTTTCCCCTTCTTGCCGCGGGAATGATGTGGCGGCTGCTGTATGTGTCTCCCGGGCATAAAGGAATTGAACTGGTGCATGCTGTTTTTGTCCTGATTTTATGTGTTGCGGTTCTGATCCGGGACAATTTTGCCAATTTCATGGCGGGATACGCCACCCGCTCCGGTCAGGAACCGGAACTGCAGGAAATAAACCGGCTCCGTACGATCGTCGCCGCACCGCTTGGATTCATGTTGTATATATTTGCTTTTTATGTGCCGATTCCCGGAGACCCGCCGTTTATATACATGGCTTTAAAAAGAATTGCGGATATGCCGGTTGAAAATCTTCTTGTTATTGAAATCCTTTTTCTGGTTATCAATTTCGGTTCCATGGCGGTTTACTCCCGGAAATACGGCAGATTTTTTCTCGACGAGATCTGCATGGACGACAATCTCCTGAGGCGCCGTATACTTTCGGTTTTCCCGAATTCCCTGACCATCATGAATGCAATTATGGGTGCTTTGGCGGTTTTCTTTGCATATCAGGGGAAAATGTTGGAATCGTACCTTCTGCTCATCGGGGCAGCGGTTTTTGACAAGCTCGACGGGGCAATGGCACGCAAACTTGGACTGACCGACCCCCTGCCGGATACCCAATGCGGAAAACAGATTTCTTTTGGTGCCTTATTGGATGATATTGCCGATGGCATCAGCTTTTGCATCGCCCCTGGATGGATTTTCTATATCGCTGTTTCATCTTATCCCGATGCCTATGTTCAGGCGCTGCCAGCCGGTTTGATTGCAATCATTTTCACGACCGCCGGATTTGTTCGGCTATGCTACTTCACGCTGGATAAGCATCCGATTCCCGGAATTTTCAAAGGAATGCCGACCCCGGCGGCGGCGCTGCTGGTTATAGCGCCACTGGTTGTGCTTGGCCAGGCAAGCGTTCAAGGGACGCAATGGGGTCAGACGGTTGCCGTATTTGCCTCAGGATTGATGGTTTTTGCATCGATTCTGATGAATTTATATCCCGTAAAATATATTCATATGGGGCGATTTATGGATAGAAATCCATGGTTTACGTGGAGTATGTTCATACTGGGCATTGTTTTTGTATTTACCCCTTATTTTGGTTATCTGGCGTTTGGATTACTGTTTCTGTACGTTTTTTCACCTCTCGCCACCCGCAATATCGACCCCGAAACCGCGGCGCGGGAAAAATAAGCACCCATCCGACCTGCATCCTGCCTTTTTGCTTTGCATTGCATACACCTCGTTTTTTTCTTGACAACCGGCGGCCGTGCCATTATTGATTTCTATCAAAGTTAGAAACATCTAACAAAAAGGGAATAAACATGGCGGCGGATAAAAAGGGGGGTGTATGGGAAAAACCCCTGACCCCGGTGATGGAGGATTATCTGGAGGCGATATATGAACTCCACAGCGACGAAGACATAAAGGCAATACGGGTAAGGGATATTGCAAAGAAACTGGACGTTAAAATGCCCACCGTTACCAGCATGCTAAAGGTCCTGAATGACCGCGACCTGGTCAACTATGAAAAGTATGAATACCTGGAATTGACGGATAAGGGAAAGGGCATCGGGCGTGAAATGAAAAAGAGACATCATATTATAAGAAAATTTTTAACCAGCGTGTTGAACATCGATATGAAAACTGCGGATGAAGAAGCCTGCAAAATGGAGCATGCCTTGGGCAGCAGCACCATGGAAAGCCTGACGGCTTTTATGGAGTTCATTCAGGTCTGCCCCCGGGCGGGAGACGATTGGGTTGCGCATTTTCAGGCGTATCAGCAACATGGCCGCCGGCCCGAGGCATGTAAGGAAAAATTTGAACATTTCAAATGTGAAACCGCAGGCGAAAGTGCCATATCGGGTAAATGCTGCATGGAGGAAAAAATGAATCTGAGTCAGATGAAGGAAGGGCAGAAGGGTCGTATTATAAGTGTCGGCGGAGAAATTCGCCTGCGGCGCCGCATCATTGAAATGGGACTCAGCCGGGGGGTGTATTTTCGTGTTGAAAAATATGCACCGTTAAAAGATCCGCTGGAATTGAACGTGAATGGAAACCATGTTTCCCTTCGGGTAAAGGAAGCAGCGGGTATTATCGTGGAACCCGGGGATGGAAAAGGAGTTTCAAATGAGTGAAGGCAGGCTGCGGATCGCGCTGACCGGAAATCCGAATTCCGGAAAAACGACTATTTTTAATCAACTGACCGGCACACGGCAGAAAGTCGGAAACTGGCCCGGCGTCACTGTGGAGAAAAAGGAAGGGACCATAAGGCGTTTCGGATACGAGCTTCAGATCATTGACCTGCCGGGCACATACAGCCTCACCCCTTACTCCATTGAAGAGATTGTCGCCAGAAATTTTATACTCGATGAAAAGCCCGATGTGGTCATCGACATCATCGATGCCTCCAACCTTGAAAGAAGTCTTTATCTTGCCAACCAGTTGCGGGAACTGGATTGCAGGGTCGTATTCGCATTGAACATGGCGGACGTTGCCCGGGCAAGGGGCTATACGATTAATGCTGAAAAAATGAGTGAACTGCTGGGCGTCCCTGTCGTCTTTACCATCGGGAACAAGGGGGAGGGGCTTGATGAGATGCTTCGGGTCGCTGTGTCTTCAGCAAAATCGGATCAGACCATTCCCGAGGAAAGAAAAGTCCGTTACAGCAAGGATATTGAAACCGCTATTGCCAGGCTCCGTGAAGTCATAGACCCTCACATCGATGCGGATTTCCCGTTCAACGCGCGCTGGACGGCCGTTAAGCTCATTGAAAACGATGCCATCATAAAGGATCGAATCCGCCAGTTGATGACGCCTGCGGACAGCGATGCGCTTTTGAAAACCGCCGATGAACTGAGCGTCTGGGTGGCAGACCGCTTCAAAGAAGCGCCTGAAATCGTTATGACCGATGAACGCTATGGCTTTATCGCCGGGATAATCAAGGAAGTGCTGACCGCATCGGCCCAGAAACGGGTTGACATTTCCAGAAATATTGATCTGGTTCTAACCAACCGGTTTGTCGGTTTTCCGATTTTCATATTCTTCATATGGGCCATGTTCCAGATGACGTTTGTTCTTGGCGAGTACCCAATGGAATGGATAGAAGCGGGGGTGGCGGGCCTTTCCCTGCTGCTTGGCAATGTGCTGCCCGACGGCCTTTTTGCGGATTTTCTCATCAACGGGGTCATCGGGGGGGTCGGCGCGGTGATCGTTTTTCTGCCCAATATTCTGATCTTGTTTTTCTGTATCGCCCTGTTCGAGGATACCGGGTATATGGCGCGGGCGGCATTTTTAATGGACCGCATCATGCACATGATCGGCCTGCACGGCAAATCCTTTATCCCGATGCTGATGGGGTTCGGATGCAGTGTGCCGGCCATCATGGCGGCGCGGAGCCTGGAAAGCCGGAAAGACAGAATCCTGACCATTCTTATTACGCCCTTCATGTCCTGCTCCGCAAGACTGCCGGTATATATCGTGCTTGCCGGCACCTTTTTTGCCGCATATGCCGGCACGGTGATATTTCTGCTTTATCTGACCGGAATTCTGGCCGCCATACTTTCCGGTCTTCTGTTCAGAAGGGTGCTGCTGCAAGGGGAGGACGCGCCGTTTGTTATGGAACTCCCCCCCTACAGGGCGCCCATGATCAAAAATCTGGTGATTCACATGTGGGACCGGGCAAAGATGTTTTTAAAAAAAATGGGGGGCGTTATCCTCATCGGTTCCGTCATCATCTGGGTGCTTTCATCGTTCCCCAGGGAGGTAAATTACTCGGTGGACTACCAGGCTAAAATCGATCAGACGCGTCAGGTCTATGCCCAAAGAATTGCGCAAGTCCAACCGGGCGGGGAAGCGGAGCTTGAGGAAGAAAAAAAAGCGGCGATTCAGGAGATCGAGCGTGATAAAAATGTGGAGCAAACTGCAAGTTCATACCTGGGGCGATTGGGGAAAGTGGTATCTCCCGTATTTTCACCCATTGGTATCGACTGGCGGGGCAGCGTGGCATTGCTTACGGGGTTTGTCGCCAAGGAGGTGGTGGTATCCACGCTGGGGGTTCTTTATGCCACAGGGGGGGATGAAACCGAGTCCGAGGTGCTGCGCAGGTCCCTGCGGGATTCGGGCATGACGCCCCTTTCTGCGCTTTCCATGATGCTTTTTGTGCTGCTGTACATGCCCTGCATCGCGGCGGTGATTGCCATCGGGCGTGAAACCGGATCCCACCGCTTTGCGGCCCTCAGCGTGGCGTACACCACGGGGGTGGCGTGGCTTGTTGCCTTTGCGGTTTATCAGGGGGGCCGAATGCTGGGTTTTGCCTGATTAGGGTTATCCTTCTTCCCCCTCGCCCCCCTCTTCGATCAGCATGCCGATTGCGGTGACGTATTTCATGGCTTTTTCATTGTCGAACCGGGGGAGGGTGTTGCCCGAAAGAAAATCAAAGGTCGTTTCCTCCAGTATCATGGAGGGATTCTGCCGGCACAGGAAATGAAGGAAACCCCGGAATGCCCCTGCAGGCTTGGACGGCGGATTGTCCTGAAATGTACGGTAATCAATGCTGTGCGCATCCATAACGAACGGCCGCTCCATATCTTTGAGAAATACAAGGAAATGAATGGATTCTCCGTTTGATTCGTTGCCTGCAACAACAGGGGAATATGCCGCCAGTGCGGCTATCTGGCTGTAGCTGACATCAAGCAGGTTGTCTTTGTTGAAGTTCAGGCCGTTTGAAGAAGCCGTCAGCGATGCTACCTGTTCCGGAAAAAAGCGGTCTTCTCCCTTGTATGCCGTTTGCACCGGAATAACCTTCAGGCCTGATGCGGCCGGCGCTTCAGGGGAAACGACCTTGTCCTTAACGATCCGGCTTTTTGGGGGCGGGGCGGTTTTTTCTGCAGGGACGGTCATTTTTTTCAAATAGCATGCGGCACCGGCTTTTTCAATTACCCTAACGTACCGATTGGCCTTTTCAAAACTGAGGTCTTTTTTAATAACGGCATTTTTACGTGCAAAGAGTTTTTCGATTACGGGTGCGGAAGTTTTAAAAAGGGCGGCCATTCGGTTTTTCACGTCTTCCATTGTTTCTTTTTTTAGAAGTTCCCCGGATAAAATAACCTTGTACGTGTCCTGAGTCATATTTTACATCCGTTATTCATCGTTTATGTTTTTAAGAGCTGCGAAGTGTTCATGTTGACGTAGATCGGATACGGATTGTTTTTCCTCGTTTAAAGGTTCTCCGTGGCGCTTTGTTCCCTGTCTCTTAATCCCTGCGGTTACGAGGGATAAGGTCAGATGTAAATTTACGCCGGATTTGCCGGGTGAGTCAAGCAGAAAGTGCCCTGTAGAATAAGCGGGCTGCCGATATTCCTCAAGAACGCTTTCACCATGGGCGATCTGCCGTATTTTTGCCCGAAAGCAGTTGACATCCGGCATTATCTGTCAATAATGTTTATCATGGAAGCGGCAATCAATATTTTGTTTCAAGCGCGATTTTGCCGGTGTTTTTATGGACCCGAACGCCGGGAGGTAGCCGTAGAATGACCTTTCTCGTATGGGCAGGAATTGCCCTGTGTGTTTCCCAGTCCGCAATGTTTTCGGGTTCAAACCTTGCTTTTTTTACAGTCAGCAAACTCCGGCTGGAGCTCGAGGCCTCGAAGAACAGTAGGAGTGCCCGCCGCGTGCTGGCGCTTCGGGAGGATGCGAATTTCCTCCTGGTAACAATACTGTGGGGGAATGTCAGTGTTAACGTTTTGCTCGCGTTGCTTTCCGAGTCGGTTATGACCGGTGTGGCGGCGTTTTTCTTTTCTACCGTCGCAATAACCATCATCGGTGAAATCATTCCCCAGGCCTATTTTTCGCGAAATGCCATCCGGGTCGGCGCGTTGCTGGTGCCGGTAATCCGGTTTTACCAGTTCCTTTTGTTTCCCGTGGCAAAGCCAACGGCAATCATTCTGGATAAATGGCTGGGGCCCGAAGCCATACAGTATTACGATGAAAAGAATCTGCGAGATATTATCTCCATCCACACCAAAGCGGCCGAAACCGACATTGACCGGGTCGAAGGACTCGGTGCGCTCAATTTTCTTGCCATCGACGATCTGCCGGTGTCCGCCGAGGGAGAAAGCATCGATCCCGACAGCATCCTCGCGCTGAGTTTTATTGGCGGAATGCCGGTTTTCCCGGAAATTGGCCGATCCGGGGAGGACGAGTTCCTGCAGCGGATCGATTTGCCCCAGAAAAAGTGGATCATCATTACCGATCCTGAAGGGGAACCGAAAATGACCCTCAACTCGGACCGGTTTATCCGCGAGGCCATTTTCAGCCCGGAAACATTCGTCCCCCATTACCACTGCCACCGGCCCATTATTGTAAGAAGGGGCCAGGAGCGTTTGGGAGACATTATTCCGGGTTTGAAGGTTCACCCGGAGCGATCGGATGACGACGTGATCGATGAAGATATTATTCTGTTCTGGGGGGAGGCGGAAAAACGGATCATCACGGGCTCTGATATCCTCGGAAGGCTGTTGCGCGGCATCGTCCGGAATGAAGCCCGGTTGGCCGGCAGGCCGGCCCACGAATAATTTGCGCTATGGCCATTGACCTGAAATCTTCTTTAAATCCCTTCATGGAGCGGTTATATGTTTGCAGGTGACACCTTTGTCGAGATCGCGGCGATTCTGGGGCTTGCCACCCTTCTTGCCTTTATCGGCCAGAAATTGCGCCAACCCTTGATAATCATGTTTCTGGCGACAGGAATCGTCGCAGGTCCATTTGTTTTTGGCATTATTGAATCCTATGACAAGATCGAGCTTCTGGCGGAGATCGGCATTGCGCTTCTGCTTTTTATCGTCGGGCTCAAGCTGGACCTGAACCTTATACGGACGACCGGACCTGTGGCGCTGGCAACCGGGCTGGGGCAGATTTTTTTCACCTCGGCGGTCGGTTTTCTGATCGCCATGGCATTCGGGATGACATTTATTCATGCCGCTTACGTGGCAGTGGCGCTTACGTTTTCCAGCACCATCATCATCGTGAAATTGTTGTCCGATAAAAATGAAATCGATTCGCTTCACGGCCAGATTGCCATCGGTTTTCTGATCGTCCAGGATATTGCCGCCATTGCGGCCCTGGTTGTCCTTACCACTTTCGGCGCCGGCATCGAAGAGGAGGAAACGGTTTTTCTCACCTCGGTGCTTATACTGGTAAAGGGCGTCGGGTTCCTGGCTGCGATCGGTTTTCTGATGAAATACGTGCTCCCGTGGTTGACTCACCGCCTTGCGCAGTCCCAGGAACTGCTGATTCTTTTCGCCATTTCATGGTCGGTTTTTCTGGGGGCAACCGGGGAGGTCCTGGGCTTCAGCAAGGAGGTGGGGGCCTTTCTCGCCGGAATATCCCTTGCGTCGACAGACTACAGGGATGCCATCGGCGTTCGCCTTTACACCCTGCGGGATTTCCTTTTGCTTTTTTTCTTTATCCATCTCGGGGCCAGGCTGGACTGGGCAACCGTTGGGACGCAGCTGGGATCTTCCGCTGTCTTTTCACTGTTTGTCCTGGTCGGCAATCCCATCATCGTTCTTGTCATCATGGGATTCATGGGATATCGCCGCCGCACCGGCTTCAAAGCCGGTCTTACGGTGGCCCAGATCAGCGAATTTTCTCTTATCGTGGCGGCCATGGGGCTTTCCATCGGGCATATCACCGATGAAATCATGGGGTTGATTACATTGGTGGGCGTAGTGACGATTTTTGCATCCACCTATTTGATACTCTATTCCGACCCTTTGTATAATGTATTGTCAAAGCCGCTGAAGCTTTTTGAACGGAACAATCCCTACCGGGAATCCACCATTGAATCGGGATCTGCCCCCCTGGCCGTGGATGCCATTATTTTGGGCCTTGGCAATTATGGCAGCGGCCTTGCCGATTATATGCTGCAGCGGAGAAAAACGATTATCGGGGTCGACTTTGATCCCGGTGCATTACACAGATGGCGGGAAAAAGGCGTAACGGTAATTTACGGAGACATGTCCGACCCGGAAATTCATGATCAGCTACCGCTGAAGCGGACGCGCTGGGTGGTGAGCACGGTACGCTCAAAGGAGCTCAATATTTCCCTGATGCAGCACCTCGATTCGCTGGCATATGAGGGGAAAATCGCACTGACTGCGCAAAATCAGGCGGAAGCGGACCTTTTTAAAAGTTACGGGGCACAAGTCGTTTTCAGGCCGTTTATCGATGCGGCCGAACAGGCGGCGGACGCATTGACCAATGCCATGGACGTGCTGCCGGATAATTTCGGATGGCCCATTTCCTTCAGGGAGGTTCGAATCAGAACGGGTTCGGTGTTTGCAGGCGCAAGAGTCAAAAACATACCGCTTCGCCCCCAGATGGGGGTTTCCATACTGGCAATCAGCCGCGCGGGTCATGTGCATTTTGATCCCGGACCGGATTTCAGGGTTTATCCCGGGGACCGGCTGGTCATCACGGGTCCCGAGGAGGAGTTGAAGCGCGCTGAATCATTGTTGAACGAGATCGAGAAAAAAGAGGAAAAAGATGCAGACCGCTTTGCCGTGGCTGAAATTCGCGTGACAAAAGACTCGGAAAACTATGGAAAAAGCCTTGCAGAACTCCAGTTCCGCCAGAACTACGGCGTCACCGTGGTGGGTATCCGAAGAGGAGAAAAACAGATACAGAGCCCGGGATCTGGCGAACGGCTCCTTGAAAATGACCGCCTGATGGTGATCGGGAGCACGGGGGCGATCGAAGCGCTGAAGGCCCAGGCAGCGTTGTGAGACACGTTGCGGGTTCCCGGTTTTCATTTTCGTCTATACAGGGGGGCAGCGTTTGTTTTCAGGCCCGGTTACCCTTGACAAATCGGCAAATGATGCATATTTAGTGTCTTTGAAGCATTTTTACCCTTGTGATGATTTGCTGCGGAAGCTTCTTTTGCGCCTTCCGGCGCAGTCGCTTTTATTTTTCAAGAAATCCGATTGTACACTTTTTTTCAGACAGGAGGTTTGAATACCAATGAAGCGCGTTGTTCTTTTTTTGGCGACCAATATCGCGATCCTCGTTGTTTTGAGCATCGTGCTCAGTCTTCTCGGCGTGGGGAGAATCCTTGACGAACAGGGTGTGGGGCTCAATCTCTACAACCTTTTGATTTTTGCAGCCGTTTTTGGTTTCGGCGGTGCGTTCATTTCCCTTGCCATTTCCAAGTGGATGGCAAAACGGATGACCGGTGCCAAGGTGATCGAAACCCCGCGCAACCAGGTGGAGTCCTGGCTGCTGGATACGGTTCGCAGGCAGGCGCAGAAAGCGGGGATCGGGATGCCCGAAGTGGCTGTTTTTGATTCGCAGGCACCTAACGCCTTTGCAACCGGCATGAAGCGGGACAGTGCATTAGTGGCCGTGAGTACGGGCCTTTTACGAAATATGAACCAGGATGAAGTAGAGGCCGTTTTAGGCCATGAAATCAGTCATGTGGCAAACGGGGATATGGTTACCCTTACCCTCATACAAGGGGTGGTCAATACCTTTGTTATTTTCCTTTCCCGGGTCGTGGGGCATTTCGTGGACCGGGTGATCCTGAAAAATGAAGAAGGTCATGGAATCGGCTTTTTTGTCACCACGATCGTTGCCCAGATCGTTTTTGGTATCCTGGCGTCGACGATTGTTTTCTGGTTTTCCAGACAGCGCGAATTCCGTGCGGATGTCGGCGGCAGCAACCTGGCCGGCCGCGAAAAAATGATCTCCGCCCTTGAAAAGCTTCGCAGAGGGGCGGGCGAACCATTGCCCGACCAGATGAGCGCCTTTGGCATCAGCGGCAAGCAGGAAAGAAAATCGTCATGGAAAGATCTTTTCATGACCCACCCGCCCATTGAAGATCGCATCGCCGCGCTCAAAAACGCAAGGGAGTAAAAGCAGATCGGTTCTATAATGTATTCCCCGGCTGCGTCTTCCACCTCCGGTGCATCCATGCCCACTGTTCCGGGTAGCGCCGGATCATTGCTTCGTAAACATCCGAACACTTCTGGGTGTTGGCAATGATGTCCTTCTCGGGGTTTCCTGTATCCACAAGCCGGATGGGAGGGAGAAATTCGAGTACATAGGTCATGTCAGGTTTCATGTACATGAAAGCGGGCATCAGGGGAATGTCGTATCTCGCTGCAAGCACCACCGGGCCCACAGCCGTATGCGCTTTTCTCCCGAAAAAATCGACAAATACGCCTTTTACATCCGTGTCCTGGTCGATGAGAAAGCCGAGTGAATGCCCTTTGCGGATCGACCGGATGATCTCCTTGGGCGATTTTCCCCGGGCAATGTTGAAATAACCAGCCTTGTTCCTCGTGTCCACGATCAGCCGATCCAGTCTGGGATCGGATATCGGTGTCGCCACAACCCGCAGGGGATATCCCTTTGACGCAAGCCATGCACCCATCAGTTCCCAGTTCCCGAAGTGAGCGGTCAGGAAAATGATCCCTTGTCCTGCATTGAGGCGTTTTTTTGCATAATGAAAGTTTCTGGGGGTGATCATTTCATCCAGGACTTTTTCTGAATAAACGGGAATGCGAATGGCGTCGATGCCTGCTGTTCCGAAATGGAGAAACACATTTTTCGCCATTTCGTATATTTCTTTTTCTGTTTTTTCCCTCCCGAATGCCGTTGTAAGATTTTCCATGGCAGATTTCCGCTGTTTCCCGCCGATCCGGAAGTATAATAGCGCAAGACGCCTTCCGAGAGCTATTCCCCACTGTCTTGGCATTTTACGTATCAGGAGGAGCAGGCCGTAAAGAAGCCCATATCGAATGTTTTTTGCCGCCCGTGTCTTTGACAGCCGTTTCTTTTTTTTCCGTTTACGGGCTACGGCGCCTGTTTTTGCCATTTACACTTCCCGCGCGTGCGCATTTTTCTTTTTTTCTGCGACCTGTTTTTCGATTTCCGCGTTTAGCTGCCCGCCGACGACGATAAGATACGCGGTGAGATAAAACCACATCAGCAGGATAACCACTGCACCCATGGATCCATATATTTCGTTGTAATTGCCGAAGCTGGAAACATAATAGGAAAACAAGTAGGAGCCGATAAGCCACAAGACCGTAACCATGACGGCTCCCCAGCTGAACCACTGCCATTTCTGCCTGGGCACGTTCGGTGCGTAGCTGTAAATCAGCGTAAGCCCGAAGATCGTGAAAACAGCCAGCAGAATCCAGCGGGATGCGAAGATCAGGGTTTTGTACACGAAAAAGAAATCGAAAAAAGACAGGAGCGCCGGAATCACGATGATAAAAAACAACGAAACGATAACAAACAATACGGCGCAAACGGTAAGGAACATGGACACCAGGTTCAGCCGTATGAATCCGCGTCTTTCCTCTGCACCGTAAGCGACATTCAGCGCCATTATCAGGGCTTTCATCCCCCTTGACGCCGCCCAGAGCGTCAAGACCAGTCCAATGCCGAACCCCATGCTTAATTTCCCTGTAGATGTGGATACGATATCCTGAATCTGCTGGTAAATAATGGCGTACGCTTCCTGGGGTATGATTTCCTGCATGCCGGCGAACTGCCGTTGAACTTCAAGAGGGTCTGAAACCAGGGCATAAAGGGAGATCATGGTTGTAAGGCCCGGAAACAGGGCAAACAAACCGTAAAACGCCACCCCCGCAGCCACCACGTATATGCTGTCTGTTGACTGCCTTTGATTTACCTGCCGCAGGATATGGATTAATCCCGATTTGTGAATCGGTGAAGCATTCCCGGCGGTTTGTTTTTTTTCTTTTCTGGTATCCGGCTTTTTTTGCATCTGTTTTTCCATCATGGCTATTGAATCTTTTCAGCGCCTGTCATCTATCGATCAGAAGACTGATGGCCAATGCCGCAAAGACGATGCCGGCAAGTGTGTGCATGTATTTTTGGGCCCTTTCGGAACGGGTAAGCCACTGCCCCACGGAACCTGACACAAGCGCCACCGTGCTGAATATAATTACGGTGGAAAAAATAAAGACAACGCCAAGCCCCATGATCTGTAAAGCAATCGGTCCGCGTGCCGGATCGGCAAAAAGCGGGAGAAACGCCAGGAAAAAAATGGAAACTTTGGGGTTGGTGATATTCATGATGATGCCTCGTCGGTACAATTTCAACAGAGGCATTCGCATCTTCGTGTCAACGGTAATTTTTGATGCGGACGCACGAAATGCATGCCATGCCAGAAACAATAGATAACCGGCGCCCGCCAGTTTGAGAGCCATGTATGCCGCTGCCGATGTTTGAAATATGGCTGCAACGCCAATTGCCACCGCTGTTGTGTGTACAACAAGTCCGGAGCAGAGCCCCAGTGTTACGACAATGCCGGCACGGGGGCCCTGCAGGGCGGATTGCGTGAGAACAAATATGTTGTCCGGCCCCGGTGCTGCTGCCAGCAATATGGATGCTGTTACAAATG
>JAABUA010000150.1 GCA_011389515.1 Desulfobacteraceae bacterium
GACCCTTCCCTGGCGCAAGCAGGGGCGCTGGGAGGACCGCGTCTTTTCGCCCATTCTCGATGACCATGGGGAAGTCGCCTATATCATCGAGAGCATCCGGGATGTCACCCAGGTAAAGATGCTCGAAATCGAATTGTCCGGCATCAAGGAGTTGATCAGCCGGGTGGTGCACAGCTCCGCCAGTGCTATTGTGGCTGCTGACCGTAAAGGCAATATTCAGCTGATGAACCGGGCGGCAAGGGAATTGCTGGGCGTAACAGATGTATTTGAACGGACGATTTACAATGCCGAACAGCTGTATCCGCCGGGCAAGGCAAAGGAGATCATGACCATGCTGCGTGATGAGAGCATGGGGGGGAAGGGGAAGCTCTCCGGCGTGCCGGTGACGATTCTGGATGCCTTTGGTCGGGAGATCCCGGTGGAAATGAGCGCTGCCATTATTTATGACGATGAAGATAACGAGTCGGCAACCATGGCCATCTACAACGACCTGAGAAAGAAGCTGGAAATCGAAAAACAGCTTCAGGAGACTCAGAAGCAGCTGGCACAATCCGAAAAAATGGCCTCCCTTGGGCAGCTGGCAGCGGGTGTTGCCCACGAAATCAACAACCCTCTGACCGGCATCCTGATGTATGCCAGCATGATGCTGGAACAACTCGATTCCACCAGTCCGCAGCGGCAGGATATCGAATGCGTCATCGAAGATGTCAACCGATGCAAGGAAATCGTCAAAAGCCTGCTGGCATACAGCCGCAGCACGGATTTTCAAAGAAACATCATTGACGTCAATCAGCTGGTGGAACAAAGCTTCCGGTTGACCCGGGATCAGAAGATTTTCCGGAACATACAGATTGAAAAGCAGCTTTCAGACGAGATGATGCTCATCAATGTGGACAGCAACAAACTGAGCCAGGTGATCATCAATTTGGTGATCAATGCGGCTGACGCAATGGAGGGCAAGGGAACCCTGACCGTGCGGACCTACCGGGACAAGCCTGCCGGGAAAGTCTATCTGGAGATTTCGGATACGGGATGCGGTATTGCCGAGGAGCATCTCACCAAAATTTTTGATCCGTTTTTTTCCAGCAAATCGCGGGACAAAAACACCGGGCTCGGATTGAGCATTGCATACGGCATTGTCGAAGAGCACGATGGCCAGATTTCCGTTTCGCATACAGGCCCGGAGGGGACCACGTTCCGTGTAGAGCTGCCTCAATATATTCCAGCAGAAAACTGAGAGGAAAAAATGACCAGGGATAACCAGAAAGCGCCGGATGCTTCTCCGTCTGCTGACCGGGAACAGGAAGTTTCCATACGGAACCGCGTGGAGAATATTTTTTTTCAGCCCCGGGTGCTTGTCATCGACGATGAACAAAGAATCCGGGATGCCTGTGAGCGGATGCTCACCCAGGAAGGGTTTGATGTGGCGTGCGCCGCCAATGGGGAAGACGGGTTGCGACGAATTCATGAAGCGCACTATGACATCATCCTGCTGGATCTGATGATGTCGGGTCTTTCCGGTTTTGATGTGCTGGCCCGGGTGAAATCTCTGCATCCGGATACCGTCATCATCGTGATTACCGGCTATGCCACCATAGAGCATTCCATTGAGGCGATGAAAAAAGGAGCCTTTGATTTTCTCCCCAAGCCCTTTTCCCCGCAGGGTCTGCGGCTGGTGGTGGGCAAGGCCATTGAGTTTATCCGCACCCTCCAGGATATTGCTACGGAAAAATCCCGAATGCGCTCTCTGATCAACCTTCTGGCGGACGGAGTGCTGACCACGGATAACCAGAAAACCGTGGCCCTGGCTAACCCGGCTTTTCTAAAGATGCTCCGATCGACCCGGACCAATGTTCAGGGCTGCAGGGTGGATGAAATCGTAGATGAACCGGTGCTGCTCAAAATGATCGATCAGGCACTGGCCCTGTCCAATGGCGGCTTCGCGCAGATCACCGAGGAAATCCGGATTAAAGGGGAAAATGAAAACGATGAGAGAATTTTAGGTGCGACGTGCATTCCGTTTCGGGATCGCCTGGGGCGCAACCTGGGAACGGTGACGGTGTTAAACGACATTACCACCTTGAAAAAACTCGACCAGATCAAATCGGATTTTGTTTCCATGGTTGCCCATGAAATCAAGGGGCCGCTCAATTCAGTTCTCATGATGATAGACAACATCGCCACCGGCCTGGCCGGGGATCTGACCAACAAGCAGTCTGAAATTCTCGGCCGGGTTTCTGGCAGGATCAAGTCCGTGGTGTCTCTTTCTTCGGAACTG
>JAABUA010000151.1 GCA_011389515.1 Desulfobacteraceae bacterium
AAAAGAGTTTCAGGGAAAACCGGTTTAAAAATTTCGGATCGTTTATATACTGGGCGAATGTCGACGAGAACATCTGGTATATGACAATATCCTGGATCGTGAGTTCATCGATCATCGCACGGATGAGCTCCTGCGGCTCACCGCAGCCCGTGCCGATAAAGACCCTGCTTCCGTTTTTAATCTTCTTGACGGCCTCTGCCGGGGACAGCAGCTTTTCAGGACAATACGCATTCAAATCCATCAGGTTGTCTCCTCATACAGGCATTCGGAAAATATCGTTTTGGAATTGATTCGTTTTTTCAGGAAGCCTGTTGTAATTTTTCTGACAGGGTAATTTGTAACTTTTACAAAAATGCGTGAATACGTCAAGTTATATCGGACATCCCGCCATCTGCGGATTGTAAGGAGGAATAATTGTTCTGGAGAGTCCATATTTCTTGACATCCAATAGCAACAATGTAATTCTTAAAAAAATAATATCGTTAATTTTTAGCGACTGTTCTCTCTGATCGCTTTTATAGTAAACGAAAACGGCTTGTTGTGCCAACGCCAGCTTGTTATCGAGTATCATTCCGTCTTGCCATTAAACACTGTTTTAAATACTGTCCAGGTGTTTGCAGACAAGTTGCCGGTTTAAGAAAAAGGGATTTTTGTTTGATCAATCTTAACCTTTACGATAACATTATGTTTACGTGCCGTTTATTTTACAGGCCAATTTTTTCAACGACAAGGAGATGAAATGAGTACCGATTCTGAAGTTTATCGTTTTCAAAACCCCATTCGGGTGGTCACAGCGACATCCCTGTTTGACGGCCATGACGCCGCCATAAATATTATCCGAAGAATCCTGCAGGACAGCGGTGCGGAAGTCATTCATCTGGGTCATAACCGGTCGGTGACGGAGATCGTCAACGCGGCGATCGAGGAAGATGTCCAGGGAATTGCGATATCCAGCTACCAGGGCGGCCACATGGAGTTTTTCAAGTACATGCGGGATATCCTCGTTGAAAAGGGTGCCGACCATATAAAAATATTCGGCGGCGGCGGCGGCGTAATCGTACCCGATGAAATCCGTGAACTCGAGGCCTATGGCATCACCAAGATCTATTCCCCCACGGATGGCGCGAAAATGGGACTCCAGGGAATGATCAATCATATGATGTCCCTCATGGATTTTTCAACGGTCGATTTTAACCGCGTTGATCCGTCGGCGGTATCCCGGGATAACCCCATGGCGGTTGCACGGTTGATATCCGCCGCCGAAGCGGCCCTTTCCGCAAATAACGGCAAAATCGAAGAAATCCGGCAGCGGATCCAAGCGCGTATTCCGGAAAAAACCATACCGGCCATCGGTCTGACGGGCACTGGCGGCGCCGGGAAATCTTCTTTGACCGATGAAATCATCCTGCGGCTTTTGCATGATCAGCCGGATATCCACATCGGTGTGCTTTGTTGTGACCCTTCCCGAAGAAAAACCGGGGGGGCGCTTCTGGGTGACCGCATACGTATGAATGCCATCGACACGCCCCGTGTTTTTTTGAGAAGCATGGCGGTTCGCCGGACCAGTTTTGAGTTGCCCACGGTTCTTCCGGATGCGGTTGATATTTTAAAGGCGGCCGATATGGATCTGATCATCATCGAAACCGCCGGCATCGGGCAGGGTTCCTCCAATGTCTTTGATCTCACCGATCTTTCCCTTTATGTCATGACTGCGGATTACGGCGCGGCCACACAGCTTGAAAAGATAGACATGCTGGATTACGCGGATATCATCGTGATCAACAAGTTTGACAAGCAGGGAAGTGAGGATGCACTCCGGGACATTCGCAAGCAGGTACAGCGCAATAAAAAAGCCTTTGATCAAAAACCACGGGATATGCCTGTTTATGGCACTATCGCGGCAAAATTCAACGACGACGGCGTGACCGCCATGTACCACTACCTGCTGGAGACGCTTAACAAAAAGACCGGGGTGAAATTTGAATCCGGCCTGATGGTGCCCGATATCAAGGAATCGTCTTCCAAGTCGATCATTGTGCCCCCGGAGAGAACCCGTTACCTGTCGGAAATTTCAGATACGCTGCGGCACTACCATGACGAAACCAAAAAACAGGCCAAAGTGGTACGGAAGGCCCATTACCTGAAGCAGACCGCCCAGGTCCTTTCAGGTGAAGATCTGAATGGGGATTCGGACATTCTTATGGCCAGGCTGAAGGCGGAAATAGAAAAGACACAGGCCGATATCCATCCGGAGACCGAAACGCTCGTAAA
>JAABUA010000152.1 GCA_011389515.1 Desulfobacteraceae bacterium
AGCCGTGAAAACTCACCACACCTTTGATGTCCGCCCCGCTGTAGGCCATTTGCTGAACCGTTGACCCGCCGAAGCAGTAGCCAATGGCCGCAATGCGTTTTTTGTCCGTATTTTTGTCTTTGCGGAGAACCTCCAGCCCGGCATTTGCCCGCTGTTGCCAGGTGTCGATACTTCCTGTTACCTGCCGTGACCATTCAGAGGCTTTTTCAGGATGATCCGTTACCTTCCCCTTGCCGTACATGTCTAAAGCAAACGCGTTATACCCCATTTTCGCAAGCTTTTCCGCCTGCTGCCGGGCAAAATCGTTAAGCCCCCACCACTCATGAACCACCAGCACCCCGGGGCGCTCACCTTCGATTGCATCATCCCAGGCCAGGTAGCCTTCAAATATGACGCCGTTGAGTTCATATGAAATGTGTTTTGTCGCCACCTCGGAAAAGACCATCGAGGGGGTCCATATAACGGCCAGTATGAACAATAAAATTATTCGAATCTTCATGACATTCCCTCCGGATAAGCATATTGTCAAGATTACAAGCTATCTTAAAATTGTTTTTTGGCGCTGTTTGTTTAAATATCGCCACAGAATGTGGACCCGTAGGGGCACCTGATCATAATGTCTTTTGAAAATTGCAAAGGATTGTCAGAAACCGATATTGTCACAACTGTATTTCTAAAAAATAAGCCTGATTCCTATTTAATGCAAATAGCGATCCATTTCGTTGATAATGGTATCACAGACCGCCTCATGCGTCATTTTCGCACCGTTGATCGTGATGTCTGCGTGCCTTTTGTAAAGCGTCAGGCGCTCTTCAAATAATTCGGCAAAGCTTTGACCGGGCCGTTTGGCAATACCCCGCGCACTGAAATCCCCGATCCTTCTCATCAGGGTGTTTATATCGGCATCCAAAAATACGATGCGGCCGTCTGATTTCAAATGGGTCATGGCTTTGTCACTGTAGACAGCGCTGCCGCCGGTGGCAATGACGTGGTTTTGCAATGACAGGCCAAGGAGAAGCGCTTCCTCGATTTTACGGAGCGCAGCGTAGCCCTGCGTATCGACAATGCTTTGCAATGACTGTTGTTGTGACGCCTGAATGAGCACGTCCGTGTCCACAAAGGCAAGGGATGTTTTTTTCGCAAGGATGATGCCCACGGTGCTTTTGCCCGAACCGGGCATCCCGATCAATACAAGATTGGAAAGGTTCTTTGTCATCCGATCGCTCTGCCTATGTAAACGCTTTTGACATTTGTAAATTCCCTGGCACCGTAAATGTACAGTTCACGGCCATAGCCGGAAAGGTTGATGCCGCCGAATGGCAGGCGCGGATCGGACTTGACGAAATCGTTTACAAAGCAGCTGCCGGCATGGAGTTTTTCACGGGCGATCCGTTCACCTTTTTCAATGTCACGGGTAAATATAGCCGCGCCCAGCCCAAAGGGGGAGTCGTTTGCAATATCAATGGCGTCCTCTTCACTTTTCGCCTTGATCACGGCAGCGACAGGGCCGAACGTTTCTTCGGAAAAAACCGGCATGTCCCTTGTGATGTCCGCAAGGACGGTGGGCGGGTAAAAAAAGCCTTCCCTTTTGGGTATTTCACCGCCAAGCAGGATTTTGGCGCCTTTTTCAACGCTTTCTACTACCTGCCGGTGCAGGTTGTCCCGCAGATCAGCGCGGGCCTGCGGTCCGATATCCGGATCATCCAAAGGGTTTCCCATGGTTTTCGATTTCATTTCCAAGACGAACTTTTGGACAAAATTATCAAATATTTTTTCTTCAACGATGAACCGCTTTGCAGAGATGCATGTCTGACCGCTGTTTAACAGCCTTGATCCCACGCACTTGTTGACGGCGTCATCCAAATTTGCATCGGCCAGAACAATATAGGGGTCGCTGCCGCCCAGTTCCATGACCGACTTTTTAAGCGCTTCGCCTGCCATGGCAGCCACGGCCCTGCCGGCTTCTACACTGCCCGTCAGCGTTATCGCTTTCACCGCAGGATGCGTGATGACCTGTTCGGCTTTGTTCTTGGTAATAACAAGGGACCGGAACAGATTGTCGGGGAAAGCCGCGTCTTTGAAAACCTGTTCAATGGCCAGGGAGCAGCCGGTTACATTCTCGGCGTGTTTTAAAACCACCCCGTTGCCGGCCATGACAGCCCCTGCGGCAAACCGGAACACCTGCCAGAAGGGGAAATTCCATGGCATGACGGCAAAGATAACCCCTATC
>JAABUA010000153.1 GCA_011389515.1 Desulfobacteraceae bacterium
GGGACCATTAAGCATGATGTCCACGGCTTTGAAATGGACCGCCAGGGGAAAGACACTTGGCGCCACAAGCAGGCCGGGGCATCGACAACCATCATTTCGTCTCCCCGTCAGATCGGCATGGTAAAAGATGTGGACCATGACCACGATCCACTGGAACTGGCCGCCCTCATGCCGGACATGGATCTCATCCTGCTGGAAGGATACAAAAGTGCGGACATTCCCAAGATAGAAATCTTCCGATCGGCCGTATCCAGAAAACTGTTCTGCACGGACGACCCGAAACTGATGGCGGTGATCACCGACAGCACCCACGATGTCGACGTACCTTGTTTCGGGCATGAAGACATTTCCGATATTGCGGACTTTCTGATTCGCAAACTCTCCGTTGTTCACGCGCAACCGGAAAAGCCGCCGGAGAGATATCTGGCATAAAAATTGTTGTGGACGTGATGGACTTGGTGGCCTTGGTGGCCAGGGTAACCCGCAAAGGCCCGACGGATCGGTTTTGCAAGTCAGACAACGTGCGCTATGGCGCCAGCACCCGGATATCGTCCCCCGGCCGGATTTCCCCGCCTTCCATAATCCGGACAAAAATCCCCTCCCTGGGCATGACGCAGTCGCCGACCTGCTTGAATATGGCACACCGATCGTGACATTCTTTCCCGATCTGTGTCACCTCGGCCAGTACAGCAACTCCTATCCTGACCCGCTGCCCCACGGGAAGATCCCACAGGCGGATCCCTTCGGTTGTCAGGTTTTCGGCGAAATCCCCAGGATTCACGTCGATCCCCTTCGCCCGGATTTTCTCGATGCTCTCGATGGCCAGAAGGCTGACCTGGCGATGCCAGTCGCCGGCATGGGCGTCGTTTTCAATGCCATGATCCGTAATAAGCGTTGCGCGCTCGATGTTGTGTTTCTTTTCCCCTTTTCTGCCGCTGATGGAAACGGCCAGGATGCGCCCTGCCATGTTACTTCCCGGGATATTGTCATTTTTTCTTTCGGTCATGTTCATCATCCCATTCATTGTATATGAGGCTGCTTCAGCAGCACGTGGCATCCACGGGTATATTTTTTCCTTTCAACCAGGTCTGGATGATGTATGCCGCACACCCCACACCGGGTGTAACCGCAAGGGCGCCTGACGGACAGTTCCTCGCGCACGCCCCGCACTCCATGCAACCGTCTTTATCCACAATGTTTGCTTTTTTCCCGTTCAGCGCCATTACGCCGTGCGGGCAGACGTACGTGCATATGCCGCAGCCGATGCATGCGGCGCTGTCCAATGCCAGTGTTGTCACACCGGGAAAATGTCTGAAACCCTCCATAATGTCCTCTATTATAATTGTTTCAATAAGTAAATATTGACGACTCCGTAAAAAATCCAATATCTGCGTTACGCGCGATCCCTCAGAATCTCACGTACGCTAAGTACGCTGCATTCTTCGGGATCGCGCAAGCCTTGATCTTGAACTTTTTACGAAGTCGTCTGATCGAGACTTTTTACGGGTGCATCAATATTAACTAAAATGACCGGCATTCCTATATCAAAGCCGCTGCAATCCAGAAAAACACCGCCGCAAAAAGCGCCGCTGTCTGAAGGGGCATGCTGATTCTCATTTCCTTTTCCACGCCCGAGGGTGACGTGTACGGCGTTGAACCGGTAAAATTCATGGCCAGCCAGGAACTGACCGCCAGCACAATAAAAAGCAGCGAAAAAACCTCCAGTTCACCCACCTCCCCCCTGAATGCGAACACCAGGGGCAAAAAAACAACCATTCCTGCAATAATTCCTTTTACACTGAACGCCCGGCCGGGAATCCACGGCAGCAGGGCCGGGGTTAAAAGAGCACCGGAAAATATGCCTGCACCATAGGCGGATAGGGCCATACCCCCCCTGTTAAGCGCATCGCTGACGGAAAAAATTTCCGGGCCGATGCCGGAAAACACAAAGATCGCAGCGATCGCAAACAGTGTCGGCTTCCATACAAAAGACAGCTCCACAGGAATCAACACCAGCCTTTCAGCGGTACCAAAGGTGACGCGGCGCATCCGGTCGGTGGCCTCCATGTCGCGGGCAATGAACGCTTCGATATC
>JAABUA010000154.1 GCA_011389515.1 Desulfobacteraceae bacterium
CTGAAGGGACGACATATACTGAATGTCGTCCCTTCAGGACTCCGGGTTTTAAATGCCCATGCCATACCGGTGGTTGAAACCACCGGCTATACCCTCATGCCCCTACGGGGCAAATCAGCATCGGATTTGTGCTCATGCCCTCCCGGCACACGTTTACACTGGATTTGTACTCACGCCCCCCGGGGTACATTAACACCGGATATACCCTCATGCCCGGGTCATATCAACTAGCCGATCCCAATACCGACCCCGAGTTAAAACAATTTTCCGGCATCCACCAGAGGGGGGAAATTGTCCTTATCAATTCTTTAAAATAACGAGGGACCTGTCCAATCCAATGAAAGGCAGCCGATAGGTGTGAATATCCACTTTGCCGAAAAAGCGGCCTTCCATCTCTTTCATATATCCCGATCCCTTCATTGCAATAAGTAAACCGCCATCTTTCAATAGCGGCGCAGCAAGATCAACAAGGTTTTCCAACGACGATACCGCACGGCAAACGACAACGTCATACGCTTTGCCTTCCCTTCCGGCAAGCGCCTCCGCCCGAATGTGCTCCGCCTGGATAACATCGAGCCGCAGCTGCCGGATGACAAATTTCAGGAAATTGATTCGTTTGCGCCTGCTGTCAATGAGGGTGCAGTCGAGATATGGAAAGGCGATTTTAAGGGGAATTCCCGGAAAACCGGCACCGGTTCCCAAGTCCAGCACCTTGGCATCGGCAGGGATGAATTTTCCCGGATAAATGGAATCGAGCATTAACTTGACGGCAATTTCAAAAGGGTCTGTAATGCTCGTTAAGTTAAAAGCATGGTTGGCTTCCAGCAATTCTTCTGCAAAGCGCCGCAGCAGTTTGATCTTTTCGTCATCCACATCAAGGTCCAGTTGCCTGCTCCCTGATTGCAACCACTCATGCCATTGATCTGAATCAATAATTTGTTGTTTCATTAACGCCCTGATACATTGATGCCAAATTCACAGATGAAATATTCTACATTTCTTCTTTTAGCCTGGAAATAAAATGTTCGCTTATCTGCTTCTTGGTTACATGGATTTTGGGGCGTAAATGGGCGATGTTTTCATCGGCAATATCATCTACATATACCAATGCCATTGAGAAAAGCTTATAATTCAGCCCATCCATGAGCATCAACGCATTTTTATACAATTCCTCAAGGCTCATTTGAAGCGACAAGGTATAGATGTCATAATAATCCCGAAATGTCGCCCGGACAAAAAGCGTATGGACCTTTGTCGCGGCAAGTTGAGGTAGTGTAGCGATATGCAGGCGGGAAGGCTTTTCAGGCCGTAACAAATTCCATTTTGCATTAAAAAAGGTGATTTTTACCCCTTCAAAAACAAGGTCGACCTGGTCTTTTGTGTCGTTTAGAATCTGGTGGTTTTTCCCGCGGAAAAAATCAAAAATCCGGGTTTTATCGAAGACGTCTTCATATGTAAAAAAATCGAGATCTTCGCTTAACCGATGAAAAAGATGCACCGACAAGGCAGAACCGCCTACCATGACGTAACCGGAAAGAAAATCAGCCTCTTTTTCAAGATTTTCCAATACCCGTTTCGTCACAGGAAGCAAGGCGTTCAAGTTTAACTCGTCGCTCATATCCGGCCCTTTCGCGCCTCACGGCATCAATGTCAACATCAAAGAAAACCCTTGCCAGATAAAAATTTAATTTCTCGAATCGCTGGTCAAAAACGACCCTTTTTACCCAAACATCAAAAATGTGCTGGTACTCACAGCACTCAAATATGATCTGTATATCAGCCACATCGCCATATTTTAAAACGGTTTCAATCAGTACATCCGTCCCTACATCCGACGCTGAGATATTTTTGTCATAACTCCAGAAAAGGTTTTTGGATTTCATTTTATCAAAAAGACGTAAAATCCTTTTTTCCATTATCCCAAGTCCCATTTTAAAACAAAATTATCTTTGATTTATTTGGTTTGATCATACCCTTTTCCGGATTTGCTTTCAACCATCTATCGCATCCGATCGGCCCGCAATACCCAATATGCACGAAGCGCGGTTCAGGCGTGC
>JAABUA010000155.1 GCA_011389515.1 Desulfobacteraceae bacterium
GACCAACGCCTTTTCCCTGGATATCATACACTTCAACTAAAAGAGGCATCCAATCAGGCAATTTTTCAGTTTCGAGCAAAAACCCGAATACTTTTTCCAGTGGCGCATTGATAAATATATTTGCTTCTGCCTTTACCATGGCTCTACCCCCCTAATAGGTTGTTTTAATTTACCTCATACATCCCAATGAATGCTTGCTCCAATGTAGCCGTTTTCAGAACACCTTGAACTTCACGCCAATGATTTAAAATAAGTCAAACTGGGAAACCCATAAATTAACGGGTTATGTCAGCGGTCGTGAAAATCAAGCCTTCAAAATATTACCTCGTAATATGTTCGCTCCTGATTAGGTTATGCTATCCCGACCATTTTCAAGGCTTCTCCAGCTTCAAGCCAGACATTGGTTGAATAGGAAAAACCATGAATACCAAAGTAGCTAACGTACCTGTCAGCGATCAATTCAAAGGCATCAGGCAACTTTGTACGCTCACATTCGTATATGGTAATGGTCTGGATTCCTTCCGCTTTACTGGCTCTAACAAAAGGCCCCTTCATGGTTATATAATCCGGTAAAGCCTTTTGATCCAGTAATCGCTTACCCATCTCTGCCGCTCCTTCGGGTGGGAATTGCGCACTTACTATAATAACCATTTTTATCCCTCCTTCTTCATTTGCTCGTATTTTAAACATTCAACAAGTAGGAACAGAGCTGAAAACTGGCTGGCTGATACTTTTCCCAACGCCCTCCTTTCTGTATAAAGGGTTAATCAGATCAAATCAGGCCTGAAGCAGCAAAGTTGATAAGGCCTATTTGTTGGAAAGAAAAAGAGAATCTGAAATAAGGAAAGGAATCGGCATGACAACCTCCTGTTGAGGTTAAAAGCCTTACATGCAGCCATAAAAAAAGCCGGACTGCAACTATTTAAGAGGCAGTCCGGCTATCATAACCGAATTGAAGGTAAGCATAGGAGTCGATCAGACCCGTGACTTTCCGTCCCAATTTTACAATTGGTTTGGCTTTGTCATAATTTTTATAATTATCCGGAAAACGAGGTTGTCAAGTGTTTTTGTCCATTTTTTTAAAAATATTTTTTGGGTTTTATAAAATGCACTTTGGATATTGTATTTCCTGGATAGATGCGCTCCTCTGGAAGGAACACTTTGTGGCTATCCCCTGCAATAATGCAAATTTGGGGCCGAAGAGGAGGTCAGAAGGGTTCTTATTCCCGATGCCATTTTTTAGCCAGCATCAAACCGGTGCCACTCAAAATTGCAAGACCTGAGAAAATGAGTATCATGCCCGTGATTTCCCAGAAAATGGGGGTTTCCCCAAGCACAAGCCAAGCGGAAAGAACACCCAGGACCGGGGTGGCAAGGGTTCCCAAGCCGGCTACTCCGGCGGGCATTTCCTGAAGAGCGAAAAACCACAGGGACCAAGCCACTGCCGTGGCCAATACCGCGTTATAAATCAACGACCCGATAAAAAAAGGCGTCCAAATAATAGGTTCTGGCTCCAGCAGCAGGGCGATCAACAGCAGGGGCAAAGAGCCGATCACCAACTGCCAAGCATTTAATGCAAAAAGATCCACCTGTACCACGCTGCGCAGGTATTTGTTCCAGGCACCGGCCAGGGCCCATGAAAGTCCGGCAAGAACAGCTAGAAAAGAGCTAAAGAAGTCAGGCTGCTCCTGCCATGGATGGAACAGGAATATAAGGCCCGCAAATGCAATACCGACGGAAAGCCATTGCCACCTTTGCATTTTTTCACTGAAAAGAGGGCCGGCCAGGACAATGAGCCAGAAAGGCATGGTGTAAACCAATACGGCTGTTTTGCCGGCGCCTCCGGCAACGAGGGCCCAAGTGGAAAAACCGAAAAACCCGGTTGTCTGGAGCAGGCCCAGCAGCAACGCTCCCCAGAATGATCCCGGTGTTAAAGGGCGCCTCAACCATGCAGTGATCAAAAACAGCCCTGCGCCCGCAATCAGGGCTCGCATCATGCCAAAAGTGAATGGCCCGGTGAAGGCG
>JAABUA010000156.1 GCA_011389515.1 Desulfobacteraceae bacterium
GGTCGAATCTTTTGGTCTGGAGGATAAGTTTTCAGCGGCCTGCCATGGTTTTTTTGCCGGCGGCCACAATTCCCAGGGAGAGGAAAGACAGCCTCCGGACCTTGAAGGGATCGAGCAATGGGTATGTGAAAACAAAGACAAGGTGGATGCGTTTGCCATATCAGGTTATTTCAGCCCGCTGGATCCTTCCCATGAAGATGCCGCATTCGATCGGGTTTCAAAGGTTTGCGACCTGCCGGTTGTCCTGGGGCACCAGTTGTCCACAAAGCTGGATTCCATTGTGCGTGCCGCCACCGCGAGCCTGAACGCATCTTTGGTTGCGGTGATGCAGGAGTTCATTGAAGCGGTCAAGGCATCCCTTGCTGAGCTCGATATCAAGGCCCCGCTGATGATCGTCAAAGGGGACGGATCGTTGATGCCATATATGGAAGCGGTGAAAAAACCCGTTGAAACCATTCTGTCCGGGCCTGCGGCAAGCGCGATCGGGGGATTGTTCTTTTCCCGCGAGGGGAATGCCCTGATGATCGACGTGGGAGGGACCACAACGGATATCGCCTTTATAAAAGATGGCCAGATTTCGGTCTCAGATGAAGGGGCGCGTGTGGGGCAGATCGAAACGGCCGTAAAGGCGGCCCGTATCAGAACCGCATGCGTGGGTTGCGACAGCCGCATTTCCTTCGGCCAGGGCGCAACACCCCAGGTGGGGCCCGACAGGGTCGTCCCTTTGTCCAGGCTTGCCTGGCAGCATCCCCGCGTTCATGAAGAGATCATGGCCTTGAAAGGAAAAAAGGGGTATTGGGTGCCTGGAGATATTCATTACTGGATGTTTCCAAAGACAATAGACGCCGGTGCCATGGGGATTTCCGATCACAGGGCGGTTCAGCTCGTAAGTGCCCTGAACCGGGGGCCTGCAAGCATATCATCGCTCATAAAGGAACTGGATGTAAGTCATGTCGTACAATTGAATGCAGACGAACTCTTTCGTTCAGGCCTCATTGAGGAGTCGACGCTTACGCCCAGCGATCTGCTGCATGTCAACGGGAAAATGGATATCTGGGATGTGGACGTGGCCCGGCAGGCGACGGTTTGTGCATGTGAGATGGCAGGCAGGGACTCCAAAACGTTTGTTGATGATATCCTGGAGCATATTGTATCCATGATGGTCGAGGAAGCCATTGTCTTTCTGGCGGGTCAGGCGGAGCGCAGCGCCCATGAACGCCTTCCGGAAACCGTGGACGGCCCCTGGGGCAGGTGGCTGCTCGCGGAATCGATCAACCGGAAAAATCCATACCTGTCCGTTGAAATTTCCAGCCGGTTCCCCATCATCGGTATCGGAGCGCCGGCCGGTATTTTCGTCAAAAAAGTGGCGGAAACGCTTCGGGCGCCGTTTATCCTTCCGGCGCACGCCCACGTCGCCAATGCCGCCGGGGCCGTGGCCGGGTCCGTGGTGATTGAAAAGGAAGCCATCCTCTATACCCGGGAAAGGCAGGACAGCCTTTCCTATGTGGTGCAGATCGATGATGAACGAACAAAATTCGCCGAATATGACATTGCATTGGCATATGCGCGCAAAACCGTCACGGATATGGCCAGGCAGTTGGTCCTTCATGCCGGGGCAGCAGACCCGGTGGCGACCCTCAGGATAAAAACCGAAGGGGCCCTTGAACGGATACAGGCGCGTGCAGCGGGAAATCCGAAGCTTTCAGAGGATAATTGAGCCGGAAAATACAGTGTGGAAAGGAAAACAGAATCAATGAAAAAGGAGTTTATCATTTCAGCGGTAGGCCTCAATGTGCCCGGCATCGTGGCAAGGGTTTCCAAGGCCGTATATGAGTCAAAAGGCAATTTCGAGGACTCCACCATGACGCTTTTGGGAAACCGATTTGCCCTCATGGTCCTGGTTACGGCCGCGGATGAAAATGTTGCCCGGGATCTGGAGGATGCATGCAGCCGGCTGGAAACGGACAGGGATCTGGATATCAACCTGTTTCCGGTGGATGACAAGCGTATTGATTTCGG
>JAABUA010000015.1 GCA_011389515.1 Desulfobacteraceae bacterium
GGCTTCCTTGCTGTCGGATGTCATTTCGTCAACGATCCGGCTTGAGGCGGTCTGGGTCCGCTCGATATGGTTTACGAGGTGGCTGGACGGTTGCTCCATGACGCCCTCGACCACTGCCAGGTAGCGCTTTTTCACGGTGCTGTTTTGAAACTGGCCGCTGATGCGGGCGGCCGCCTTGGAGGTGCGGCAAAAAAGAACAACGCCCCCAACCGGGCGATCCAGCCGGTGCACCATTGCCAGAAATACCCTGCCCGGTTTGTTGTAGCGTTTCTTGATCCATATTTTTGCAATTTCAAGCAAAGAGATGTCTTTTGTCTGATCTGCTTGCACAAGAAGCCCGGATGGCTTATAAATGGCCAAAAGATGATTATCCTCATACAGCACAGGCCATTGGGGAACAAAAAAACAGGACGATGGATCATTCATTGACAGTTACCTGATGTTTGCCTGCCGAACCCGCAAGCCGACGAAATTGAATGTAAAAAACCATGAAAAAGAAAAATATCCGTCAACCCGGAAAACTGCAACCAAAAAAACCGCGCCCCCTGGCGCGCACGCCTGCAGACGGGGCCCCGGACCCTTATGGCAAAAAAACGCACGGCAAAGGGGAAATGGCGGCGATTCTTGGCTTTGCCGGCATCACGCTTTCCGAATATCAGCTTGGACAGCTCTGGTCCTACCACAACCTGCTGCGGGAGAACAACACCCGGCTTAACCTTACCCGTATTCACAACTTCACCAACATGGTCGAAAAACTCTACGTGGATTCGATCCTTCCGGGAACACTGGTCACTCTTCCCTCGCCGATGATGGATATCGGCACCGGTGCGGGGATGCCTGGGATCCCCCTGAAAATCGCGTTTCCGGAGACCCGGATCATACTGGCCGAAAGCCGCCAAAACCGGGTCGCCTTTTTAGAGAACGCCGTTTCGCTGTTAGGCTTGCAAGATACGCCTGTTTACGGAAAAAAGATATTTCCCCGGTGCAACTTGCCGGTAGCCGGGATCATCACCCGGGCCGTCGAACATATCGAACACACCCTGGAGCGCATACAGGGGTGCCTGGCGCAGAAGGGGCTTGCACTGTTTATGAAGGGGCCGGGATGCACAGACGAAATTGAGGCGGCAAAAACGCGGTTTTCAGACACATTCCGTCTTTTGCAGGATATTGCTTATACCATCCCCCATACGTCCCACCAGAGACGTCTCGTACTCTTTGAACGAAAAAGCGCCCCTTTGTGGCAGGTAAAGGAAAATATCATGGCGGACGATCGGCTTCGCGAAATTGAAAGCGAACAGAACAGCACCTTCAAGGACATAAAAAAGCTGCTGACCCCAAAGGGGATCAAAAAAGAGGCAATGGCCCTGGTGGCCGGGAAAAAAATCGTCAACGAGGCTGTTTCGGTTTTTCCAGAGCGCTGCGCTGCCTGGATTTCAAGCACCGAACACGAACCGCCTTCTGATCTTCCCCCCCATATACACTGGTACCTGCTCACACCCAGACTGTTCCGCGAAGTCGATGTATCCGGAACGAATTCGCCTTTAATCACGGTCAGGGTGCCGTCCCCCGGCAGATGGGCTCCCGAAGACGGTTTTGCGCAGGGGTGCACCCTGCTGGTCCCCTTCCAGGATCCGGACAATGTGGGCGCAGTGATCCGATCAGCGGTTGCCTTCGGCGTAAAGCGGATCATACTGCTTGCCGAAGCCGCACATCCGTATCATCCGAAGTCAATGCGGGCTTCCGGCGGAGCCGTGCTTTCGGCCGAATTCCTGATGGGCCCCGCGTTACATGATATACCACCGGATTTGCCGGTGGTCTGCCTGTCCGGCGAAGGAAAGGATATCACGCAATATCCATTTCCCCCGGCCTTCGGCATGCTTCCCGGTATCGAGGGTGCAGGCCTGCCGCAACCGCTTCGCAAAAACGCCGTGTCCATTCCCATAGGCCCGGATGTGGAGTCATTGAACGGTGCAACAGCGACGGCCATCGCCCTTTATGAATGGGCAGGGCGACAGGTAGAAAAGAGATAACCATGTTTCTTCCGGCAACAAGAAAAGAGATGAAAAAACGGGGATGGGACACGCTCGACGTGATCCTTGTCACCGGGGATGCGTATATCGATTCCCCCTTTTGCGGGGTTGCGGTGATCGGGAAGGTTCTTATCGCGGCCGGGTACCGGGCAGGGATTATTGCGCAGCCGGATATTGACAGTGACCGCGATATCACCCGCCTGGGCGAACCGAATCTATTCTGGGGGGTAAGTGCCGGGTCCATGGATTCCATGGTGGCCAATTACACGGCATCAAAGAAATTCCGCAAAACCGATGACCTGACCCCGGGCGGGGAAAACAACAGACGCCCAGACCGGGCCTGCATTGTATACACCAACTTGATCCGTCGTTTTTTCAAGAAGACCAAGCCGATTGTTTTAGGGGGCATCGAGGCCGGTCTGCGGCGTATCTCCCATTATGACTTCTGGAGCAATTCTGTACGACGTTCGATCCTCCTTGATGCCAAAGCGGACCTGCTGGTTTATGGAATGGGAGAAAAAGCGGTGCTGGAAATTGCAGGAAAACTGGCTGCGGGACTTCCGGCCGAGGGCATCCGTGGCACCTGCCATATCCGTCCACAAGCGCCGGAAGGGTACATTGAACTGCCATCCCATGATTTGGTCAGCCGTGACAAAGAGGCGTTTGCCCGGATGTTTGAAACATTTTACCACCACAGCGACCCGCTTACCGCAAAAGGACTGTGCCAGCAGCAGGATACACGCTTTCTCCTTCATCATCCGCCGCAATTCCCGCCGGAGCCCCCTGATCTGGACCGCATCCATGAAATGGATTACGAACTTGATGCGCATCCGTTCCATGCGGCGGAAGGTCCGGTACGCGCCCTTGACACAATTAGATTTTCCATCACCACCCACCGGGGCTGCTACGGGGAGTGCCGGTTCTGCGCCATCGCCGTTCACCAGGGGCGCACCATTATCAGCAGAAGCGAGGCCTCCATCCTGCGGGAAGCCCAGAAAATGACCCGGCACCCCCTTTTCAAGGGGATTGTCCAGGACGTTGGCGGCCCTACGGCCAACATGTACGGCATTGAATGCGACTTGAAACAGAAAAAAGGCATCTGCCGGCATAAACGATGCCTTGCGCCTCGTATATGCAAACATCTGCCGGTGAATCACCGGCGCCAGATCGAACTCTTACAGAAAATCCGGCGCATCAACGGAGTGAAAAAGGTGTTTATCGGCTCGGGAATACGGCACGACATGATTCTTCAGGACAGTAAGTGGGGAGAAAAATACCTGGAGGAAATCGTTTCGCATCATGTATCAGGGCAACTCAAGATCGCACCGGAACACTCGGAAGAGCACATCCTGTCGCTTATGGGAAAACCGGGCATAAAACAGACAACAGCGTTTATATCCCGCTTTGACAACGCCGTGAAAAAATCCGGAAAAAAACAGTATCTAACCTGCTATTTTATCGCCGCCCATCCGGGATGCACCATGGAAGACATGCGCCGGTTAAAGAATTTCACCAAACGCACGCTCCGGTTCACCCCGGAACAGATCCAGATTTTTACCCCAACGCCATCCACGTTTTCAACGATGATGTATCATACGGAGAGGGAATGTGGCACCGGTAAACCCGTTTATGTTGAAAAAGACCGCATAAAAAGGGCGATGCAGAAAAAGGTGATCGTTTAGAACCCATGTCAACATTGTCTTTCGGCCTACCAGTGAAACAACGGATAGGGCCTGTAGCGCAAATACGAATCCGGCCAGGGATAAAACGGATCATCATAATAGCAGCACCCTATGGATTCCCTGGGCACCTGCCAGAGATATACCTCCCGGGCCCGCAGCAAAGGCATGTCGTACATATGCCCGTCTATCCGGACCGATTCATGCCCCAGAACTTCCCCGGCTATGGTGATTTTTCTGCCTTTCTCATAAACGGCCGGATCCAAAAACCCGCCCAGAACCACCATGAAACGACCTTTGGACAAATCGCGATCCCTGGGTTGATCACGAATGGCAAGGGGCGCCTGCAGCACGAGGAGCCTTGTCTCCTCCCTGAAATTCCTGATTTCAAGGATATATCCGCCCAGAATAACCGTTTTCCCCTCATATTGATCCGTATTCTGCTTCAAAAATTCAAAAGAAATATCCTTTTCCGCATCCATTCGGATATCCTTTGACATGACGGAGCAGGAGGCCAGAAAAAGCCCGCACAACAGGAAAATAATCGGCACACCAACATTTGGAAATCTTCTCTTCATGATGCCACCTCACATATAGAAAAACAGAACCGAACACCTCCGGCATCCGATCCCTATCCTACGACTGCAGCCACTGTTGGATCTCCGGCATGAAATACGCCAGGCCTTCCAGCACACCCGCCGAATAATTGCCGTTCATTTCCAGAAATCCACCCTCCGCAAGGTACAGGTTGGAATCAAACCCTTTTTGGGACGATATCTCAATCGCCTGGCGGCAGACCTCTTCAGACGCATTTTTTACAACCACGGCCTTGAGCCCGCTGGTCAACGCGGGAAGGTCGTTTCCGGAATCTCCCGCGTAAACCACGCGCGATTCATCAATCGACAATTTTTCAACAATATGGTAGATGGCGTGGACCTTTGTTGCCCGCGCGGGCAGAATATCCACAAGGCCGTTACCCGCCATTTCATCGATACTGGTGATGACGCTTGCGTGTACGCCGTTTTCAAGAAGACGCGTTTTTATCTTTTCTGCCAGCACATTCAAGTCGGCGTTGGCATCCGTATAAAAACTGAGCTTGTACTCCTTTTGCGTTTCCGGTGCCTGCAGGCGCAGCATGTCAAAACCGGTAAGTATTTGCGCCAGATCGGCCCTGTTTTTACCGTTCCAGTCGGCGGCAATTTCTTTTTTCCAATCCGTCCACTCCACAAACAAAGGCGTATCGGCCACACCATCCACGCTATATATGGCAGTTCCCACGTCACCGACGGCAATATCCGGCATCGGCAGATCCCAGGTTTTTATGGCGTCGATGATAAGAGATTTGTCACGGCCGGTGACATACACCAGCATCACCTCCGGCCGCTTTGCAAGCCGACGCAGCAGGGGCCTGGCTTTGGGCGATTCCGGCTGGTAACCGTTGGGTATAATCGTGCGGTCAAGATCGCTGCAGAGCAGTATTTTTCCATTTTTTTCCATATCACAGGCTCCCGGTGCATGTTTACAAAAAAAAGATCACATCAATAGATTGATATCTTTTCCATTATAATTATACATCAGAAGCGCGCTTTCAAGTATCCCCAAAAAACAGGCAGCGAAAAAGCGCTGCAGACAAAACACGGAAGAATGGAAAAACGTATTGACAAGGACGCACCCAGTCATTATTTTGTTTTGCGCATATACTCAATTATGAAATCAGGGCAAATCACTTTCGGGAACAATTCCCATACACCAAGGAGAAACAATGAACACATTGATTGCTGTACCATCATCCATGCCCGGCGGGCTTGATGCGCCCCTGGGGGCACATTTCGGCCATTGCGAACTTTACACCCTCATTTCGGTATCCAGTGGCCAGATCAAGGATGTCGAGGTAATTCCCAACATCCCCCACGAACAGGGCGGATGCATGGCGCCCGTCAAATACCTTGCGGATAAAGGCGTTACCAAGTTGATCGCAGGGGGTATGGGCATGCGCCCCCTTATGGGCTTTAACCAGGTAGGCATAGAAGTATATCATGGCGGACCGGCGCTCGCGGTAGGCGACGCGGTAAATGCATTGATTGAGGGGAGCCTGCAGCAGTTCTCAATGCAGCACACATGCGGCGCCAAAGATCCCAACCACCAGTGCGGCGGTCATTAACCGTCTGGAAGCATTACCCGGCAATTCCAGCGGTCCTTCAGCCTGCCGGACAATGTGGATACGGACAAAGTGGATGCGGTATTCAAAGACGGGGGGCTGGAAGTAAAAATTCCGAAAACAGAAGACAGCGCCAGAAAGAAAATCAAGGTGAAATAACCGGGGACAATGGGGGGCGGAATCCGGTTCCGCCCCCTTTTTTTGCTACAGCGGCACTATCCACCTTTCGGAGTCTTCTACCCGGCCGTACTGGATGCCGGTGATTCTGTCGAAAAATCGTTTTGCCCACATTCCGACCTCGCCGTTTCCGATTGTCAGAAGTTTGTCCTTGTACTTGATTGCACCGACCGGTGAAATGACCGCGGCCGTCCCGGAGCCAAAGCATTCCTGCAATTTTCCAGCCTCATGGGCATCAATAACTTCATCGATGGAGATGCGCCGCTGGGTAACGGGGTTTCCCCATTTGGCGGCAAGGCGGATAACGGTATCCCGGGTTATTCCCGCCAGTATGCTGCCGGTAAGGGCCGGCGTAATAATCTCGTCATCGATGACAAAAAAGATATTCATGGAGCCGACTTCCTCGACATAGCGGCGCTCCACACCGTCCAGCCACAACACCTGGGTGTATCCCTTTTTGTGGGCCTCTTCGCTGGCACACAAACTGGCGGCGTAATTACCGGCGGTTTTCACATCTCCGACTCCGCCGGGGACGGCCCGGACATATTTTTCTGTCACCCAGATTTTTACGGGATCAAAGCCTTCCTTGTAGTAGGGGCCGACCGGAGAAAGGATAATAAAAAACCGGTATTTATAGGACGCTCTCACGCCCAGAAACGGATCCATGGCGATAATAGTGGGGCGTATGTACAAAGACGTTCCCGGCGCAAAGGGAACCCATCGTTTTTCAACCGCCAGAAGCTGTTTTAAAGCGTCCAGGGCAAACGCTTCGTCCAGCTGGGGTATGCACATTTTCTCGGCCGAACGGTTAAACCGCCGGAAATTTTCCTCAGGGCGAAACAGGTTTATACCATCGGAATCGGTTTTAAATGCCTTCAGCCCTTCGAATATGGACTGGCCATAGTGAAGCACCATGGTCGAAGGCTCCATCGTAATGGGGCCGTAAGGCTCAATCCTGGGATTATGCCAGCCTTTTTCGGTTGTATAGTCCATGTTGAACATATGGTCGGTAAAAACGGTCCCGAAGCTCAGTCCGTTTCCATCCGGCAATGCTTTTAAAAATTCCGATCGGGTTATGCTGATATCCATTTTTTTCATGCTCCCCATTTTCCGTGCACCATTAAGCGTAAAACATCCGTGTCCCTGAAACCACTAAAAACGTTATATATTCGGCCAGTTCCGCTCCCTCTGATCTTTTATATCGAATAAAGTAGAATATCAAGAAAAATAACAAAATGTCCATACCAAAATCAGAACTTTACGTTATGTATAACCAATCCGGTACTTTTCACTTGCGGCATACAACAACGCAGTGCTACAAGCTATCTCAAAAAACTCTTTTTTTTGAAATGGCTTGTCATCGTTTTCATTATGAAGGAAAAAACCAAGACATACGAAAAAAAGTTATACGCCAACCGGCTGGTGCCGGACGGAAAAGCCGTCTATGTTGTTTCCGGAGAAGAATCCCTAAGGAACCGGAAAAGAAGCGCACCCCCGGAACTTTCCGAACTCGCAAATCGCCTGCCGGTCAAAACCCTGCTCTTTGCCCGTCCTGCCGAGCCCTATAGCACCATTATCGAATACCTGGCCGCAAATGAGGCCTACGCGGTTTTTCCGGATGATTCCGAAACCCGGACATTCCTGGTCGACCTGCCGGTAACGGATCATTTCTCCGCCGATGCCCTGGCCGGTCCGCTTTCGGAGCGCAAATGCCTGATCATCCGGGGGCACGGCCTTTCCGCAACAGGCAAAACCGGCCCGGCCGATGCGTATGTCAACTTTTCAGCCGCCTGTTTTGCCTGTTTTGTAAAATTTTTCAGTGATTTCCTGGAAGATGCGCATAGGCACAGAATCACCGCGGATCAAAAAAAAGCGTTTGAACAGGTATTGAAAAACCTTTCTCCTGCCCCCGCCTTTACCGGCGGCCTTACAGCCGCTCCCGTCGACACGCCCGAAAAAGCGCGCGCTGCAATAATTGAAGCGGGCAAGCGGATCGTAGCCCTGGGTCTTGTGGATGCTTGTTTCGGAAATATTTCCCGGCGCATGGACAACACGCTGTATATAAGCAAAACCGGCAGCTTTTTAGACGATCTGAAAGGAGATATTGCCGCATGCCCCATGGATGATCCCCAATGCACCGGCCAGAGGCCGTCCTCGGAGTATCCCGCCCACCTGGCAATCTATCGCAGCATGGACGTAATGGGGATATTGCACGGGCATCCCTTGTTTTCGGTCATCATGTCCATGGATTGCCGCATTGACTGCGACCACAGGGGTGATTGCCACAGGGCATGCCCCCATGAGCGATATATCCGTGATATTCCCATCGTGTCCGGCGAAACCGGAGGCGGCCCGTTCGGGCTTTACAAGACGGTTCCCGGGGTGATAAAGGAAGGCAACGGTGCCATTGTCTACGGGCACGGCGTTTTCACGGCAACAAAAACCGACTTCAACGAGGCTTTGGCCCGCATGGTCGAAATCGAGCAGACCTGCCGGGAGGAATATTTTGAGCGCCTGAAGCATCTGGGAGTATAATATAATAATGGTATGGTTCAATTTTCCGGAGAGGTCATGAGTATTGTCCTGGCAACTGCAGGAGAACGCTGATATCTCTATGGCTCGCTCCGACGCGCCCTGCGATAAACGGCTAAGCCGCAGGGCGCTTGTCTGCACTTCGCCAAGAGCTATCAGCAACCCCCTGCAATTGTTGCTGCGGACAACACTCATGACCCCTTCGGAAAATTGGTCATTATGATCATTCCGTTCATGGAAACACAAAGTTGATGCACTCGAAATCAAACGGATAACATCGGGAGGGCTTGGTGACATCTCTTGGCGAAGCGCAGACAAGCGCCCTGCGGCCTGGCCGTTTATCGCAGGGCGCGTCGAAGCAAGCCATAGAGATGTCCCATGGCCTCACGGTTGCCAAGGGCAGCACCGGGGGGCTGCCTGAATGAAATTGAACCGTATACATAAAAAAAAACGAAACAAGGATGCGCCATGGAATTTGAAAGCATCGACGACGTGATGAAACGGCTGGAAAAAGCCGGGTATATTGCCTCCAGGGAGATCGCCACGGTGGTTTTTCTGGCGGCCGCCGGGAACAAGCCGATCCTGGTGGAAGGGCCGGCAGGTTCGGGGAAAACCGAGCTGGCCCGGGCCCTTTCTACGTGCATGAACCGAAAAAAAATCCGCCTGCAGTGCTACGAAGGGCTTGATGAAGCAAAAGCGCTCTATGAATGGGAATATGCCAAGCAGCTGCTGTATACGCAGATGATCAAGGAAAAAATCAACGATCTCATCTCGGAGGCCGATACGATCGCCGATGCCGTGGAGCGGATCGCCGACCAGGAAGACGCTTTTTTCTCGGAGCGCTTTCTCCTTGCCCGACCCCTTTTGCAGGCGATTTCCGCAGATGACCCCACGGTCCTGCTCATCGACGAAATCGACAAGGCAGACCCGGAATTCGAGGCGTTTCTTCTTGAATTGTTAAGCGAGTTCCAGGTGTCCATTCCGGAACTGGGCATCCGCAAGGCAAAGCATATCCCCATGGTGGTGCTCACATCCAACAATTACCGGGACATGTCAGATGCCCTCAAACGGCGCTGCATCCATTTGTATATTGATTACCCTGAACCGGCCCTGGAAGCGAAAATCATCCGCATGAAGCTGCCGGGAATCGAACAACGCCTTGCGGACAAAATGATCGTTGTCATCAACCGCATCCGCGAACTCGACCTCAAAAAGCGCCCCTGCATCTCCGAGACCATTGACTGGGCGCATGCCCTGGCCGTGCTCCGGATCGATGAGATCACCCGGGAAGCCATGTCCGACACGATAAACGTAATATGCAAGTACAGAAGCGACGCGGACATGGTCAAGGCATCCATGGACAGAATATTACATTGACGCGACGCGTAAATAAATGATGCATTTACTCCTGAAATTTGCCGCCATATGCCGTTCGGGCGATTTGCGGGTGTCCACTTCGGAAGTCATCGACGCTGTGACACATCTGCAATGGGTCGATTTTTCCGATGAAACCGGCTTCAAAGCGGCCCTGAAGGCCAATTTCGCCAAAAGCCGCCGGGAACAGGGCAATTTCGACCGCCTGTACCATCTGTTTTTTCATGAAATGCAGACAAGTACCGCACTGGATCCGGATGGGGAGCAAACCGTCGAACAACGGCAAATCATCACACAGCTTCAGGAAAATGAAATGCTTACGGATCCCATAGACAGCGCCCTGATCGATTTTCTAAAAGGCGATCCCGCTGCGTTCCTCCAGGAAATTTATAACCTGGAAAACCGGGAAGAATACAGTTCCCCGGCCCTGAAATCCAACCTGGGGCAGCTTTCCGCCAGGCTCGCGGTCATGCTTCGCATTAACGCCCTGAAAGGGGCAATCGGGGAGGCAAACACCGGGGGCCGCTCCGGCGACAGCCAGTCCGCCGAACGCCTCCTTGGCCGGCTGGACCGTGCCTATAAAATGCTGACGGAAGACAACCGGCCGAACAATGACGCCCTGAAAAAAGTCCGTTCAAACGAGACCCATTTCCGGGATATCGGGGAGCGTTCCTTTGCCGCGCTTTCACCCGCGGAAATAGTACAGATGCAGGAGATCATAAAAAAACTGGTCCGCAAGCTCAGGGACCGGATGGGACGCCGGTATGCCGCCGGAAGCCGGCGCTACCTGGACGTAAAAAAAACTCTTCGCCATTCCGGACGATTTCAGGGCATCCCCATCGAGATCAAGTACCGGCAGAGGCCCCTTAAAAAAACGAAAATTATCGCACTTTGCGATGTGTCCGGATCGGTGTGGTCCGCCGCCCGGTTCATGCTCAATATGCTCTATTCCATGCAGGACTGTTTTTCCGCCGTCCACAGTTTCGCATTTATCTCGGGTGCGACAGACATAACGGAGATTTTTGAAAAATATGAGGCGGACAAGGCCGTTGAAAAGGTATTGTCCAGCAGGAAAATCGAATTCGGGGCGCTTACGGACTACGGCGAGGTTTTTCAACAGTTCCGGCGCCACCACATGCACCTTGTCAATAAGCGAACCACCGTAATCATTGTCGGCGACGGCCGGTCCAATTACCACAACCCCAGGGAAGAAATACTTGCCGATATCCGTGAAAAAAGCCGCCGCATCATCTGGCTCAACCCCGAACCGGAAGATTTCTGGCACACCGGCGACAGCGAAATCAACACCTACAAGGCATACTGCCATGAAATCCGGCCCTGCCGAAACCTGAACCAGTTGGTGGATTTTGTGGAAGACTTAGTTTTGTAGAACCCATCTCAACATTGTCTTTCAGCCCAATATCTTTGTTGGCGTCTTATTTCAAATCCTCGAAATACGCGAGTATGTCTGCGGTTTGAAACAAGACGCCGCCGCGATCTTGAACCGAAATCCGAATGTTGAGATGGGTTCTATTCAGATCCGGCCGCCACTCCACCGCAGCTTGGCTTTTAGGATATCGAAATAGTTCTGCCCCGGCAGGTTAATCAGGTTCACCGGGTAGTGACTTTTTTCGATCACCAGAATATCGGAAGCCATGATCTCCAAGCCCTCCTGGCCGTCAAAGGTCACCACGATATCGGTTGCCTTCTCATCCAGCAGCGTCTTGATGGTAACATGGTTGGGAACGATAAGGGGGCGGTTGGTAAGGGTAAAGGGGCATATCGGGGTAATGATGATCCCTTCTACTGCGGGATGTACAACGGGGCCGCCGGCTGCCAGGGAATAGGCCGTCGAGCCGGTCGGGGTGGAAACGATCAGGCCGTCGCACCGGTAGGTGGTCAGGTAATGGTCGTCGATATAGGTTCTGATATTTGCCAGTCGCGCCAGTGCGGCCTTGTTGATCACCACGTCGTTTAAGACGGTTTCTTCTACAAGAACCTTCCCATTGCGGATAATCCGGGCTTTCAGCCGCGTGCGGGAATCCAGCTTGTAATTGCCGGCAATGACCGCTTCGGCCGTTTCAAACAGTGCTTCTTCGGAAATCTCCGCCAGAAAACCCACGTCACCGAATTTAACACCGACCATGGGGATGGGCAGATCCCCGATCCACCTGGATGCGCTCAAAAACGTGCCGTCGCCGCCGATGACAAAAACACACGAAAGATCGGCGGGCGCATTCGGCAGATGATTGCCTTCATCATAAATATGGGTTTCAAACGCTTCCTGTCTGAAAACATCGATATGTTTATCCCGCAGCCAGGCATCGAAGGCGTCCGCCTTTTTATATGCCGCGCGGTCGTTTTTGACATACAAACCAATCCGTTTCAACCCGCTTTCTCCCCTCTTCTCCGGTAGCATCCGAATGTATGGCATTCACCTACTGCAAGGGTATAATGGATTGAATGCCGATCGGCAAGGAAAAACCGGCCGCATGCTGCAAGTTGTACGTCTCCGGTAATACATACCGGTTTGGGATGGGAAAACACTGCACCCGGCAACTGTTCTTTACCGATGGATTTTTTAAAATAATGCGCTTATATTTAGAACTGTTATTGTCCTTGCCGCAGAATTGTGATTTGCTTTGACAAAAAACCTTGTTGATCTGAAGCATTGCTTTTCAATGTAAATGACATGGCCTTTTATCAGGGTCAAATTCAGGGGCGATTTTTGAATTGGATCCCGGTCCCGGGATAAAACCGACAAAGATAAGGAGACGGAAATGGAAAAAGAAAAACTCATCGAAATGCTCAACCGCGACATTGGGGATGAGCATGCGGCAATCGTTCGCTACATGACCCACAGCTACCTTGAAGGGGAAGACACCTCCATCGGTGCCAGCCTGCTTTCCCGGGCCCGGGAAGAAATGTGGCACATGCACTGGCTGGGCATGATCATCGGAAAACTCGGCGGCGAGCCGGACATGACCCCTGCACCGTATCCCCACGACCCCACGAATCGGGCGACCATTTTTCAATCCTATATCGACTATGAAAAAAAACTTGTCCCCCATTACCAGAAGGAAGCGGAACTGGTCGATGATTCCCATATCCGGCGGGTACTTCTCCGGGAAGCCTGGGAATCCGAATATCACGCATTGAAATTCAAAAAAATCCTGAACAAGCTATCCCCTGAGGAAGCAAAAGGGCTTCCCGGCGAAGAAAACGAACTCTCCGACAACCTGGTGGAGATGATCCAGAACAGCGTTGTGACCAAATATCAACAGATGCTGCAGACCATCCGCGATGCGTGGGTATTCCAGTCAAACGGAGAGCCGGCATGGCAGCGCATGGATTTTTCCATGACGAAAATGAAGCAGCTGGCCCACAGTGCGGAGGAAATCGCCGAAAACGGGCTGACCCCCAGGCTGACCGCCAGCAGGATCATTGTGACAGGCTCCCTGGCGGAGGCCATGTCCAACGGGGTGGAAGACGTCCGCAAAACCATGGATATCCATGAAAGGCTGGCATCCGACAGCGAGGCACAGGAACACGGCGGCCTGATGACCAACCTGGACCTGACCCTGCGCCAGGAAAAATACGAAACCGACGAACTTCGCGACCGGCTTTCAAAAGAATAGGATTTGCCGCTGCCACGGGAACGGATTCCCGCGCTTGACATTGCCCATCGATTATTTTAAGAGTCGATGGAGATCTGTGTTGTCCGGTATGTATGCAAAAATAACACGCATACAACAAGCGCGCATATATCAGACAGGATGGCTTCGTAAAGTCCAATATATTTCTTACAGTTCCTCAAAAAATCGAAGGAGAACCCGACATGGCACAATTGATTGCGGATCGCAGGGATGTGGATTTCGTCCTGCATGAACAGATGAAAGTGGGAGATCTCACGAAACACGAAAGATTTGCCGAGTTCAACAAAAAAACCGTTGATATGATCGTATCCGAAGCCAGAAACCTGGCCATCAAGGAAATTCTCCCGACACAAAAGGAGTCCGACGAAGTCGGGTGCACCCTTGAAAACGGCGTTGTCAAGGTTCCCGAATGCTTCCACCGGATCAACAAGCTCTACAAGGAAGGCGAATGGCTGGCCATGATCGACGATCCCCAGTGGGGCGGCCAGGGTATGCCGAAAACCGTATCCCTTGCCGCTGAGGAATACTTCATTGGCGCCAATCCTTCTTTCATGCTGTATCACGGCCTTTCCCACGGCGCGGGCAACCTGATCAACACCCTGGGCACGGAAGAGCAGAAAAAAATTTACCTGGAAAAGCTCTATACCGGCCAATGGTCCGGAACCATGCTTTTAACCGAGGCGGCAGCCGGTTCCGATGTCGGCGCTTTGGAAACAACGGCGACCCGGAACGATGACGGCACGTTTTCCATTTCCGGCACCAAGATATTCATCTCCGGCGGGGAGCAGGACATGGTGGAAAACATCGTCCACCCAACGCTCGCCCGCATTGAGGGCGCACCTCCGGGAACTCCCGGCATCAGCCTTTTCCTTGTGCCCAAGTACCGTATCAACAAAGACGGCAGCCCTGGCGAATTCAACGATGTTGTCTGCAGCGGCATAGAAGAAAAAATGGGGCTGCACGGCAACTGCACCTGCACCCTCGTACTGGGCGGCAAGGGGGGCTGCGTCGGCACCCTGATCGGCCAGGAAAACAAGGGAATGCGGGCCATGTTCCTCATGATGAACGAAGCCCGCCAGCTGGTCGGTCTCCAGGGTTTTGCCGTTGCCACCGCATCCTATTGCTATGCATTGAACTACGCCCGCGAACGCCTCCAGGGGAAGCATTTGCTGGCCGGCAAGGATCCCAACGCGAAATCGGTTCCCATTATCGAGCATCCGGACGTCCGGCGACAGCTTATGACCATGCGCGCATACGTGGACGGCATGCGCAGCCTGATTTACTACGGCGGCATGGCCCACGATCTGGAAGTGCTTGCCGAAACCCCGGAAGAAAAGGAAAAATACGCCGATCGCAGCGCCATTCTCACCCCCATTATCAAGGGGTACATCACAGACCGGGCACTCGAGGTAACCAGCCACGGCATACAGGTATACGGCGGATACGGGTACACGAAAGAATATCCTGTTGAACAGCTCATGCGCGATGCCAGAATCTTCCAGATCTACGAAGGAACCAACGGCATCCAGGCCATGGATCTCATGGGGCGCAAGCTGGGTCTTAAAAACGGACAGGCGTTCATGGACTATCTTGGTGAAATGAACAAGACCATTGAAGAGGCGGGCAAGATAGAAGAGCTAAAGACCCTTACCGCCCGCGTGGAAACCGCTGTGGGCCGTCTGGCGGATACAGCGAACCGGATAGCGAAGGCAGCCGCCTCGGACAAGGCGCTCAATGCATTTGCCGTTGCCCACCCCTTCCTGGATGTCACCGGCGATGTCACCGTGGCATGGATGCTTCTGTGGCGCGCGGAAATCGCCGCACAAAAGCTGAAAAAACTTGCCGGAAGCCTGGATATGGCAGCGACCACCGAAAAAGCTGCCAAGAACAAGGATGCTGCATTTTACCTGGGCGTCATGAAAACCGCTGAGTTTTTCATCATGAACCTGCTCCCTGCCACAATGGGCAAGTTCGATGCCATAGAAAGCATGAACGGCGCAGCTGTTGAGATTCCGGACGCAGCATTCGGATCGTAGAAGAACACACCGCATTCCATACCGCGCCGGGGACACCAGACCCCGGTGCGGCATTTCATTTTCTCTTGACATCTCCCCCGTCCTTCTATATACAATATATGCTACATGAAATGATCATTACACACATGATAATGCGTTAAATGGGTTTCATTTCATTTGCCCGAAACCGGCTTCATCGTGGTCGGTATCTGGGGTCGGTGTCGGGATCCAGACACATAAAAAATATTGATCCCGACACCGGTACCGGCCCGATAAACATAAAACCCGATAAACATAAAATATGACACCAGGAAACCTGCAGCCCGGCAGGCACGGCGCCACAGCCCCCCATGCCGTTAGCATTTCAACCGAATAAATTTCCATGGATACCCGCTCATGCCAAACCCGCTCATGCCAAACCAGGACAACCTGCCGGTAAAACTCAAAGGCGTCGGAGACAGCCTCTGGGTTACCTTTGACGCCACGCGCCCGGTGGACGAATTGAAAGACGCGCTCAACAAACCGTTTGAGCGGCTCAAACAACTTGCGGTCAATGCCAGGATTATACTCGATTCCGGGAATGAAGCGCCGGATGGCAGGCTGATCGAGGAACTCGGCGGATACCTGAAGGAACAGTTCCACGTAGGGGTCGTCACCGGACCGCCCCCAAAACCCCGGCCGGAGGTGAGCCACAAGCGGACCGAGGACCTTGGCAATGCATGGCACTCCCATAACAGTGAAGCGCTGATCATTGCGGGGCGCGTCCGCTCAGGGCAGAAGCTGCAGGCCGATAAACACCTGATCATCATGGGGGATCTGAATCCCGGCGCAGAAGCCATTGCCGGTGGTGACATCATCGTCCTGGGAACCCTCATGGGCACCGCAGTCGCCGGGCAGCCGGACAACGAAGACGCCATCATCGTAGCACTTGATTTCCGGCCTACCCAGATCCAGATCGGCGGGCTTGCCGCCGCTGGAAGCACGGGTATTGGCGGAAGCGGCAAAGCCCCGGAATTTGCGAAAATCGACAACAACAAGATCGTGGTCATGGATTATATCGCGGCAAACCCGTTCAAGCGGTTTGCCTGGCCCGAAGTACGGTAAAAAATCAACTAACTGCGAAGAGGTGAAAAGTGGAAGGTAAAGTCGTTGTGGTCACATCCGGAAAAGGCGGCGTCGGCAAAACAACCGTCACCGCATCCCTGGGAGCGGCCCTTGCCCTCCAGGGAAAACGAGTGGCCGTTGTCGATATGGATATCGGCCTGAGAAACCTCGATGTGATAATGGGCCTTGAAAACCGGATCGTCTTCAATGTCGTGGACGTGGTCCAGGGGCGCTGCAAGCTCAAGCAGGCCATGATAAAAGACCGGCGCATCAACAACCTCTATCTTATTCCGGCCTCCCAGAGCGATGAAAAAAACGTCATCCAACCGGAAAATATGAAATGGCTCTGCAACCGGCTGAAAAAGGAATTCGACTTTACGCTCCTTGACTGTCCGGCCGGCATTGAACAGGGTTTTAAAAACTCCATTGAAGCCGCGGACGAGGCTATCGTGGTCTGCATGCCGGAAATCTCATCGGTGCGGGATGCCGACCGGGTTATCGGACTTTTGTATTCCCGTTCCATCACGCCCAAGCTGGTCGTCAACCGGATCATCCCGAAAATGGTGGAACGGGGGGACATGCTCAGCCACAAGGATGTGGTCGAAGTCCTGTCCATCGACCTCATCGGTCTCGTGGAAATGGATGAATCCGTGGTTGTTTCCTCAAACACCGGGCTTCCCATCGTCATGCAGAAGGAATCAAAAGCCGGCAAGGCCTTCATGCAGATCGCCATGCGCATGAACGGGCATCCGGATCTGCCCGTGGAAGACCCCATGGCCCCAAAATCTTTCTGGAAAAAACTCGGCGGGAAAATCAGCCGGAAGAACAAGGTGCACTAATGATGATGTTCAATGCCCTGCTCAAAAAACTGATGAACCGGGGGGATGAAAGCAAGAATGTGGCCAAAAAACGCCTTAAATTCGCCCTGGTCTATGACAAACTAGAAATAAAAGAGGACATGCTCGAAGACCTTCAAAGGGACCTCATCGAGGTCATTTCACGCTACTTTGAAATCGACCGGCAGCAAATGTCTCTCGATATCGAGCGGTCCGAGGAAAGCTCCGCCCTGATCATGAACACACCGATCCTGGCTGCCCGGCACAAAAAACCCCAACGGAACAATGCCCGGGCATAGTGGATTGCTGCAGCAGTTGCGGGGGGGCCTTTATGGCTGGTTTTTGCATAGGTACCCGGACCGGATCATCTCATATAGATCATTGCCGATGGCGATGCCCGTGTCGATGAACTGCGGGCCGTACACCCTGCCGGTAGGGGTTCTGAATGTCTCCCGGATCTGCTGCAGAAACGCCATACCTTTGGGATAGTGTTTCAGGAACGTATCGACGGAAACATCCATGCAAGCGACCATGGACCATAGCGTCTGCGTAAAATTTTCCGGCCCCCAACGAAATTTATCCGCATCATACAAGCAGTCCGACAACAGATTCCCCTCGCTGGATTCGGTGCCGTGGTTATCTCCGAACGCTTCGTGGTTGGCAATCGCCTGGCAGATGTCGGCGATATCACGGTCCGGAAATCCCTTATCAGACAAGACCTTTTCCGCTTCCACGGCCCCGGCCCGCGCATGCTTTTTCTCCTTGCGGCAAATATCATGAAGAAGGCCCGCGCAATTGGCGAGCCGGAGCAGGTGCGTCAGCCGCTCATTTCCGTAACCGGAACGGCCTCCTTCCACCAGGACCAGCACCCCGCAATCCAGCGCCACTTTCATCGCGTGGTCAATCCCGTGGCCGTAATCATTTTCAATAGTCCGGCGCACATACGCATGGATGCGCCTTGTTTCGACATCGGAAACAAAAAACTGATACGACCCGGCAACTTCTCCCTCAAAATCCCGGTAAAAACAAGGCGGCGGATATTGACGGGCGATCCGGACGGCTTCCTTCTGCAGTTGCTGAAATATTTTTTTCATCACGGATTCATGTAACCGATGCAAAGAGCATCATTTACCTGTCATTTGGAGGGGGCTATTTCAAAAAGCGCCGACGCATTGTCCCCCATCAGCTTTTTCCGGGCCGGCGCTTCCAGGCCTGCGGCCTCGATCTCCCTGTAATAGCGTTTCGGGCCGATCAGGGGGTAGTCGGTGCCGAAAAGGATCTTATCCTCGCCTGCAAGCTCCGCTGCAAACCGGTAGATATCCGGCTCATACAAAAAACACGATGCGGCCGTGTCGTAGTAAACGTTTTTCAAAACCTCCCGGACCTCTTTTTTAAGCAGCGTATAAAAAAAGATCCCCCCGCCCCAGTGCCCCAGTATCAGCTTGTTGTCCGGGTACGTCTTTACCAGGTTGTAGATCTGCGCCAGCGTATTGACGGATTTGCCGGGATATGAATGCCCCACCGGTTCATTGGTGTGAATCAGCACGGGCAGTCCCCTGCTTCTGCAAAGGGCCATTACCGGCGCCATACGCGCCACCGCTTCTGCGGTGATTCCATCTCCCGTATAAAAAGCGACTTCCCCCACCCCGGAAAACCCGCTGTTCAGGCACCGTTCGACCTCCCTTTCAGACCCCTTGGTGAAGGGGTTGAAACTGCACAACCCCCTGAGCCTGTCCGGGTACGTCGAAATGGCCTCCAGAATATAATCGTTGTGATCCATGCAGGTTGCTTCATTCATCCACGGAAACCCGCAGATAACAGACACATCCACGCCGCTTTCATCCATGGACGCAATGAGCTCCTTCGTGCCGATCATCTTTGCCTTCTCGCTTTTGTAGAGCAATTCAAAGGCCGGTTCATCCCCGAAATATTTCGCCCGGTGCTCCCGGACGGATTTGGGGAACAGGTGGGTGTGGGCATCAACGATCATATTCAAATCTCATCCTTCCCGGTCGCAGCAAAAACGCGCTGAATTATTTTTTGTTCTATGTTTTCAATTTCCGGCATATTATTTGCTTATTAAACACTATATACGGTTTCATCCCAATCCTCCTGGGAAATTTGCCCCGCGGGCCTGTGAAACACCCTGGCCCGCGGGCAAATTGTTTTCACGCTGCCGCAATCGCCTTGTTTGGGAGACAGCCGATATTAGGACCGATCCCCTTTTTTGGGCGTTGCCAGGCCGTATTTCCGGAGCAGGGCGTAAAAATGCGGGCGTGACAAATCCGCTGTATGGCAAAGCGCTTCAACGCTTTTTTCTCCGCTGCCTATAAGCTGTTCCAGATATGCCTTCTCCACCTTTTCCATTGCTTCCTTCCTGGCCTCCTTGAGCGTCGGCATTTCCGCAGGAAACACGGGTGATTCAGCAAATTCGGCAGAAAACCCATCATGCACATGGGGCGCCGGCTCGCTCTGTTTTTCAGGCGCGTTTTTGCCCGACGTTCGCTCCTGACCGGCGATCTGTCCGGAACGGATACTGACCCGGATATAGGAGGGCAGATCCTGCGGGTACAAAATCGGTTTGCCCCCGGCAGAGGCGATCGTATTTTCCAGGCAATTGATCAATTCGCGAATATTACCCGGCCAATCATACGCCTTGAGCGCCGGAATAAAATCCGGGGATACCCCCTTTACGGGCACACCCTCCCGCTCGCAAAGCGTTCGCAGAAAATGCGACATCAGCAGATATAAATCGCCCATTCTTTCACGAAGGGGGGGCACCGAGACCTGCTGCCCCATGATCCGGTAGAGGAGGTCCTCACGAAACGTCCTTTCTTCAACCATGGCGCTCAAATCACGGTGCGTTGCCGAGAGAAGCCTGAAATCGCTTGTCTTTTCCCGTACGCCCCCTATCGGCCGGAAACGCTGTTCCTGGAGCACCCGCAACAGATTTTTCTGGACGTCCAGCGGTAGCTCACCGATTTCATCCAAAAACAGGACACCGCCCGCGGCACTTTCAACAAGGCCGATCCTGTCGGCATGGGCGCCGGTGAACGCCCCTTTGCGGTGGCCGAAAAGCGTGCTTCCGGCAAGGGTTTCAGGCAGCGAGGCGCAGTCGACGACCACGAAAGGACCGTTCTTGCGGGGGCTGTTGGCATGGATGGCCCGGGCGATAAGCTCCTTGCCGACGCCCGTTTCCCCGTAAACCAGACAGGGAGCGCTGCTCGATGCGGCCTGGGCGACCTGCTGAAGACACCCGTACATGGATTGGCTCTCCCCGATAATTCCGGGCAGCATAAGCGCAACCGGCTCTTTTGCCGCACTTTTATCCTTGCGGTACCTGAGCGCCTGATGAACAAGACGGGTCAATGAACGCACGGAAACCGGTTTCTGGACATAATCCCATGCCCCCTGCCGTATCGCCTCTTCCACGCTTTTTTCAGATCCCGTGGCCGTGATGATAACTACCTCGGGATTGGAAGACACATCCATAAACACTTTCAACCACGCCAGGCCATTCCCGTCCGGCATGGAAAGATCCAGAAAAACCAGGTCCGGACCGCTCTGACGTGCGGCCTCCAGGCCCTGTGAAAGGGTATAGGCCGCATGGCATTCATGCCCGTCCGCTTTGAGTGCGCTGCAAATCAACCGGTTAATGACGGGGTCATCGTCTGTAACCACAATGGTCGCCATTATCTTGTGCTCCTTTTAAATCATCTGCCTTCTGCGGCAAACATTCTATAAAAATGCCGCCAAGAAACCCGTCAGGTCATGGGGGCCGTCAGGTATTATAAAATAATACACCACATATGCCATTGCCGGCATTTTTTGTATAGTTTTTTCATTATTTTATTAAAAAATGATACTTTTTACCGGTATACATCCTCGTTTTCCAACGCCACTTCAAAAAAAACACAGGCAGCGGGTTCAACGCCAGCGGTACTTCAGGAATTTGTAAATCGTTTACACTACAATTGTGAAAAAGATGGCACTAAATTTGCTTTCTCAGGAATCAAAAACCGTGTCCTATAAAAAATCGTAAACTATAAATTTTTTTGGTTTGTCGCGGCGGGCAACATTTTTCCATTTTTGTTGACAAGGGGTACCCATTACGGCAGAACAAGCGCTTAATATGATTTTCCGAACAAATAGGCAACGTTCAATTCAGCAGCAAAAAACTTGCTGAAAAAGGTGTAAGAACACAAAATCAAGGCATATACGACATGCTGACCAATGACCGCAAACACAGACCGGCCGAAAAGCAATTCCAGCGAACTGCATTTATGACAGATGTAAAGAAACCGCACGAATCGCTGCAGCAGCATGTTTCATCGCTTGAACATACAAATACGGATATCATCCGGCGGCTTATCCAGATTTGCATGTTCAAGGACAACGAAATAGGAAACCATATTCTGAGGGTCGGTGAAATAAGCCGATTTCTGGCTGACAAAGCAGGTGCAACCCCGGAGCAGGCCTACTTTGTAGGCATTGCCGCGCCCATGCACGATATCGGCAAGATAGGCATTCCGGATTCCATCCTCTACAAACCCGGCGCGATCTCCGCAAACGAATATGAAATCCTCAAAACCCATACCCTTATCGGCGGGAACATCTTTAAAAACCCGACCTCCCCGGAAATTGAATATGCCAGGCAATCCGCCGTGTATCACCATGAGCGCTGGGATGGGCAAGGCTACCCCCATGGGCTGTCTGAAGAGGCCATCCCCTTTGTCGCAAGGGTCACCGCAGTTGCGGACGTATTCGATGAGCTGCTTTCCTGGCGGATGTATAAAGAGCCGACCTCGGAAGCAAATGCTGCAAAAATTATCACCCGTAACAAGGGCAGTCAGTTTGATCCCCACGTTGTGGAAGCCTTTTCGGAAAACCTGGAAGAAATCTGCCACATAAGAAATACCATGATGAACAAGACGGACAACCTTTGGGAGCAGTATCCGCACTTTAACAACTGACAGGTGAACCCCCGAAAAGCCATGAAAGCCCGGGGAGAGATAATACAGCGGCTGGACCAAACATGGATCATGAACGCCACGTAGTGCTTGTTCACCCGGAAATTCACTGGAACACGGGCAACATTGGCCGGACCTGCCTGGGCGCCGGTGCGAAACTGCACCTGGTAAAGCCCCTTGGCTTTTCCCTGGATGACAGAATGGTCAGGCGGGCCGGACTGGACTACTGGCATATGGTCGATCCTTTTGTATGGGATGACTATGACACCTTCTGCCGGAATATGGATGTCGCAGACGGAGAAATCGCCCTTCTTACCAAAAACGGTCAAAAATCCTTCCGGGAACTCCCCCGGGCAAAACGCCTCTTTCTGATTTTCGGATCAGAAACCCTTGGCCTGCCGGAGGATATCGTCCGCCGGTATCCCGCCTCCCTTACCTATCATATTCCCATCTCCAGCCGCATCCGCAGCCTCAATCTTTCCAGCGCAGTCGCCGTAGCCCTATATGAGAGCTTGCGGTTCTGCAGTGACTCGCTGCATGGGTGGTCCTAGGTCGCAGGTTGCCACCGCCAACCCGTTGACATCGTGCAATGCGTGCTTATTCTTCTATGCATATAAAATCCTAAAATAACTTGGTATTAAGAAGGAGAAGCATACATGCGATTCGACAAATTCACGATAAAATCCCAGGAACTGATACAGGAGGCGCATTCCCGGGCGGCACGGTATAAGCATCAGCAGATCGAACCGGTTCATCTGCTGGAATCCATGATGGACGACCCGCAGGGGATCGTCGTATCGGTGTTGAAAAAGATCGGCGTGGATGCAAAAAAAATGGCGGCGGAGGTAAAGGCTGCCATTGAACGGCTTCCAAGGGTGGAGGGAACCGGTTCCACGGATGTTCATCTGTCCAAAAAAACCGCGCAGGTGCTGGATGCGGCGTTTGCCATCGCATCCAACATGAAGGACCAGTACGTAAGCATTGAGCATGTATTTTTATCCATGTTGGATACAAAGGGCGGCGACACAGAACGCATATTTTCAAAAAACGGCGTGGAAAAGGACGCTGTCCTGCAAGTGCTTATGGAAATCCGCGGAAACCAGACCATCTGTGACCAGAATCCGGAAGACAAGTACCAGGCCCTTGAAAAATATGCCCGCGACCTGACGGAACAGGCGCGCCTGGGCAAACTTGACCCGGTAATCGGTCGGGATGAGGAAATCCGGCGAATCGCGCAGGTGTTGTCCAGGAGGACCAAGAACAACCCGGTATTGATCGGCGAGCCCGGCGTTGGCAAAACCGCCATCGTGGAAGGTCTTGCCCAGCGCATTGTTGAAGGCGACGTTCCCGAAAGCCTTAAGGACCGGCGGCTCGTGGCACTGGACATGGGCGCAATGATTGCGGGGGCCAAATACCGGGGCGAATTCGAGGACCGGTTAAAGGCCCTTTTAAAAGAAGTCGAACAGGCGGAAGGTCAAATTATCCTGTTCATCGATGAACTTCATACGCTGGTCGGCGCAGGCGCAGCCGAAGGCGCCATGGATGCCTCCAACATGCTGAAACCCGCCCTTGCACGGGGTACGCTTCGCTGCGTGGGTGCCACAACCATCAGCGAATACCGAAAGCACATTGAAAAAGATGCGGCACTTGAGCGCCGGTTCCAGCCCGTACTGGCCGCAGAGCCCAGCGTGGAGGACACCATCTCCATTCTGCGCGGCCTGAAACAGAAATACGAGGTTCATCATGGTGTAAAAATAAAGGATTCCGCCATCGTGGCGGCGGCCACCCTTTCGGAGCGATACATTACGGACCGGTTTCTGCCGGACAAGGCCATTGACTTGATCGATGAGAGCGCCTCGAGCCTGAGAATCGAAATCGACTCCAAGCCAGCGGATATCGATGAAATACAACGGCGGATCACCCAGCTTGAAATCGAACGCGAAGCCCTGAAAAAAGACACGGACAGCGCAAGCAAAGACCGGCTGGGAAAAATCGGGCAGCAGCTCGAGTCGCTCAAGGAAGAATTCAACCGGATGAACGCCCAGTGGCAGCATGAAAAAGAGGTGATTCAAAATATTCGAAACCTCAAGTCTGAGCTTGATCGAATCGGCACGGAAGAGCAGAAGGCCGAACGGGAAGGCAACTTGGAACGCGTGGCCGAACTGCGCTACGGCCGCCGCCAGGAACTCAAAAGACAGCTTGAAGAAGCCAATGCAAAAATGGAGGAACTCCAGCAGAGTCGCCGAATGCTGCGCGAAGAGGTCGATGCCGAGGATATCGCCTATATCGTTGGAAAGTGGACCGGAATCCCCGTATCCAAGATGATGGAGTCGGAAAAAGAAAAGCTTCTGGCGATGGAATCCCGGATCCGGCACCGACTGGTGGGGCAGTTTGAGGCAGTCAGCGCTGTTTCCAACGCGGTCCGGCGCGCCCGCTCCGGTCTTCAGGACCCCAACCGCCCCATTGGTTCATTTATTTTCACAGGCCCCACGGGAGTTGGAAAAACCGAGTTGGCAAAGGCGCTGGCCGAGTTTTTATACGATGACGAGCAGGCCATTATTCGGATCGATATGTCCGAATACATGGAAAAGCACGCGGTTGCCCGTCTCATCGGCGCCCCCCCGGGATACGTGGGATACGAGGAAGGGGGATACCTTACCGAAGCGGTACGCCGCAGGCCCTATTCGGTGATCCTTTTTGACGAAATCGAAAAAGCGCATCCGGACGTCTTCAACGTGCTGCTCCAGATACTGGATGACGGACGCCTGACCGACGGCCAGGGCAAAACCGTCGACTTCAGAAACACCATGATCATCATGACGTCCAACGTCGGCAGCCAGGCGATTTTGGAACTGGGGGAATCCAGGCGCGCAGAAATGGAAAACCGGGTCATGGGCGCGCTCAGGAGCACGTTCAAGCCGGAGTTTTTAAACCGGATCGATGAAAACATCATCTTCCATAACCTGAGCGCCGAGGATCTGAAGCAGATCGTGGAAATCCAGTTCAGGTACCTGCAGAAACGGCTGGCCGATCGGGAAATTGAAATCACGCTGTCCGATGCGGCGAAGGAACTTATCGCAAAAAGGGGATTCGACCCGGTATACGGTGCAAGGCCGCTGAAGCGGACCATCCAGCAGCTCATTGAAAACCCGCTGTCCATGAAACTGCTGGAAGGCGCGTTCAAGGAGGGGGACCGCATCATCGCCGAAGCCGACGGCGACGCGATCATTTTCAGGAAAGAATAAAAAGCCGCACCCGAAACGAATGGGCGCAGTTCAAAGGGCTTGCATGATCCCATCATGCAAGCCCTTATCATTCGTATTGGCTTTGCAAAAAAACATCCTGCCATAATTGACGATTGCGTGAACAAAGCGTATATTCGTTTACACTCTTGCGGCAACCCTTTTTTTCTCAGGAAGCGGTCATGGAAGAAACAGCCATATCTGAAAAAACCCGCACAAACGGCAAAATGGGCACATTCGCCGGTGTTTTTATGCCAAGCGTTCTCACCATACTGGGCATCATCCTGTTTCTCCGCCTGGGATTCGTGGTGGGCAGCGGGGGGCTGGGCGTCGCCCTTGTCATTATCACCATGGCCAATGTCATCTCTGTGTTGACGTCGATTTCCCTTGGGGCGATCTCCACCAGCATGACGGTCAAGGGGGGCGGCATTTATTACCTGATCTCCCGGACCCTGGGCCTTGAATTCGGCGGCGCCATCGGCATTGTCCTGTTTATTGCCCAGTCGGTCTCCATCGGATTCTACTGCATCGGCTTTGCCGAAGTGCTGGCCGTGCTGCTCCCCTATTCCGTGCCGCAAATGACCCGGATTATCGCCGTGGTAGCGGTGCTCGTGCTTTTCGTATTCGCATGGCTGGGCACCGACTGGGCGTCCCGTTTCCTGTTTGTCGTCATGGCCATACTGACGGCCGCCATTGTCTCTTTTTTTATCGGCGGTATGCTGCGCTGGGACACGGCGACGCTGGCGGCCAATTTTGCGCCGCCGAAGAATGCCGCGCCCTTCTGGCTCCTGTTTGCGATTTTTTTTCCGGCGATCACCGGATTCACCCAGGGCATCAACATGTCCGGCGATCTCAGGGACCCGGGAAAAAGCCTTCCCAACGGTACGTTTGCGGCCGTTGGGCTGTCCATCGTCATTTACCTGGCAGCAGCAGTCGTTTTTGCGGCCTCGCTCCCCGCAGAAGTCCTTGCCACCGATTACAATGCCATGAAGCGCGTCGCCCTGGTGGATTCGCTGGTCCTGGCAGGCGTCATCGCGGCCACTCTGTCTTCGGCAATGGCGTCATTTATGGGAGCGCCGCGCATCCTCCAGTCGCTTTCCGCAGACCGCATCTTCCCCTTTCTGCTCTTCTTTGCAAAGGGAGTCGGTCCGACTTCCAATCCCCGCAGGGGCGTCTTCCTGTCCGGCGTCATTGCGCTTTTCACCATTGCCCTGGGCAGTTTGAATGTCATCGCCCCCATTGTTACCATGTTCTTCCTGGTTACCTACGGTCTCTTGAACTATGCCACCTATTTTGAAGCCCGCGCGGCCAGCCCGTCATTTCGTCCGAGCTCCCGGTTTTACGACAAGCGGTTGAGCCTGGCCGGCGGCCTGGCATGCCTTGGCGTGATGCTGGCCGTCGATATCATAGCAGGGATCGTCGCCATCGCAATTCTGCTTGCCGTGTTTCAGTATATCAAGCGCACGGCCGGCCCGGCCCGGTGGGCGGACAGCCGGCGCTCCTACCGCTTTCAGCGGATCCACCAACACCTGCTGAAAGCGGCCGAAGAGCCTGAGCATCCCCGCGACTGGCGCCCCAACCTGCTGGTGTTCTCCGATAATGCCGAGCGGCGCCAGCCCCTGCTCCAGCTTGCCGACTGGCTCCAGGGGGAAAGCGGCTTCTGCTCCGTCATCCGCATGCTCCAGGGAGAAGGGGCGAAAATGCACCGGCTGAAGGCAGAAGCTGCCGATGAGATCCGGAAAGACATTCAAAAACTGGATGCCGATATGTTTCCGCTGGTGATTGCCAGCCCCAATATCCGGCTGGCACTCCTTGGCCTTGTACAGTCCTACGGCATCGGCCCCCTGAAGGGGAATACCATGATGACCAACTGGGTCGGCATCGAAAACGGCGCCATTCCCGAATACCGTGCCAGGCGCTTTGGCATCTATCTGCGCACGGCGTTTCGCCAGGGATACAACATCCTTTTGTTTTCCACCGACCCATCCAAGTGGGAAACACTCCGGGAAATACCCGCTGAAGAGCGCCGCATCGATGTCTGGTGGCGCGGCGACCCCACCAGCCGCCTGATGATACTCTTTGCCCATATGATTTGTTTGAATGCGCCCTGGCGCGGCGCAAGGATACGGGTGCTCGACATCAGCGCGGACATCCTCGATTCCGGGAAAACCGTGGCCGATCTGGAGCAGACCCTTGCGGAGATCCGGATTGCCGCACAACCGGAAATAGTAGCCAGCGCCAATGCCGATGCCGTGGCCGCCTATTCCAAGGATGCCGCCCTGGTGTTTCTCCCCTTTCGACTGGTCGAGGATCAACCCAAAAACCTTTTCGGCGGCAACCTTTCCGAACTGCTGCTGCGCCTGCCCGTAAGCGTTGCCGTGCGCGCCGCCAAGGATATCGACCTTACAGCCGAGCCCGAATCCGGGCTTGCCGGAGAAACTGCCGAAGCTGCCGACCGCGTGCATGACGCCCGGAAAAAGGTGAAAGAAGCGGAAAAAACAGCGGAAAAGGCGTCTGCAGCGGCGGAAGAGGCTTTCAGTCATTGGCGGGAAGCCGTCGAGGGGGGCGAACCCTCTGAAGAAATCCAGAAGCGGAACAAAGAGGCTATTTCCGCCAAAAACGAGGCCGTTCATACGGCCCGCAAAGCAGCGAAAATGGCCGCGCAGGAAGAGGAACTGACCCGGGAGGCCCTCCGGCTGGGGGCGGAAATACCGGAAAAAGAAGATGAAAAGAGCCCGCCAGAGGAATAAGGGGCACCCCGCCAATCCGCCATCCCACCTACAACTTATAAATCTGGAAGACCTCGTAGGGGCACCCCTTGCGGATGCCCGGAATCCGGGCACCCGCAAGGGGTGCCCCTACGGGCTCACATTCTGTGGGAATATTTATCGTGTCTATACAAGAATGCAAAAATTAGTACAACCTGTGATTGTTACCCCATTGTCGCAATCACCTCATCGGGGATGTCCGCATTGGTGTTCACCTTCTGGACGTCATCATGGTCGTCCAGGGCATTCATAAGCTTGAACATTTTTTCCGCATCGGTTCCGGTCAGGCTGACAGTGGTCTGGGGAAGCATGGTCACCTCGGCGTCTTCATAGGGGATCTGCGCTGCGTCCAATGCGGCGCAGACCGCATCAAACGCCTCCGGCGTCGTAATCACTTCAAAGACGTCTTCGCCTTCGTCTTTTATGTCTTCGGCTCCCGCATCCAGCGCGGCCTCCATCAGGACATCTTCATCCACGTCCGCCTTTTTCACCGGAATCCAGCCTTTTTTATCGAACATCCATGCCACACAGCCGTTTTCACCCAGGTTTCCGCCGTGCTTGTTGAACAAATGTCTTACATCCGCAACGGTCCGGTTTTTGTTGTCCGTGAGCGATTCCACGAAAACCGCCGCACCCCCCGGTCCGTACCCTTCGTAGGTGACCTCGTCGTAATTGACGCCTTCAAGCTCGCCTGTGCCTTTTTTGATGGCCCTTTCCAGATTCTCCTTGGGCAGATTCTGCTGCTTGGCCGACTGGATGACGTTTCTGAGCCGGGGATTGGCATTGGGGTCTCCGCCGCCCATTCTTGCAGCCACGATGATTTCCTTCACCAGACGGGTAAAGATCTTGCCCCGCTTGGCATCTTCCGCGCCCTTTTTATGTTTTATATTCGCCCACTTGCTATGTCCTGCCATTACATGTTTCCTTTCTGTTTCTTACCCATACCGATAACGTAAATTTCCTTGCTGTCTTTTCTGCAGCTCTGCGGTTTGAATATCTTCCGGGTTTTGTACTGCTGCTTTACTTTCGTGATAAAGGCTTCAAAATCCTCCCCCTGGAATATTTTCGCCACGAAATGTCCCCCCGGCTGGAGCAATTGTCCGGCAATATCCAGTGCCGCCTCACACAGCACGAAAGAACGGGCCGCGTCCACGCTTTTGATTCCGGTGGTGGACGGCGCCATATCGCTTAATACCACGTTATATCCGTCTCCAACAGCCTTTCGCGTTTCCTCGTCCATCTCAAGGATATCACACTGGTAAAACGACACATTATCCGGCAATCCGAGGCCGGCAATGCCAATATCCTTGAGGTCGAGACCCACCACGCTGCCATCCGGACCGGCAATACCCACCGCATATTTCAGCCATGACCCCGGTGCACAGCCCAGATCGAGAACATGGTCCCTGGGCCGGACGACTTTGAATTTTGTCTGGATCTCCTCCAGTTTATAGATCGAGCGCGCGGGATAATTGTCCTTTTTGGCCTTCTTCGCATAATGATCCGGCTGTCCCCGATCGGTTTTCCGTTTTTTCATTTTATACCTCATTCCGGATCCTCAGTAGAACCCGATCCCGAAAACTTTCAAGAACCCATCTCAACATTCGGATTTCGGTTCAAGATCGCGGCGGCGTCTTGTTTCAAACCGCAGACATACTTGCGTATTTCGAGGATTTGAAATAAGACGCCAACAAAGATATTGGGCCGAAAGACAATGTTGGGATCGGTTTTAAAAAAGCAGCCCCATCAGATCAGACAACCGCCTTATACCCATCAGCTCGACACCCCCTGTCCATCCCGCCTTTGCCAACTGCCTTTTACTGCTCTCCGGCACGATGCACCGGGTAAACCCCATTTTACCGATCTCGGCTACCCTGGGTGACAGGTGGGAAATGCCCCGGATTTCGCCTGTCAAACCCACTTCCCCCAACAGAAGCAGCCCTTCCGGTATGGGTTTGTCCAGAAAACTCGACGCCACCGCCGAAACAATCCCCAGATCCACCGCAGGCTCTGAAACCTTTACGCCTCCGGCCACGTTCATGAACAGGTCATGACCGGCCACATTGAGCCCCAGCTTTTTTTCCATCACGGCCATGAGCAGGGACACCCGGTTGTAATCCAGCCCCAGCACGGTCCGACGAGGGGTTGCAAAGCCGGAAGTGCTGATCAATGCCTGCAGCTCCACCAGGATCGGGCGGCTCCCCTCCATGCATGCCGTGACCACGCTGCCGGGCGCATTTTTCGCCCGCTCCGAGAGAAATACCGCCGACGGGTTGGCCACCTCGGCCAGGCCCGTTTCATTCATTTCAAAAACCCCGATTTCATTGGTGGAACCGAACCGGTTTTTCACCGCCCGCAAAATGCGAAAACCGTGGTTCTGGTCCCCTTCAAAATACAATACCGTGTCCACCATGTGCTCCATGATGCGCGGGCCGGCAATGGCCCCGTCCTTTGTAACATGGCCGATGAGAAACGCAGGCACCCCGGAATGCTTGGCCATACCCATGATCTTCATGGTGGATTCCCGCACCTGGGTGATACTCCCGGGGGCAGACCCGGCATCATAGGTAAACATGGTCTGGATGGAATCGATCACCAAGGCATCCGGCTTTTCCGACGCCACCATCTGAATGATGGCGTCGATGTCTGTCTCGGATACGACCAAAAGACCGGGTGAAATCGCGGCCAGTCTCATGCTGCGCATCTTCAGCTGGCGCACGGATTCTTCTCCGGACACGTAAAGGACCTTCCGCCCGGAAGCCGACAAGCGGTGCAGCACCTGTAGCAGAAGCGTGGATTTACCGATTCCGGGATCTCCACCGATCAACACCAGGCTGCCCGGTATAATACCGCCGCCCAGGACCCGGTCGAACTCGGCCATTTTCGTGTACACCCGCTCCTCATCCCCCAGTTCCACCGCGTCGATGGATACCGGCATTGACCGACCGGCCGGAGATGACAGGGTCTCAGCGAATTTTACCGCTTCTTCCTCTATCGTTTCCCACTTTCCGCATTCCGGGCAACGCCCCATCCACTTGGGCGGCCGGTGGCCGCAAGACTGGCATACATATATGATCTTTGGGCGTTTTTTCATTGCAACGGCGCCTTATCGCTATGATTTAAGGTTTTGCCCGATCGGTTCTTACTGATTTTTGCATTCTGGTATATACACGAAAAATATTCCCACTGAATATGGATCCGTAGGGGCACCCCTTGCGGATGCCCTGATTCCGGGCACCCGCAAGGGGTACCCCTACGAGGTCCTCCTGTTCATCATGCCTATTGATAAATGCAAAGAATTGTAATTGTGTGCTATATTTCCTTTACGCTGCATATGCAAGCTTCCTGTTTGACATCATGCCTGCAAAGCGGCATTATGGATAAAACGACTGCAACTTCAAAAAACGGCACAGAAAAACCAGTGATTGATTACCACGTTCATACCCGCCTTTGCAACCATGCCCATGGCACTATGGAACAATATATCCAGTGTGCCATTGAAAAAGGGCTTTCGGAAATCTGCTTTCTCGACCACCTGACCCTTGATGAAAAAGGGTGCGACCTGTCTATGGGTCCGGATGACGTTCCGCTATACTTATATGCAGTTCGCCGTTTGGGGGACATCTACCAGGACCGCATAAACGTCCGGGCAGGTCTGGAGGTTGATTTTTCCCCTGCCCACGCAGAGACCGCCTGCAAAATCCTGGAACGCTTTTCCTTTGATGTTATCGGCGGATCGATTCATTTCGTGGATGATGCCAATATCGTCAGCTCAAAGCGCAACGGAAACGGTTCTTTTCAGCCGGATACGGCATTTTATGATCGCTACCTGGATCTGATCGACATGATGCTCGATTATAGCTGTTTTGACGTGATTTGTCACCTTGATGTAGTTAAAAAATTCGGAAATCATCCCCCGAATGAATTTTTCGATAAAATGGATGCGATTCTGACCAAAATCAAGTATAAAAATGTTGTTATCGAAATCAACACCAGCGGTTTGTCGCATCCGGCAAACTCCGTATATCCGGACCCGAAAATTCTCAAGCGCTGTTTTGAAAAAAATATCCCCTTTACTTTTGGTTCCGACGCCCACCAACCGGAACAGGTCGGCCGTAATTTCAAGGACGCGGTCACCCTCCTGCATGAAGCCGGATATCGCCATATAACCGGCTTTTCACGGCAAAATCGCCACGAAATAGCCATATAAAAGGCAGAATGAGCCTACCGTGAATTAAAAGCCTTGATCAAATATACCGACCGTGATAATTTTGATTTTTTTATATCGAAAGTTCGTATGCCGGGGCGGTTGGCTTTGCCCCGTTTATGCCGACAAATATCCTTAGCCTGGGTGCTCATGACGATGCCATTTTCAGCATTGCCAACTACCTGCCACCAGGGACGGCGTCCCGGGCTTGATCGGGAAGAAGCCAAAAACGTTTAAAGGAAACATCATGAACATACTCATTTTTCTGCTGATCATACTGGTTGTCCTGCCGTTTTTTCTGTTGACAATGTGGGCTCTTGTGGATGTCGCCGCCAAGCAATTCCCGGGAGAAACCAGGGAAAAGGCCATGTGGTGGCTTGTTGCGACAATCCCGTTTATCGGCTGGGCAATTTACCTTGTCACCGGGCGCAGACGGGCAAAAAAAAAACTGCACCCGGCGTGACCACTAAAACAATTGACAAATAAGATCCAACACCCTATATACCCTGCGTAGCCAACAATTTGTGGCCCCATCGTCTAGCGGTTAGGACGCCGGCCTCTCACGCCGGTAACACGGGTTCGAGTCCCGTTGGGGTCACCATAGTTTCAGATAGTTACACCTCTTCATTTTTGCGCCCGGGGAGTGGACGGCTCCCTGGACGGCTTTTAAGTTTCAAACACCCGCTTGAGCACAAACCTTATCTTCTGGATCACTGCCAAACCACATTTCTTCCGATAAAGAATGGTCGCCGTTAAATTGCGAATGCCAAATGGAAGACAACGTGTTGGACCTCAGCATTTTTACACAGTTGCTTCATTTGTGTAGAACCCATCTCAAAATTCGAATTTCGGTTCAAGATCACGGGCGGCGTCTTGTTTCAAACCGCAGACATACTCGAGTATTTCGAGGATTTGAAATAAGACGCCAACAAAGATATTGGGCCGAAAGACACTTTTGAGATAGGTTTTAGTATGATTGCTTCGCCAATCTTCAGGACCATTGATGTCTCACCCAATATCTGCTTATCACACGCCGCCGGGGAGTGCAATTTTCTCTGGAGCAGAAACAGAAAAAGCCGGCCATGATAACGGTCACAATCCCCATTCTTTTTGCCGGGGTTTCAACGAAGCCCTCGGCCATCCCCATGGCCACCCCTGCCTGCGGGGTCAGCGCCAGCCCGCCCCGCCCAATTCCCAGAGGGGATGTACAAGTCCCTATATCCGATGCCGCGAAATCCATTCGATCTCCTTTCTAACAGGCCTTCCAGGCAGAAACATGCAGTGACGCGCGAAAAAACCAAAAACACCGATACTTTTATGATTTTCCCCGCGCCGGGGGCGCCATGAATTCGGGGCCGACCGGATCGGTGACCGTTTCTTTGAGAATCTTGTCGATTTCCGCCATGTCTGAATCGCTCAGCTTCCAGCCGAAAATATCGGACACCGGATCCATGTCCCCCGGGCGTCTCCCACCCCACAGGGCCACGCTCGCCCCCTTGTCGAGCACGAAACGAACCGCAAAAGGAAGGATCCCTTTGCCGTAATTGTCTTTTGCAAATGCCTGGAGCCGGGAAACGGCAGCCAAATACTGGTCAAAACGGGGCTGCTTGAACTTGGGGTCCACATTGCGCAGATCGTCGCCCTGAAATTTTCGGTCCCGGCTCATTCTGCCCGACAACAGCCCGCGGCACAGCGCCCCGTAAGTCAGCGAGGAGATCCCCTTTTTACGGCAATACGGGAGTATGTCCGTTTCGATCCCGCGCTCGAAAATATTGTAGGGCGGCTGGCAGACCGCAAGCTCGGCCCTGGCGGTAAAAGCGTCCATCTGTTCAGGGGTATAGTTGCTGACGCCGATCGCCAGGATCTTGCCTTCCTGTTTCAGCACGTTCAAGGTTTCCCCCACCTCTTCAAAAGGGACGAGCGGGTCAGGCCAGTGGACCTGATAGATGTCAATGTAGTCGGTCTGCAGTCGCTTCAGGGAATCGTCGATTTCCTTTCGGATTCGTTTTTCGCTCGAATTGCGCCGCACCTGGTTTGCTTCCGCATTCCACTCAAGCCCGGTTTTGGTGGCCAGCGCCAGCTTGTCCCGTTGGCCGTACTGCGCCACGGCCTTGCCGACGATTTCCTCGGACCTGCCGAACCCGTATACCGGGGCCGTATCGATGATGTTTACCCCCTTTTCAAGAGCGGCGTGAATGGTGCGAATCGACTCGGCTTCATCCGTGCCGCCCCACATCCATCCGCCGATGGCCCAGGTGCCGAGCGCAACGCGGGTGACCTGATTGTCGAGTCCTGCGATTTTGATGTATTCCATGATGACTCCTCCTTGTATTGGCTTTTGCGCGGGTAACCGCATATGCATCCTGGCCCGCGAAGCGGATTGCCAGCGTCATACCTTCAGCGGACATCAATTGTTTGTCTTTTGATTTCAAAACAGTAACGGCGGATCCCTTTTTCGTCAAACAGGAACGAAAAGCCCTATTTCCGGGCACCCGAAGGGGTGCTTTTCAAAAAAATCATCGTCTCGACCGTTTTATCGTCTAAAAATTTAGATTCCGGAGGGTAAAATTTGAAAAAATTATTGTTGCGGCGGGTGAAAGGGTTTGTCTGAAAGTGAAGAATGCCTGTTTCAAGGTGCAAATTTCAGGATGTGTGGGAATGCTGCACTTTGGCAAGTATGGTGCACTCATGAATATACGGAAATCCTTGGCTTAGATCGGCATTAGCTCAATCGCGGTGATACGGAGGTCGGCTAAAAGATCCATTTTCTTTGCAGCTGCGACGAACGTGCCTTCTTCTGTGAAACCGCCGATATGCATCTCGTAAATGAGCAGATGCCTGTGTCTTAGCCAATCGTCATGTTTCCAGCAATACGGTACTTTGTCGATCCGAATGACTGCACACGGCTGCTCGGAGCCTTTGAATGCGGCTGTCACTTCATGGGCGTATGGATCGGAGACAACAAGTCATGGTCAATTACAAACTGATATTGGTAGCTGCCTTTATCCAATGAAGTGCTGTCACCCATTAGCCCGGCTCTCTTTGCTCCAATGGATTTCGTTGGCGGTCCCAATCATTAAAGCTGCTTATGACATTGATTTAGGGGGCATAGATGGCAAAGCTTACCAGTCCTTCGCCATGGTCAATTTCTCCAGGATCAGCCTTTTCAATTACGGCTTTGCGATTTCGCCCACCTCAGCGTCTCCTATATCAAGCTTCTTGCGTCATCATCTGTTTGGAATGATTGCCAACAGCGTGGAGATCGGCCGTGAAGAAGCCAAACCGCTTTTTAGCTGGTAATGGGAAGGACATCTGCGGCGGGCAGGAGTATGGTGATGGGTGACGCTGTTTCTTGTGCTCGCCGGGTGCGCCTCCGGGCCGCTGAAACAAGCCCGGTCAGATTTCTACGGGAGTCGACCGGACCGGACCCTGGAGGCGCTCCTAAACCCATCGGATATTTCAAAACGGGACCGGCTGCTCTTTTACATGGAAAAAAGGCTGATCCTTCACCATGCAGGCGAGTATGAAAAAAGCATCGCCACCCTGCTCAAGGCCACCGCACTGATCAAACAGCAGGATATCATCAGCGCCAGCGAACAGGCCGGACCGGCTCGAATGGTGACAACGGATGTGGGCGCTGTGCTCAAAGAATCCCTTAATGCAAGGCTTGCGCGCATTCTTGCCAAGGAAACCGCCCTGGCTACCACAAAGGAGGTTTTCGCCATGTAAATCGATGATCCCATAGCGGAAACGCTGGTCCGGCTGGCAGAATTATTTTGCCCCGGGTATTTTCATGTCGAAATTTTGATGGCAACCCAGGCAGTAAACCTCAGATTCCCAGTGACTGCGATGACAAACAGTGCAGGCAATTTCACCAAGGTGGGATTGGTGGGGATTGCGGTCCGGAAAATCCTGCGGCGCACTCCTTTCCACCAGTTTTTCCATGGGGCCGTGACAAGCCAGGCAACGTTCGTTTTCAACCGTGTCGTCCATCAAGGGCAGGTTTTTCCCATGACAACCAGAACAGGTGACTGCGTGTGACGCATGAAGGGAGGCCAGGTAGGGGGAGTCTGCCCATGCGTCAAACGCTTTTTCAATCCAATGCATATCTTCATCCGATGGTTTCCCCAGCGCCGCGCCGGGATGCGGCAGGTCAAAGGACGATTCCTCTTTCCATGTATGGCATTCCAGACAATCTGCAGAATCTTTATGGCCCAAATGGATCAGGGCCGAAAAAGCATTTGTGAGCGGCTCTTCAGAAACAGCCGGTTCATGGCAATCAAGACACGAGGGAACCGGCTCTTTTTGCAGCGAAGGATGAAGCGCAGGAAGCAGCGACCGGTACTCCACATGGCAGGCGCTGCATATGGATTCCTTTTCCGGTTTTTCTCCCCACACATTATGTGAAACACCGACAAGTAAAACCACCGTACCCACGATTGCAGACAAAAATATCGCTTTCAGGTTCATGGGAGACAAACTCCTTTTTGAATGAGACGTGCCGGGACAAAGCCGATTGGGAGCGGCCTTGCCCCGGTTACTGTCAGGCAGCCGGTTTTTCTTTGGCAGCATTGGTGCCCGCGATACGGCCAAAGACAATGCAGTCCGGAATCGCATTGCTTCCAAGACGGTTAGAACCATGGATACCGCCTGTGACTTCTCCCGCTGCATAAAACCGGGGAATGGGTTTGCCCCAGATGTCAATTACCTGTGTGTCCTTGTTGATACGCAGCCCCCCCATGCAATGATGGACAGCCGGCCATTGGGCCACAGCATAAAACGGCCCTTCCTGCAACGGAATCATGCTGTCGGTTATGGGCTTTTTGAAGTCAGGGTCGTTCTTGTCCTTAAGGTATTGATTATACTTGTCAACTGTCTCCTGCAGCGGTCCGGCTGGCAAGCCTGTCTTTGCAGCAAGTTCGGAGATGCTGTCGGCCCTGACAAAACGCCCCTTGGCCATTCCGTCTTCCACCTCCTTTGCTGAACCGCCCATTTTCAGGACCATGGCTTCGTTGAAAATAGAATAGGTCGGCTTGAGCCCGAGCTTTATCTGTGCAAAAGAACAAACATCCCTGCGTTCAAGCTCGTTGACAAAGCGTTTGCCTTCCTTGCTGACGTAAATCATACCGTACCCTACACCGTTGAATGGATAAACCGCCGGGGTATCCAGGATGCCGGTTTCCGGTTCTGCAAACGGATAAAGCTGTATAAAGTTCAACTGGAGGGTGTCGGCGCCAATGGCCTGTGCAAAACGAATCATTTCACCGGTGGCCCCGGGCTGGTTGGTCGTATTGAATTCAGGAACGATCGAAGGGTTGAACATCTGGCGCATCTTTACATCCCTGCTGAAACCCCCGGAGGCAAGAACCAATGCCCTGCTGACGGCGATATCAGATTCCCTGCGACCTCTTTTTACCGTAACGCCGGACACCGGGCTTTCCGGGTCTTTTCGCCAGATGCGTGTTACTTCACTTCCAAGCCTGATTTCGACGCCCCTGGATTCCGCAAGTTTTCTAAGGGGATCAGTGAACCCGTACCCGATGCCGGCAGTAACGGTGTGGGTTCTGTAGGCAGAATGTCCGCCGGCCCTTGTCAGGGCGTCCCTGAGTTCCACGCCTGCTTCTTCAATCATCCAGTTGAGTGCTTCAGGCGAGCCTTTTGCCAGAATCTCTACCAATTCCGGAAAATTATAACGGTCACCTCCTTTAAGCGTGTCCTCGGTATGCAAATCCACGCTGTCTTCCCCGAGATTCAACTTCTTGCGCAGCTTCAGCTTGCTGTCCGATGCGGCGTATACACCACCGTTAATGATGGAGTTACCGCCGTAAGTAGGCATTTTTTCCAATACAACCACTTTTGCACCGGCTTTTGATGCCTCACAGGCTGCGGAAAGTCCGGCAAAACCGGACCCGATGATCAATACATCCACAGTTTCATCCCATTTTTTCGGCAGTTCTGCGGTCCCCGCCTTTCCTGAAGCAAAGGCCAATCCTCCCGTAGTAATGCCCGCAACAGCCATCGCTCCGCCGGTGGCTTTGAGAAAGTCGCGTCTTGTAAAACTCTTTTTGCCATCCCCATCCTGATTACCCATTACACACCTCCTTGTTTGTTTGGGTTTCGTATTTATGGCTTCCTGAAAAACTTAAAATACGCCACAACAGCCAAATTTTCCCATTTGAAAACTGTGTTGGGCCTGTAATTTCATCTGATCGGAATGATTGCCAACAGTGTGGTTCCCTTTCCAAGCGTGGATTGCACCTGAAAAATCCCTTCACAGAGCGCTATACGGTCCCTCATGGCGCGCATCCCAAAGCCTTGGTGAGACGGATTTGTTTCAAGCACACGGATATCGAATCCGCATCCGTTGTCTTCCACCTTGAGCAATATCCGATTATTAAACACGGTCAGCTTGATTTTGACGGCATCGGCTCTACTGTGTTTGCCGATGTTGTTCAAAGCTTCCTGAACAACGCGATAGACGACCGTTTTAACTTTTTCAGAGATGGCCTCGACGGAAAGATCGATCTCAAAATCCACCACGATCTTGGGAAAAAACTGCTTAAATCTTTTTATTAATTTTGAAATTGCGACCGTTAGTTCGAAAGCCTCAAGCTCTCTCGGGTTCAATTGATGGCAAATGTTACTGGTTTCTTTGATGGTATCTTTCAAATAGCTGATAATTTGCCCAATCGACCTGGCGCTTTCACAAGAAGACACGTCAGCGCTGTTCAGTCTGGATTCCATGAATGATTTAATTGCAGCTAAGCTGCCGCCGATACTGTCATGTATCTCCCTCGCCACGGCCTTGCGGTCGTTTTCCATTGCATTAATGGCATCTTGCGCCGTTTTCTGGAGAAAAATTCTCAGCTGTTCATTTTCCTTACGGTATTTCTCCAATTCAAGCAACAAGCTACTTTGTGCGAACCCGTGTGTTGACAGTCGAGTGTTGAGAACATCTTCAGTTACATTGTGTCCGTTTGTATAGCCTGGCACCTCAGGCAATCCATCCCCATTGGTTGGAACGTCATTATCGAACAGGTTTTTATTTATGGCAAAACCTCCTTTCACCTCCGGTTTCTATCCACTTTCCGTTGCTGTGGTTCTTCGTGATCTATCATTGCCCCGCTGACGGGAATGACCGAACCTGGCTGTTGGCAGTTTAACTTCCCGGAATCTATCTTGTTTTTTTGTCCGATGGCCGCCTTGCAGGTATCGGTTAACAGGGGGCGTTGAAGCATCCTTTCATACAGTTGGACGTATTGCTCAGCCGCGGCTGCATGATTAAAACAGGCAATACTTTCCTGCATGATGCGTGCTATAATAGCCTGTCTACTGCTATCCGGCAGCATATAAAAACCCATTGCCTGATCGATAGCCCACAGAAGCCCCTGTGAATCGAAAATCTCGAATAAAAAGCCATTTCCTTCATCCAGTTGGACCGACAAATGGCGAATGGTATCGTGCAGCCCACCAGTGTCATGTGCCACCGGCAAAGCGCCGTAGATCATAGCGATCATCTGGGGCAAACCGCAGGGCTCATATAAAGATGGCATGAGGATAAAATCCGATGCCCCATAGGCCATTCGCGCCAGCGCGTCATCGAAGTCACAAACCGCCACCCGGTGGTGAAACCCATGGAAGTCTACGATGTTTTTAAAATGTATTGAAAAGGGCCCGTCAGCCACGAAAACAATTTGCAGATCGTTCTCCCAGTAACGGGAAACTACCGTGTACAAAATATCGGCCAACAGCTGACATCCCTTCTGGGTATTGTCCAGGCGTGATGGCCAGAAAAAAAGTGGCGCTGCCTGGTTTTCGGCCAGACCGAGTCGACGTTGTAGTGCTGTTTTGTTTAACTTTTTGGCCGTTTGTTGATCTGCAGCGCTATATCGTTGGGAAAGATGGCAATCAGTTGCGGGGTTATAAGATGGGTGGGGTGCATTGAGTATGCCTGTCGCACAGCCGGCGCTTACTTTATTGGCAAGCTCTTGTCTAATCTGTTTTGATACGAAAGAATGCCTACCCCTGATCACCTCATCCAGGAAGGTTGGACTGACAGTGTTGACGAAATGGGCACCGAAAATTCCACTGGCCAAAAAATCGACCTGATGGGTTGCCAAGGCATTGGCATATGTATTGGGCATGTGTTCAAGGTAAAGCGCTTGCCAGAAGGGCATACAATCAATGCCCCGATCCTCGGCATCAGAAAGAGGGCATTTAAAGGTGTGGATATTGTGAACCGTGAACAGGCAGGGAATTCCCATGCACCGAGCTGCGGCCGGTATCAGCCCGGTCATCCAGTCGTGGCAGTGGATCAGGTCCGGCTGGACCGATGGAATAATATTGTTAATCACCTCCCTCTGAAAGGCCAGGCTTTTCTTGAGAGCTTCAACTGATCCGCCGGAATAGACACTGCCCAGATAGAAAAAAACACTGTCCACAGCCAGGTGCAGTCGTTCCCCGGGCAGTATTGATTTAATATCATTCAGGTTTCGACACAGTGGTTTGGGCAAACGGCCATTGAATATGGTGCGGTAATCCGGTATAGCCACGTGAACGTCCGCCTCTTGATCGTATAGGGCCTGGATCAGTGCCGCTGAGACATCGCCAAGCCCCCCTGCCTTAGCGGTCAGGTAATCCGATCCATTCCCCATCCCCGGCGGCAAAAATGCGACTTCCGGGGTGACGATCAAGACCCTGGGGTTTTTATCATACGGGCGATTCATTATTTTTGCCTGTCCCTTTCGATTTTATTGCCGGTAAAAGTGGTTATCTTTTTGGGAATTAATACTCCGCTGGGTAATATCGAGCACCAATCTCATAAAAAGATACGGTTTCAGGAAGAATTTTGCACAATTTTACTTCTGCCAGGGTTAATGAACGTAATCCCCGGCAGTCACCATTTGGATGAAGATTTTTTGCCCGTATCATCAAGCTGGCTCCAGGCCTGAGGGGGAAATCATTGCTTTAAAACAGATCCTCTCATCAGAGTGATTGCGCGTTTGGTCCTCATGATAATATTGATCGCTGTTGAAATACGAAAACTCGATAATGGCGGTATCCCTGAGTCGCTCAAAAGCTCTTTTGTCCGTGTAGGCCTTCATGTTGCCGCTTTTCTTACTTTTACGTCGAAATAATTTGATCCGCATTCTTACCGATAAATCTTACCCGAATTCGAAGATGCTTCAGCCTTGATAAATTATGAGTAAATACCTGCCGTCCGAATGGATGAATTTTCTTCAAGTTGCTGGTATTAATCGATACTCGAGCAGTATTATCCAGACTTTCATTCAACATATTGAAAAGTTCAAGAGCCGAACTGCCGTCAAAATCGCCAGCTAAATTGATGTGCACATTACTTTTGGTTCGATTGCTGATAATTTTAAAATTATTTGCCACAATCACCTCCCGATTTCGTCATTGATAGGCTTCTCCAATAAAGAGCCGAGCGGGTAAGATTTAGGGCCATTTTCATCGGGTGAAGTCGTTCGAATTTCAATTTCACATTCAGGGAAAAGGGCGTTGAGCAGGGTAATCCACCTGAAACTACCATCTGAATTGCCGGAAAAAATCACGATCTTTTTCATTGGACATCTCCTTTTCTCTATAACGGAAGGGCTGGCAGCGGCCTCCAATGGGTCACCTCTATATCATCGACAGTGTAGTCATGGGACTCCTCGTAAACCAGATCCGTGCTCCAGCAGCATCTTCCGGGGTCGAAGGTTATGTAAGACATTGCGCGTGTCAGGAAATTATCATAGCGGTTTTTGAAGCATACCAGCACCACTAAATTTCTTTCAGACAGTTCATCTTCGACCCGCCGGCACTAAAAGTGGACACCATTTGCAGTAGAATGAGAACTACGCCGCAATGTTGAATCGCCTTCAAAAATAATTGTCGCTTGACAGCCTTTTCCATAATGCCTTATCAATAATTGAATCGGCGCGCTCTTCTGCAGCCTACATATCCAAATTGTTTATTACCCGAGAATCAAACGTAATTCGCATTGTTTGTTTTTAAAATTCTTGAGACACAATTTGTTGCGGCTTTTAAATCGTTTTTTTGGTTGAAGATCGCCAAAACTTCCTCTATCTTTTTTATCACCTCGTCCGCATAAATATCTTTGATGATATAACCATCAGCTTCGGCAAGTCGTGGGTCATTGACAAGGTCCTCATGGATGGTCACGATCAGGACGGGACGGCGATGTTTTTGTAGCTTAAGGCGGTGCAGTAAATCCCACCTTTCATACCCTTGAAGATAAAGGTCGAGCAAAACGATATCGGGATTGCACGATCGAAGACTTTCCATCGCATCTTTTACATTTTCAACATGGGTAACATGGTGTCCCGCGGAGGAAAGATCAATTGAAATCAGTTCTTTCAAATAGTGCTGATCATCTATAATCAGGATGTTGGCCACCATTAATCTCCTTCTTTAAGGATGGTTTTCTGCGTCCCCGACAGTTTGATAACGGGGACAAGATTTATGCATGTCTATAATTATAATTTTAGCTTATGGACGGATTTTGTCGATCAGGAGGGGCACTATTTTGGAATAGTTTATTTCGGATGTTGTTTTGTATAATTTTGTGAAACGAAAAATATTGGCGGGCATAGAGAACAATGGGTGGGGACAACATATGGTAATCATATCTATCTAACATACCATAAAGCGTATTTTTAGCAGGAGAGAGTAAAAAAGCGTCTAAGAAATATCTTAGCCCTCAATAAGTCCTTTCTTAATGGCGAGCTTGGTGAGTTGGGCAATGGAGGACGCCTCCAGTTTATCCATGATATTGTACTTATGGCTCTCTACTGTCTTGGGGCTTATACAGAGACGTTCTGCGATCTCCCTCGAAATTAAGCCGTCGGCCAGAAGGGCGAAAACCTCTTTTTCGCGGATTGTCAGTTTCGCAATGCCGTTCTGCATTTCCCTGACTTCAGCCAGATCCCCCATGGTCAGCGCGTCCAGTTGCTCCTGGAGGACCGTTCGCACGCCATTGGTGAAGTAAGTACCCCCATCCCTGACCACTTTTACCGCCCGAACGAGTTCTTTGATGGGTTCGCGCTTGAGAATATATGCGCTTATGCCCATCCGGAAAAGCGATGTGATATATTCCCGGTCCGAATACATGGTGTAGATCATCACATGGATCTGCTTTCTCCATGTCTTGATTTCTTGTGTGGCCTCTATCCCCTTCATATTGGGCATGGAGATATCCATGATCACCAGGTCGGGGTTCTGGGTTTTCACCATTTTGACGGCTTGAAGTCCGTCCGGGGCCGTTCCCACGATTTCAAAATTCGGCTCTTTTTCAAGCGCCCTGATGATGCCTTCTACGACAACGGGGTGGTCGTCAGCGATAAAAATTTTTATTTTGCCGCCTTGCGGTTTCTCGGTACTCTTTTGTTCCATGATGTAAATCTCCTAAACCCAATACACGGTTTCATTCAACCGGGACCTCCACGATCACCCGGGTTCCTTTTCCAACCTGGGATTCCACGCGAAATTCACCGCCGATCTGAAGCGCCCTCTCATTCATAATGATAAGGCCAAGCTTATCGTTTTTTTCTCCGGCTGACATTTTATCGTATTCGAAACCCGTGCCGTCATCTTCTATAATTGCGGATAAAAAATCGTCTTTTCTGATCAGGTTGACAGTAATTTTCTTTGCACCAGCATGCTTGATGCAGTTTGTCACCGCCTCCTGAACGATCCGGTAGATAGACAGGGCCTTTTCATCATCTATCTGCAAAAAAAACCCTTCTGTATGAAGATGAAAACCGATTTTGGAATTTTTCTTAATTTTATTCAACATGTTTCTGATGGCCGGAACCAGCCCAAGGTTTTCCAGGATGTGCGGCCTGAGGCTACCGGACAGCCAGCTGACATGATCCATAGACTTCATGACGCTGCTTTGGATCATCACTAATGCATCTGCCTTGATGGGGGAATGTTCGCCTGAATCTATCACATCATCAAGGTCCATATTGAGTTTTGCCAGTATCTGCCCGACATCGTTATGAAGGGACTCGGCTATCGCCTGACGCTCTCTTTCCAGTATCTCCACCAGCTTTTTTGATAAATATTTGCGTCGTTCCTGCTCTTTTAAAATTTTTTTATTCTGCAATTTCAGATCAGTCTCGAATTTCTTGCGCCTCTCGATCTCCTTTTTCAATGCTTCATTCAGCTTTTCCAGCCCATTCCGGGATCTTCGCAAATCCTCTTCCACCTGCTTGCGCTCCGTGATATCGTTGAAAAATATATCAAATCCGAAAAGGAGCCCTTTCTCGTAATCAGGTTCCACCCGGACCAGGATGTGCCTGTCCCCGTAAGTGGTCTCGAATATCTGTTCTGTTTCCAGGTGGGCGGCGATATCAACGGCCTCCTTAACCTTGCTCAATGTGGATGGCGGCAGATTCGCATCACTGAGCTTAGTGCCTTCTATCTCTTTTGCTGTCTTACCCACAAGTTCAGCAAAACTTCGATTAACAAACCGAAAATTTTTTTCATGGTCTATACAGATGATGGCACTACTCGCCTCATTTATGATTTTGTGAGCATCTCGGACTGCTCTTCTTGCCTCGCGCTCCTGGGTAATGTCGTTGCCGTCGATGAGGATTGTGATATGTTTCTCCGGGTCTTCAACTCTGCGGGCGCTCCAGGAAAACCAGATCTCCGTGCCGTCCTTTTTTAAACCCACATTTTCATTAAAATAATATCGATCCGGATCGCGCAAGACCCCGGAAATCAGTCCAGTGTTGTCCTTTCCTTCGCTGTCTGTTTCCGGCAAAATAGTGCCGACCAGTTGCTTTCCGATCAACTCTTTCCGCGAATACCCAAATATGTATTCTGAAAATCGATTAAAAAATAAGATTCTGCCATCGTAATCAATTTGAATGATAATGCTGTTGATCTCTTCGACCAAATGGTGGTAACGGGCTTCGGAGGCTTCCAGAGAACGACGGCTTTCAACAACATCGGTAACGTCCTCGATGGCAAGCAGGATAAAATGTCTTCCCCCTACCTGCTCGATCCTGCGCGCATTGAGATGCATGATCCGATGGCCGAGATCTTGAAAATCATATTCTATTTCAAAATCCTCGATGACCTCGTTTTCGGAAATGATGGTTTCCAGTAGATTCCGGAGCTCAAGAATATTCCATTGTCCGTTGCCCAGATCATATATGCGACTGCCTTCGGTTTCCAATCTATTGACCAGGAACTTTCGGTAAAACGCCGGATTCGCTATCACGACGTTCAGTTCCCCGTCGAGGATCACAAGCGGTTCCCGGATGGTATCGATAATGCTTTCGGCAAATATGCGGACATCTATGGCTGCCCGGTCCCAGATCCTGGATTTGCCCAGCTCTTCATTCATATTTACTCAGGGTTCCTATGGGTTGTATGCTTATATAATCCCGAAATGACCAAAAGTTCTTTGCTTGAAAAGGCAAAAACCAAACCTGCTCACCGAAATGGTGATAACCGGCAGAGTCAGAAAAAACGCGACTCCTGTTTCGACATAGATATATCCCTATAAATTTTTTTATTATTACCAAAAACTCTTAAATAAATCAATTTATCGGTCCGTTAAATCTGCATTTTACTTTACCTCCAGGATCTGCACATTTCGGCTATGGCCATTCAATAGTCCGGATTGCGGGGCAGAGAGGATTATCAAAATAAAGGTACATTTTTCAGGATATTCGGGAATAGTGCCTTCCTGTCAAGCTTTCTCCACTTATGAAGAAGAAAATTTTGATGTTTATCCAAAAAAGTTACTGTCTTTATTCCGACGGCAACCCGATATTGGGTATATCCGCCCGGGTGATATTCAAATCCACTTCCTGCTCTTTCAGGGTCTTAATTTTGGCGGTCATTTCTTCGATCCGGCCGGTAAAGATGCATACAATCGAACCGGGGGCGGATTCGGCAAGGGCATGATCGACAGCGTCATCCTCGTCGAAAATGACCTGCAGCGCGGTCTCCGGCCGGGCGCTTCGAACGCCTTCCACCACCAGGTCCATGATTTCACGACTGTCGCGCCCCCGGGCATAGTCCCGGTCCTCCCACACGATGACCCGGTCGAAGTGCCGTGCCGCCGCCAGGCCGTATTCCCGCAGATCTTCGTCCCGCCGGTCGCCGGTTCCCGCCACGATGCCCACGCTGGACGATACGCCCAGCGTCCGGACGAAGCGGCCGATCGCCTCCATGCTCGCCGGGTTGTGCGCATAGTCGATGAGTACCCGGAAGCGTTCCAGCTCGAAAATATTCATCCGCCCGGGAAGCTGGGCTGATGAGGGAAAAAACGTCTGCAACGCGGCGCGCAGGTCATCAATCTTCACGTCCCGGACAAAGGCGGCTATGCACGCGGCCAGGATATTCTGAATCTGAAAGGCGGCTCTGCCGGAATACGTCAAGGGAATGTTGATCACTTTGTCCACGAGAATTTCCCAGTCTCCTTTCCGCAACACAATGCTTCCGTCCCGGTAAACGGCTGCAAGCCCTCCTGCGGCGCAGTGCTCGTGTATCCGGGGATTGTCCGCATCCATGCTGAATAATGCCGCATGGCAGCCGATGTTATCCCGCATGGAATATACGTGCTCGTCATCAGCGTTCAAAATCGCATATCCCTCCGGATAAATATTTTCCACCACGATCGATTTGAGCCGCGTCAGCTGCTCCAGGGAATGAATGCCGCTCAGTCCCAGGTGATCCGAGGCCACGTTGGTGACCACGCCGACATCGCCTAAATCATAGCCTAACCCGGAGCGCAGGATCCCGCCGCGTGCGGTTTCGAAAACCGCGTAGTCCACCGTTGGATCACGCAGCACAAACCGGGCGCTTTCCGGGCCGGAACAGTCCCCTTTATACAAAAGCCTGTTCTGGATATAGATGCCGTCCGTGGTGGTGCAGCCGGTGTTTTTGCCGCTCATCCGCATGATATGGGCGATCAGGCGGACCGTGGTCGTCTTGCCGTTGGTGCCGGTGACGGAAACAATGGGAATCCGGGCCGAATCTCCGCCGGGAAAAAGCATGTCTATCACCGGTTCCGCCACGTTTCTCGGCTGGCCGACGGTCGGGGAAAGGTGCATGCGAAATCCCGGCGCGCCGTTGACCTCGATGATTGCCCCCTCGTTTTCGCTGATGGGTTCGGTAAGCGACGGGGCGATCACGTCGATGCCGCAGATGTCGATGCCGATAATGCGGGCCACCCGCTCGGCCATGAAGATATTGTAGGAATGCACCGTATCGGTTACGTCCTCGGAGACGCCGCCGGTGCTGAGGTTTGCCGTTGTTTTGAGGTAGAAAATTTCTCCTTCCGAAAGGACGGTTTCCACGGTATAGCCCGCCTGCTCCAGGAGGCGCAGAGTCATGGCGTCGACGGTGATCTCGGTCAGCATCTTTTCATGTCCGTATCCCCGGCGCGGGTCGCTGTTGACGATGTCGATCAGCTCCCGGATGGTGGATTTTCCATCACCGGTGACATGCGCGGGGATGCGGCGGGCCGCAGCCACGAGACGATAGTTTATCACCAACAGACGGTAGTCGTTTCCGTGGATATATTTTTCGACAATCACCCGGCTGGAATGATACCGGGCCGCTTCAAAGGCCGCTTCTGCATCCTCTTCGCTACGGATATTGATGGTGGCCCCTTTGCCGTGGTGGCTGTCCACGGGTTTGATGACCACGGGAAAACCGATACTTGAGACGGCCCGTTGGGTTTCCTCCCACGAATACACCACATACCCGGACGGAACCGGGCAGGCGTTGTCGTAGAGCATGTTCTTGGTTTCTTCCTTGTCATAGGCGATCTCCAACCCGATGCTACTGGTGCGGCCCGTAATGGTAGCCTGGATCCGCTGCTGGTGAACCCCCCAGCCCAGCTGGACCAGCGAGTGGTTATTGAGCCGCAGCAGCGGAATATTGCGCTTTTTCGCCGCATCGACAATCGACTGGGTGCTCGGCCCGAACCGCTCCTCCTCCCGGATTTCGCGCAAATGCAGGATGTCCTTTTCCAGGTCATAGGGGTCGCCTGCGATCATGGCCCGGACCATGTCAAAGGCGGCTTGCGCTGCATACAGTCCCGCCTGTTCCACTTCGTAGTCAAAGACAACGTTATAGACCCCTTCCGGTTCATCGGTCTGGGCCCGGCCGAACCCGCACTGCATCCCGGCCAGAACCTGGAGTTCCAGCGCCACGTGCTCCATCACATGCCCCATCCAGGTCCCCTCTTTTACCCGCTCCAGAAAGCCCCCTTCATACCCCCGGGAGCACCGGTGTTCATGCAGGGAGGGTAGAAGACTTTCAAGACGCTCCGGAAACCCGGGGATGGTGTTGGAGGGGTAGTGTTCCATTTCTTCCAAGTCAACGCGCATGACAATGAGGTTGTAACGCCGGTTGGACCAGTAATTCGGGCCGCGCAGGACCCTTGTTTCCAAAATTTTCATAATGCCGGTTTTTCCTTTTTCTGCAACTGTCCCTACTGATTAATAATACGGATTCAACCCCGATAATCCTGTTTGGAAGGCAAAAAATAAAAGAATACTTTCTTGCTATGCTCCACACGAGTAATTATAATCAGTTAATGAAAAAAACAAAAGGCATTTTGATCATTATTGGCGGCGATCTGTATCTTCCTTTAGAAACCAACGGCACGGAGGAAATCGGCAACGGCGAGATCCCTGAAATCGAGTCCGCCATTATCACGCGGTTCTGCGAGTCGCTGAACGGCAACACAAACCGCATCGAAATCATCCCCACCGCATCGGGCATCCCGGAAAAAACCGGAAAACAGTATATCAAGGCATTTAAAAACCTGGGTTTTGAAAATGTCGGGGTACTCGACATCCGGGAACGGAAAGATGCGCTGCACGAAGAGATGGTTCAGCGGGCCCGGGAAGCTGAAGGATTTTTGTTCACCGGCGGAAACCAACTGCGGCTGACCACGATTTTAGGCGGCACGGAATTTCTGAGCGTAATCCATGAGCGATATATCCATGAGCCCGTGGTGGTTGCCGGAACCAGCGCCGGGGCCATGGCCATGTCCGAAACCATGATATACGAAGGGAGCAGCCACGAGGCCCTCAGAAAGGGTGAGGTCAGGCTGAGCAGCGGCTTCGGCTTCATTCAGAACGTGATCATTGACACCCACTTTGTCAAACGCGGCCGGATCGGACGGCTTTTCCAGGCGGTTGCCGCCAATCCGTCATCGCTGGGCATCGGTCTGGGCGAAGACACGGGACTGCTGATCCGGGAAGGCGACATCCAGGAGGCCGTGGGGTCCGGCCTGATCATCGTGGTGGACGGCACAGGCATCCGGCACACCAACATGGCCTCCATCAACGAAGGAGAGCTTATCTCCATAGAAAACTTAAGCGTGCATGTTCTGGTACCCGGCGATGTTTTTCACCTGTCCGAGCGGAAACTGGTTCCGTACCGGACCGGGTGACATGTCTTCTACAATGGATGGGAGAAAATTCGGAGAAAATGAAGAAAAACGTATTTATTATCGGCCTGGACGATTTCAATCTCCAGATGCTGCAATCCCTCAAACATGCCGATGAGTGCAACTTTATCGGCCTGCTCGACATCCATGCCTTAATCGACAGCGGCCAATACCGGCTGGCCGACATGCTGGCGGAAGCCGAAAAGGAGCTACAACGCTTTGACGGCCCCATCGACGCCATTGTCGGGTACACGGATTTCCCGGTGAGCACGATGACGCCGATTCTGTGCGCCAAGTTCGGCGTGCCCGGCCCGACGCTCGAAAGCGTGCTCAAGTGCGAGCACAAGTACTGGAGTCGGCTGGAGCAAAAACAGGTCATCGCCGAGCACGTCCCCCGGTTTACCACGTTCGAACCGTTTGACGAGGACGCCCTTGAAAAAATCGCCCTTGATTTTCCCTTCTGGATCAAGCCGGTCAAATCCACCGCCTCCCAGCTCGGGTTCCGGATCAACAACAAAAGGGCTTTTAATCGGGCCATCGGGATCCTGCGGAAAAAAATCGGGTTGTTCAAGCCCTTTGACTACCTGCTGGACATGGTGGTGCTGCCGGAGGAAGTGGCCCGCGTAAATTCAGGATTTTGCGTGGCCGAACAGATCATTTCCGGGCACCAGTGCACCCTGGAAGGCTACGTCCGAAGCGGTGCGGTGCATTGCTACGGCATTATCGATTCCATCCGGGAGCCCAACCGGACCACCTTTTCCCGGTACCAATATCCCTCGGCACTCCCCGGGCGCGTGCGGAAAAAAATGGCAGAAATCAGCGAAAAGGTCATGACGCACATCGGCTTTGACCACTCCGCCTTCAACCTCGAATTTTTCTGGGATGAAAAACATGACCAAATCTGGTTTCTGGAGATCAACACCCGCATTCCCCAGTCGCATTCCGATCTTTTCATGAAGGTGGACGGCGCATCCAACCACCAGATCATGCTCGACGTGGCGCTTGGCCGGGACCCTGCGTTTCCGAAGCGGGAAGGGAAATTCCGGGTAGCCGGAAAGTTTTTTCTCCGGGAATACCAAGACAAGCGGATCACCGGGATACCGACCAAAGATGATATCCTTGGAATCAGTGAAAAAGTCCCGGGCATGCTGATCGATATCCAGGGCAAGGTCGGGATGAGGCTCTCGGACATCCCGGAGCAGGACAGCTACAGCTATGCCACCGCCTTTATCTACCTGGGCGCGGACAGCCAGAAGGATCTTCTGGACAAGTACCGGCAGGTGCGGTTGATGCTCCGGTTTTCCTACGAGGACCTTACCATACCGGCGCTTTTTCCGGAAAAAGCGCAGCAGGCCGTGCCGGAAACCGATCCGCAGATCGCCATCCAGGTGCTGAGTTCTCCGATAAAACTCCCGATGGGAGAAGCCGCGCCCATGGCGGGCGGGGTGCAGGATATGACCAAGCCGTGATGGATAGGTACCGGGCTCCGGCCTACCTCCGCGGCTTCCCCTTGCGGGGGGCCGTCATTTTCCGGGGGTCTAAGATCTCTTCCAGCTCCTTTTCACTGAGCAGCCCTTTTTCCAGGACCAGCTCGTAGATGCTTCTTTTTTCTGTCAGCGCACGGCAGGCCAGTTCCGCGGCGTGGTCATAGCCTACGTACGGCACCAGGGCGGTCACAAGGCCCGGTGATTCCCGGACCATCTGCGCGCAATGCTCCGCGTTGGCCGTTATGCCCCGGAGGCATTTCTGGTTGAATATATAACACCCGTTTAACAGTATTTCCATGGATTGAAACAAATTGAAAGCGATAATGGGCTCAAATACGTTCAGCTGCAGCTGCCCCCCTTCCGCTGCAAAGGAGATCGTGAGATCGTTTCCGATGACCTGGAAGCAGACCTGGTTGAGCATTTCCGGAATGACCGGATTCACCTTGCCCGGCATGATGGAGGAGCCCGGCTGCACCGGCGGGAGATTGATTTCACGAAATCCGGTATAGGGGCCGGATGCCAGAAGCCGCAGGTCATTGCATATCTTGGACAGCTTGAGGCTGATTCGCTTCAGGATACCCGAAAGCTGCACATAGGCCCCGGTATCTGCGGTTGCCTCGATCAAGTTGGCAGACTGGCGCAGGGGGAGCCCTGTGACATCTCTTAGCTTTTCACTTACAATGGCCGCGTATTCCGGTACGGTGTTGATGCCGGTACCAATAGCCGTGGCCCCCATGTTGATCTCCAGCAACAAGGTAAGGGCCTCGGTGAGCCGATGTTCATCCTCGCCAATGGTCACGCCGAAAGCGGTAAACTCCTGGCCCAATGTCATGGGAACCGCATCCTGCAACTGCGTACGCCCCATTTTGATCACATCGTCGAATGCTTCGCCCTTGGCCAGAAAAGCCTCCGTCAACCGGTGCAGTTCCTTTTGCAGGTCATAACCGCTCCATATGGCTGCGATGCGAAGCGCCGTGGGGTAGACGTCGTTGGTGGACTGCGACAGGTTGACGTGATTATTGGGATGGCAATACTCGTAGCGCCCCCTGCCGTATCCCATGATTTCAAGGGCCCGGTTGGCGATGACCTCGTTGGCGTTCATGTTGACTGATGTGCCGGCACCCCCCTGGATGACATCCACCGGGAAATGCTCGTTGAGCCTGCCTTCACGGACTTCTTCGGAAGCCCGGATAATGGCCGTTCCGATCGTTTCCGGCAGCAGGTCAAGCTCCATGTTGGCCATGGCCGCGGCTTTTTTCACGCAGGCAATAGCTTCGATCAGGTGGGTGAAGTGGGCAATGCTGATCCCGGTGACCTGAAAATTTTCCATTGCCCGTAGGGTCTGTATGCCGTAGTAGGCGTCCGCCGGGACTTTCCGTTTACCCAGAGCGTCTTTTTCCTCTCTGTAATTCATGGCCGATACCCCTCGCATTTTTGTTTAAAACTGTCAAAAAACCACCGCCGCAACTGCCAGGTCCCCGGCGGGCCGAAAATGGCCACCCTGTCGGCTTCGTCCTGCCGGGATGGCAGCTATAGGTGGTCTCTGGGAATTTCGTATTTCCAGTTGTGAGAAAACACCCGCTCGTCTTGTTCCCAGGCATCGAGCTCGGCATGCAGCAGAAAATGGCTATTGGTGGATGTCAGCACAGTACGGGTGGTGGTGCGCACGGACCAGTCGCCGCGGCCGAAGCTTCGCTGCCAGCGGGTTTCCCCCCGGACCGATCCAAAATCATCCCCCTGGTAGGTGTACCATTCCAGGGTTTTGCTGCCGACCGTCCAATCGATGTCATCCAACCGGAATACGCCCTCGTCCTTGATCACTTCCAGGGTGGAGATGTCGTCGCCAAGATCGCGAATCACCCGCCATTTGAGATTTTTGGGCGCCATGCGGGTCATGGCCGGCGGCGGGGCGCCTTCGGGATTGGCAAACGGCCGAAGCGCCTTGTCGCTTTCCTGTGGCTTGCGCACGGGCAGCGCGATGCGGCTTGCCCCGGTATGAATCGTAAGCCGCACCGGGCGAGGCGGCGGCCAGGCCAGGGGCCAGTAAGAAGTGGATATGGATAGGCGCAGGCGGTTGCCGGCCGGGAAGTGCTGGGCGATATGGTTTAACGGAAACGATACCGTATAGGACCGATCCGGTACCAAATCTTCGGGCTTGTCATGCCCGTTTCGGTGGCAGAGGTTGAGCATCCCGTAGGTGATGCGGGTGGCTTTGTCATCCGGGGCCACGTCGGAAAGCCGGGCGGCGACCATGGCCACGGGCCGACTGGCGGAAAGCGCAAGGTGTAAAATCGGTGCGCCCAGAATTTCCAATGGCTCCTCAAGCGGCCGGGTTTCAAATACCAAGGAACCGCCGTCTTCTTCGCGCTGGTCGTGAGGAAGATCCGGCGGCGCGGCATAAGAGCACCATTTGCCGGCATATAACCCCACGCTGAGCGGAGACTGGATGGTCATGGCAGTCGATTCCTGTTCGGCGGTATTGGGGGATGCCGCCGCTGCATCTTCCAAAATAAGGTGTGCGGCATCCAGACAGAACTGCGTTTCAACAATGCGTTCAGAAGGCCAGGACGCTTCGGCCACCCAGCGGCCGGGGCGCTTCCGGTAGCGGGTGGAGGGGGGCACGCTGTCCTGCATCCAGACCCGAAGCATGGGCTCTTCCATGATCCCGGTCTCTTCGCCTTTCAACCAGGTGTCCCACCAACGGATCGCTTCCTGGAGAAACCCGATGGCCGGACCGGGTACGCCGAAATGGGGATACTTATGGCTCCAGGGACCGATAAGCCCTTTCGCGGCGTGTCAAGTCCGGCCAGCAGCCGGAATACCGCATTGGAATACCCGTCTGCCCAGCCGCTGACCGCCATCACCGGGCACCGGATGGCTGCAAAATCCTCGCACACGGAACCGTGGCGCCAGTAGTCGTCCCGCCGCTGGTGGGAAAGCCACTCGGCCAGCCACAGGCCGCTTTTTTCAAGCCGCTCCATCCACATGTCCCGCCACGTCTCTCCAACCAGCAGCGGATCGGGCGGGCACGCGTTGTAGGCAAACATGGTGGATGCCCAGGACAGGTTGTCCCCAAGGAGGCATCCGCCCATATAATGGACGTCGTCCGCGTACCGGTCATCCGTGGAACAGACCGTGATAACGGCCTTCAACTCGGGCGGCTGCAGGGCGGCGATCTGAAGTCCGTTGAACCCGCCCCAGGAGATGCCGATCATGCCGATGTTGCCGTTGCACCAGGGCTGGGCGGCGATCCACCGGAGTACTTCCAGGCCGTCCTGCTGCTCCAGGGGCAGATATTCATCCCGGAGCACGCCCTCCGACTCCCCGGCGCCGCGCAGGTCGACCCGGACACAGGCATAGCCGTGGCCGGCAAAATATCCGTGGGTAACGGCATCGCCGACGGCTTCAAAATCGCGCTTGCGGTAAGGGATGTACTCCAGGATAGCCGGCACAGGAAGGTGTTCGGCTGCCTCCGGAATCCAGAGCCGGGCCGCCAGGCGGGTGCCGTCGGACAGGCGAATCCACGTGTGCGCCACTTCCCGGACCGGGCAGGGAAAAATCGGAATCGCTTTCATGGACCGTTAATCCTGAAATGGGTTGAAAAGACCTGTTCAAACAAAAATTGGGGAAATAGCCATTTAATCGGGCTGAAAATTTGCCGACACCGCCGGATTTGCTTATTGTTAATATATAAGGCCATTTCGGCCATAAAACAAGATTTTACTATTTTTCCATAACAGACAAGGAAAAACCTTGCAACCCATCATCCCCGCCTACACCCCGCCGGACTTCTCCCGTCCGGAACTGAAAAACGCCCCGGCTGCGCGCTTCGACCCCGCACCGGCAGACGGAGTGGTTCCCGCCGAGTTCCATGGAACATCGAACTATCCGGAATATGTCCACATGGGCGGCGGATCGTGGCTTCTGGCGCCGGAAAGCCGTATGGATGCCGTTCTGGTTCTCCGGGACAAAGCCCTCGATGTGCTTGAACCCCGAAATGTCCGGCAAGGAGACCTGGTGGCTATGGGCCGAACGGAAAACGGCGAGGAAGGCATCTACATCCATACAACCGGTTTTGACCCGCCCGCAGGTCAAACCACCGACAAATTTGTCTTTCGGACCCGCGGAACCCGGGAAACCCCCTTTTCCCGGTCTTACGACGATTTATACCGGATTTTGCATCACGACCGGGATCACGGTTATATCAGCTGGGTGCTGGGCCCGGCGGTTGCCTTTGACAAGGACAGCCGCGAGGCCATGCAGGGGATGATCGAAAGCGGGTAC